>JANPJH010000129.1:0-54626 GCA_031425415.1 Chamaesiphon sp. VAR_61_metabat_425 | reverse complement strand
CTTTGCACTCTGAGCGGTGGTTTCTAACCGCTGGGGTTATGGGTAGCAACTTGGGTTATTTAAGGTGAATCGAGCGCGATCGAACGTTAGTGTTTAAATCTTTAATTATTACCACTGACGGGCAAATTCTGCTCCTTTGCTGAGTCCATGTTGATACGCAGCAATTAAGCCAGCCGGAGTTGCTCTAGTAAAATCTACACCCAATTCCTTGAGCTGAACATCGGGACGGATAATGTGGATCGGCACATTATGACTATGCGTTGGCACTGGATCGATATGAAACATATCCTGATACATCGTACCTGGCTCGTTGGCGATGGCGATCGTCTGTTGATATCCTGTGGCTACCATCGCCATCGCTGGGCATAGACAAGTATATGCTGCATCTACATAAGGCTTCCCCTCAATCCAAGCTGGAATCTCCCAAGCGTGCATAATCCTGGAGGAGGCATAAGCGACAGCGGGAAAGTTATTTGGAGTAATCCGCTGGATGGTTTCTCGATCTTGGGTACTAGCATGAGTACTAAATAGTGTGAAGCGCAGATTCGCATCCACCCAACTGCGATCTTTGTGTACGGAGGCTCGGAGTAATCTTTTGCCTAAATCTTGGGCGAGATGACTTTGTGTTTCGGCTGCCGCTGCTGGGTTGATTACGGCATTTGTCGCAATATACAGAGTAGGGTTGTGAGATTGATATAGATGCTGGCGAAGATGGCTGCTAAAGATCCGAATGCCGCGTTGAACTACCTTACTCATATTGGCACCGGGCTGTTGTAAGGCTGACAAGCCAGCTAGCCAATAGTCTACGCCTAATTTACTAGCTTGCCCAATCGCAGCCCAACTAGCCGGAATCACTGATGAAGATGCCGCAGCATAAGCGTCAGCCACAATGTTAGCCTGTTCTAATCCAGTTAGTACTCCGTGAGCAAAAGCTCCCTTAAAACTACCCACCGGAGTGGCGATTGCTAAAGATTTTCGCTTCACGATAATTATTCAACACCAATTGCACTGATGTCTATTTTAGAGGATCGAGGATCGGGAATCTCTAGACCACCGCAGGGGAGTCTGGGGGTCGCATCGACATGGGAGTGATTAGATGCCGCGATCGACATTAGCGAGATTACAACCAAGCTGTTAACTCATCAAAGCCTAAACCTTCCCGAATTACGGCTGGGGGATCGATCGTCATATCCAATACTGTCGAGTTTTCTGTCCCTAGTTCCGAGCCATCATCGATGATAATATCCACTAATTTTTCTAATCGATCGAACAATACGGCTTTTTCGACGCCAAAGGTGGGTTGATAACCATCATCATCTTGAATTTGGGCGGATGTGGAAATTACTGGATTTCCTAATTTCTCCAGGAGCATTTGACATAATGAGTGTTTCGGCACCCTAATTCCGGTAGTTTTGCGCTTAGGATCTTGAACGAGTTTGGGAACCAGCTTGGTAGCAGGTAAAATAAAAGTATAAGTGCCTGGAATGAAATGTTTCATCAATCGATAGGCAGAATCGGCGACAACAGCGTACTCCGAGATATTAGAGAGAGACTGACACAAAAAAGTTAAGGGTTTATCATTAGACATCCGCTTGATCTGTCGAACTCGATCGACTGCTAGTTTCGAGTTGAGGTCACAGCCGATCGCGTACACTGTATCTGTTGGGTACAGCATCACCGCACCACTCCGCAATGCTGCCACAATCTCATCAATTCTTCTCGTCTGCGGTGTCTCCGGATGAACTTCGTAAGTAGTTGCCATGATTTAGAGGTTAGAGGGTAGAGGCTTTAGGGGTTAGGCTCCAGGGATGAGAATGTTTTATCAGCTCCAAATATTAAATAACTAACGATCGGTAGCCAATTCCTGATTCCAAAGATATGAAAATTGCTTATTTAGAATGCCAAACTGGAATCGCTGGGGATATGTGCTTGGGTGCATTGGTAGATGCAGGGGTGCCTTTGGCATATTTAACCTCCCAGCTCGATCGATTGGGAATCGTGTCTGAGTACAAGTTATGGGCAGAAAAAGTCCATCACAATGGGCAAATTGCGACTAAAGTACATGTAGATCTGCTGGCAATTCAGTCATCAACAGATCGCGGACACCACCATCATCACCATTCGCACGATCGCGAACACGTTGACGGAGAACTCCTCCCAGCAGATCGCGAACATAGTCATACTCCCCATCCTACCGCAGTTGGTAGTGTGAATCGAGGTTCAGTCCATCACGGGCATAGTCACGACCATCATGACCACCATCACCATCATCACTACGATACGCCCCAACGCAACCTTCCCCAAATTGAAAATCTGATCCATGCGGCGAATTTGCCCCCTAGAGCAACGCAGTGGAGTTTGAACATTTTTCGCCAACTAGCGATCGCCGAAGGTGCCGTTCACGGCATCGACCCCTCGGAGGTGCATTTTCATGAGGTGGGGGCTGTGGATGCGATCGTCGATATCGTCGGGACTTGTCTGGGTTTAGATTATCTCGATATTTGCAAAGTTTACTGTTCGCCGCTGCCAACTGGTGGGGGTACAGTTCGTGCGGCGCATGGGATTTTACCCGTACCTGTCCCCGCTGTGCTCAAATTATGGTCGTCTCGTCAGGTGCCAGTGTACAGCAATGGGATCGATCGAGAGTTGGTGACACCGACAGGTGCGGCAATAGCGGTGACTCTAGCGGCTGAATTTGGCGCAGCTCCAATAATGCAATTACAACAAATTGGTTTGGGTGCGGGCACAATTTCATTACCCATTCCGAATATTTTACGTCTGTGGATCGGTACAACGATCGATACTGTGACAGCATCCTCAGTCAAACCAGAATGTCTCGAAACCATCGACGTTTTGAGTACCCAAATTGACGATCTCAATCCTCAAGCGATCGGGTATATTTTCGATCGATTATTTGCGGCTGGAGCCGTGGATGTATTCACTCAACCAATTGGGATGAAAAAATCACGTTCAGGTATTTTGCTGACGGTGATTTGTCCGTTAGATCGATCGATTGACTGCGAACAAGTTATCTTTACCGAAACTAGCACGTTAGGCATTCGACGCGACAGGCAAATTCGCTCGATCCTACCTCGCTCGATCGAGTCTGTGATGACTAAATATGGTGGAGTGCGGGTAAAAGTTGCGCGCAATAATCTAGTTAATGACGCTCGGATTATCAATATTCAACCTGAATATGCCGACTGTGCGGCACTTGCCGAGCAACATCAAGTACCTTGGAAAGATGTTTATCAGTCAGCAATGACTGCTTGGTCGTCGGAGCATCAGTAATTCAAATAACCGAGTCTATTGATAACCTGCTGCTTGAAGTGAAAATAAATGAGCATAGCGTCCGCCATCTGCTAATAGTTGCGTGTGACTGCCTTGCTCGATAATTTTACCGCTTGCCATCACGATGATTTTATCAGCCATCCTGACTGTGGAAAATCGATGAGAAATTAATACTACCATTCGATCTTGAGTTAGAGCGCGAAAATGGTTAAAGATATTCATCTCGGCTTCGGCATCCATTGCTGCCGTTGGCTCATCGAGGATCAGAATATCCGCATTCGATCGCATAAAAGCTCGTGAGAGCGCAATCTTTTGCCATTGTCCACCTGATAATTCTTGTCCACCTTTAAACCATTTACCTAGCTGCGTATTAAAGCCCTCTGGCAACTTATCAATAAAGGGTTTCGCCATCCCTTTCTCAGCTGCTAACTTCCATTCCTTGAGATCGTCTAGATGCTCGACATCGCCAACGCCAACGTTTTCGCCAACGGTAAATTGATATTGAACGAAGTTCTGAAAAATCACCCCCATCCTTTGTCTTAATACCTCAATATTCCAATCATTTAAATCTACGCCATCAAGATAAATTCTGCCACTACTAGGTGTATACAACCTGGTTAGCAACTTAATTAAAGTTGTTTTACCAGAACCATTTTCACCCACGATCGCTAGCTTTTCGCCTGGTTGTAGATGTAAAGAGATATCAGTTAAGACTGGTTGATGACTGCCAGGGTAACTAAAGGAAACATGCTCGAACCAAATGCCATTGGGGATAATTCCGCTAGTTACTTTTCCTTGAGATTGGGGAATCGGCTGTTCTAAAAATTCATAAAGATTAGCAAGATACAGGTTATCTTCATACATCCCGCCGATCGAAGTTAATGCCGAGGCAAATGTTGATTGTCCCTGTCTAAATACGACTAGGTACATGGTCATTTCACCCAAACTGATCTTGCCAGAAATTGCCTCGATCGCGATCCAAGCATAAGCGGCATAAAATGCACCCGTACTCAGTAGTCCCAGCAGATAGCCCCAGAAGCCCTTCTTGATTGTGAGATCGCGGTCTTCCTTATAAAGTCGGTTAAAGATATCGCGGTAACGCTGCAACAGCATTCCACCGAGTTGATAAAGCTGCACTTCCTTGGCATAATCTTCCCTCGCCAGTAGGGTTTCTAAATAGTGCTGCTGACGAGTTTCTGGAGATCTCCAGCGGAATAACCGAAAGGCATGTTCGGAAAACCGAGTTTCCGCAATAAAAGACGGAATTGCTGCCACAATTAGTACAAGCACAGCCCACACTGAAAACCGCCACAATAAACCACCAAACGTCAATAACGTCAGCGCAGATTGACACAAACCAAAGGTGCGGGTAATTAGGGATAATGGGCGGCTGGATGCTTGAGACCTAGCCTGACTCATCTTGTCATAAAATTCTGAATCTTCAAAATGCGCCAGATCTAGGGTAAGTGCTTTTTCGAGGATTGATTCATTTACCCGTTGCCCCAATAGCACCCTGAGTAATGATTGCGCAACGACTAGCCCCTTCTGACAAGCGGCAAACACCACGATCGCGATTGCTTCTATCCCCACATAACTTAAAGCATGATACCGATCGATCTCTAAACCGCTTCGAGCAGCTATCACCACACTATCGACGATTAACTTCCCAATATATGCGATCGCTCCAGGCAATACGCCACCTAACACAGCCAAAATCGCCAAGGCTACCGTCAAAGGATGGCTGGTATTCCAGACCAAATTTAGAGCTTTGCTACTGTAGCGAAATACCGATACCGACTGGCGCACACTCGTAGCAAATAGTCGCAATCCACGCCAGCCACTTTTCTTTCTACTTGTCATTTCTCGGCTCGAACTCTCAATAAAACCAATGCTCTATCACCATTATCAGTTTTATTCTGGAGGTCGGTCGAATTCAGGCATAATTTCACCGCAATTTAGCACTTTTCACGAACTAGACTTAGTAATCTGACTGAGCAACATTAATGAACCGAGCACCCCGATAAAGTGGGCGGTAATTGTGTGGGTATTGGCAAGAACGATAAAAATATCCAGCGGCTGAATAATTTTACTCAGTGCATCGGGACTATAGACAGCAAAAGGTTGGGCAAGGGAGAGCGATTTACCCAATAGAGTACCCGCGATCGATTCTGCTCCCAACACGCTCAATCCCATCCCTGTCAAGCTAGACATGATGCCCCACTGAATTGTCTTAATTGTCTCGGCTTTTTTGGGTCGGAGATCGGGATTTTTCAGCTTACGAGCGATCGTCACATAGCGAAATGACCAGAACGTACTGCCATACAGCACTAGTAATCCTCCCACCGCAAACAGTAAACTCCCGCCTGTCCCTGGATTGCTTGCGCCGGTACTCGCAAATGGAATCGCAAATAGAAAAATCAGGGTTGAAACAACAGCTAGCACAAGTTGTAACCAAAAGCCCACCCAACCGACCCGCCGCAGTTGGGCAGCAATTTTCTTAACAGTTTGCGGTGCATTACCATTAATTCCAGAATCTGACATAAATTTATTTAAGGAATTGATAAGAAATTAGAATAATTATCCCAGAGCGTAAATTGGATGAGTTAAGCTAGAAAATAAGTATCTATAATCTGCTTCGCGATTTCAATTGTATTTTTGACTGATATTATACTCGGCATAGCAATAAAGACTCGTGCCTCATTATATCTAGGCATCGATCTTGAACCTTGGGGACATTACTACCAACCTTTGACTGAAAAGCAGGCAATTTAGATGTTTTTCACTTCGACCGTTGAGTGGCAGATCGCTCCCGCTACATCCAATAATTGTTCCGCCGTCTTGTTTAGACATATTTGTCTGGGCGAGTTTGGCTAGAGAGATTCTCTCTTTAAGCTAAGTATAAATTGGTTTACCAACATTAAAGATGGTAAAACGTATGAATTTTGATGACATCTACTGCTTTTTCCGCAATCCGCCACCACTTTATCTCAATCAAGAGTTGGCGGTTTGCTATATTCTCGATATTTTGCTTCAGGGAGATTCCTATGGGACTGAATTGATTGCTCGATTGGAGCGTGAATCTTCAACCTATCGACTCTCAGATACTGTACTGTACAGTGCAATTAAATTCCTCGAAGGTAGCGGTACCATTGTTGGGTACTGGAAAAAAGTTGAAGGTCGGGGTCGACCACGACGCATGTATCGGATCGAACCTGATTGGATTACTAAAGCCAGGGAATTTGCGTATTTCTGGAGCCAGTATTCACATGCTAATTCTGCACCCGCAGATGTCAATCCAGCTTTCAGTAATCGCGCACTCCAGGTTGGTGGGTAGTTAGAATGTAGGCAATGGAGGCTAGGCGATCGGTAATAACGTAATAATGGACAGTAAATACCTGTTGATTTTTTACACTGATATTTACCCTAACCTCTAACCCCTATCTCCTGTTCCTATGGCTGCGAAACAAGTATTAATCTGGTATCGAAACGATCTGCGGTTGCACGATCATGCACCGCTGATTCAAGCGATTAAAGAGGGTGCTAGAGTAATTCCTGTATATTGCTTTGACGATCGACATTTCGGTCAAACTAAATTTGGCTTTCCCAAGACTGGGGCATTTCGATCGCAATTTCTGATCGAGAGTATTGCTGACTTGCGCGAGTCTTGGCGATCGCGTGGCAGCGATCTGATTATTCGGCGGGGATTACCAGAGGTGATTCTCCCGACATTAATCACCCAATTAGGCATTACAGATGTTTACTATCATCGCGAAGTTACCGCCGAAGAAATTGCTGTAGATAGCGCACTAGTAGCAGCATTAAAAGCGACAAATGTCAATTGCAAATCCTTCTGGGGTCATACGCTCTATCGGCTGCAAGATCTCCCCTTTAGCCTGCCCCATCTGCCCGAACTGTTTACCAAATTTCGCAAAGATGTCGAAAAAGAATGTGGTGTAGCTAAAGCTCTCGCCGCACCAGCAAGTCTCCCCCCGCTACCACCAGATCTCCCGCCTGGAAATCTACCCAGTCTAGCTGATTTTGGGCTAGAAGCGACTCCAATTGACTCGCGTGGAGTTTTAGCCTTCCAGGGTGGTGAGACTGCCGGAATCGCTCGATTAGAGGAGTATATTTGGACGCGAGATAAGTTGCGAGTTTATAAAGAGACGCGGAACGGGATGTTGGGCGCGGATTATTCTTCTAAATTTTCGGCTTGGTTAGCCTTGGGCTGTCTCTCGCCTCGGTATATTTATCAACAGGTCAGAAAATATGAAGCTGAACGGATCGAAAATGATTCGACCTATTGGTTAATTTTCGAGCTGTTGTGGCGGGATTATTTTCGGTTTATTTGTGCTAAACATGGCAATCAGATCTTCAAACGATCGGGTTTGCAAGGAGTAGATCTATCTTGGAAAGAAGATTGGACTAGATTCGATCTCTGGCGCGAGGGTCGGACGGGATTTCCGCTAGTGGATGCAAATATGCGTGAGTTAGCTGCAACTGGATTTATGTCTAATCGCGGACGGCAAAATGTTGCCAGTTTCCTGACTAAAAATTTGGGTATCGATTGGCGGATGGGTGCAGAATGGTTTGAGTCTGTACTCATCGATTATGATGTTTGCAGCAATTGGGGCAATTGGAACTACACCGCCGGAGTGGGTAATGATGCGCGAGGATTTCGTTTTTTTAATATTAGCAAGCAGGCTCAGGATTACGATCGCGAGGGTAAGTATGTGAAACACTGGTTGCCAGAACTAGCCCAAGTTCCAGCGGCAAAAGTTCACGAACCTTGGCGACTTTTACCAGTAGAACAAGAGCGGTTTGGGGTGAATATTGGGGTTGATTATCCACAGCCAGTCGTAGATTTATTTAAGTCGGCCCGAACGAATGAGTTAATCTACAATATGGCTTTTAACATCACTAGCAGTAGCGATCGTCCATTAAATAAGCGACCATCTATTAAAAAGTAGATATTGATGTTTATCATATAGCAATCCTATCAAACTGTAAGACTACCCTCTACCCTCTCATCACACTTACCTCCTGACTTTTGCAAGAGGTTTAATACATCTCATATTTCATTAATTGACAGGGCAAAGTGCCATTGTAGACTGTCGTGCGCTGGGCAGAACGCAAACCGATCGATTTCGCCAATTCCTTATTTCCACTCAATACATACGCCGTCCAACCCTTGAATCGGTTTTTGAGGATATCGCCCAACAGCTTATAAAAAGCCCCTAAATCCTCATCGCGTCCGAGTCGCTCACCATAGGGCGGATTGCAGAGCAAAACCCCTGAGTCGGCGGGGGCTTCGACATCGGCTAATTCTCTCTGGGCAAACTGAATATAGCTGCCAACGCCAGATTTGAGGGCGTTGGCTTGCGCTTGTTTGATTACGTCATAACTACGATCGCTGCCGATAATTGTGACCTGGATCTCTTTTTTTTCACCAGCTTCAGCCGCCTTCATCAGTTGATCGAATAACTCTCGATCGAAGTCTAGCCAGCGTTCAAAGCCAAAGCTTTCCCGAAAAACCCCTGGAGCGATGTTTAATGCTTGCATTGCTGCTTCTAGGGGTAATGTCCCCGAACCACAAAGCGGATCGACAAAGGCTAAATCTGGAGTCCAGCCGGACATTTTAACCAACGCGGATGCTAGAGACTCTTTAAGTGGGGCATCGCCAACTGCCGAGCGATAGCCGCGACGGTGGAGGCTACTTCCAGAGCTATCGAGACTGATGGTACAAAGATCTTTATCGATATGAACATTGATCCGCACATCAGGATCGGTAATATCGACATTCGATCGACTACCAAATTGCTTTGTCTGCTGAGTTGTAATCGCTCGTTTCGCCTGTACCGCCGTAAAGTGGCTGTGATTTAACTGGTCATTTTTCCCCGTCACAGTCACAGCCATCGTCAACTCTGGGGTGAGATATTCCCCCCAGTCGATGCTCTGGAGACTTTGATAGAGTTCATCACCATCAATGCAGGGAAACTCACCTAGCTTTACCAATACCCGAAAGGGCAGTCGCGCCCATAAGTTGACGCGATATAGTAATTCTCGATCGCCCTGAAACGAGACCCCACAAAAGCCAGGGGCGACATTCTGCGCCCCCAATTCGGTTAACTCCTGTGTGGCTAACTCTTCTAATCCTCTTGCGACTGTCGCAAAATATTCACTCGACATTATTGTTATTAATATTTAGTTTGTGGTGTTATGACATGGTAAGTTACACTACGACTAACACACCCTACTAGATTAACTGAAAGATCCAAGTTCCAGACGAAGATTGCTCGTGGGCAAAGAATCGCCAGTGTAATTGGCGCGATCGAATATCGTTATCTAAATTAAGGAGCCGTACATGACTCATTTTGGTTTGCTGTGCCCTACCTTCACAGGTCATCTTAATCCGATGACGACATTGGGACATGAACTTCGACAGCGTGGTCATCGTGTCACCCTGTTTGGCACCCTCGATGCTCAACCCAAAGCTGTAGCCGCCGGACTGGAATTTCGCGCAATTGGGGAAGCACAATTTCCCATTGGAGCATCTACAGCATCTTTTAACGAACTGGGGACTTTGAGTGGGTTAGCAGCCTTCCGATATAGTGTCACGCTGATCCAACAATTGGCAACAACCATCCTGCGGGAAGCTCCAACAGCGATCGAAGCCGCAGGTGTTGAACTAATGCTGATAGATCAAACTTCATTTGGCGGCGGAACAGTTGCAGATTTTTTGGAGATTCCCTTTATTAGTGTGTGCTGCGCCCTGATGCTGAATCGAGAAAAGAGTATTCCGCCGCTGAATACTAATTGGTCTTATAGTCCAGCCTGGTGGGCAAAACAGCGCAATCAATTTGGTTATGAGTTGATTAATCGCATTACCCAACCTGTCAGAGAATTAGTCGCCCAGCACCGCCGAGAATGGAAGTTGCCGCCACACTTGCACCCCAATGATGCCTATTCTCAACTTGCCCAACTATGCCAACAGCCGGCTGACTTTGAATTTCCTCGGCAGGATTTGCCCCAATGCTTCCATTTTAATGGGCCTTACAATAACACTGCTAGTCGAGAACCTGCTCCGTTTCCATTTGAAAAATTAACGGGGCAGCCATTGATTTACGCCTCAATGGGAACTTTACAAAACCGCTTGAACGGGGTTTTTAAAAATATTGCTGAAGCGTGTGCTGGATTGGATGCTCAGTTAGTCATTGCGTTAGGTGGCGGAAGTAGTCCAGAATCACTGCCAGAGTTACCCGGTTCCCCGCTTGTTGTGGGTTATGCTCCTCAGCTAGAATTGCTCCAAAAAGCTACTCTCACCATTACTCACGCAGGGATGAATACCACCTTGGAATCATTGAGTAATGGGGTGCCGATGGTAGCAATCCCTGTTGCCAACGATCAACCAGGAGTTGCTGCCAGAATTGCTTGGACAGGAACAGGCGAGGTATTACCCCTAGCGAAATTGAGCAGTTCAAGACTACGGACAGCAGTTAAGCAGGTATTAGCCGAAGATATCTACAAACAAAATGCAGTCAGGTTGCAAGAGTCGATTCGTCAGGCTGGAGGAGTGAATCGAGCGGCTGATATTGTGGAACAAGTGGCGCAGACTAGGCAGCCAGTTTTGGCTCGATCGTAGCAACAACGACATGAAACTACTACCTTCAGAAATTTTTAGAATAAGAGAGAGGAATTATTCTGTGCCAGACGATCGATCGGAGGATAGAACGGTAAGTGCTCAATACATTGCCAAGAGCGAAATGGAAAGAGTCTTCAGCGTGTTTGAGACTTTTAATAAAGATGCCGAAGAAAACTTGGTTTCTTCAGGAGAAGACACAATAATTGACGATCGACCAGTTCTAACAATGTCCTCTCTTGGGAAATTAGGGCGATTTGGCAACCAGCTTTTTCAGTATGCTTTCTTAAGAATTTGTGCCAAACAGAGTGGCGCACGAGTAGAGTGTTCTCCTTGGATTGGTCAAAATCTATTTGGACATAATGATGCAACTATTTCCACGCGATTGCCTCCAGCAGTTGAGCTAAAAGATGCGGAAGAAAGTCTCTTCGATATAATTCCAGAATTTATCCCTTATATTGAAAAAATCGCAGATAAAAAGAGTTGTCGTGTAGGTGCATATTCCTTGAATTCTGGTCTTGCCAATGTCGATTTATGGGGGTTTTTTCAATTTCATACTCGATATTTTAAACCTCATCAAGAGTATTTTTGCTCGCTTTTTCAACCTGTCGATGAACTGAAGTTAACTTTAGAAGATGGTTTGAATATTCTTCGCTCTAAAGGCAAAACGATTGTTGGTATTCATATCCGACGAAGCGACTATATCAAAGAACCATGAGTAGGCTTCACATCAGTTATATTAAAATATGGTTACTTAGATTGTATTTAGGCTACAAAGTTAACGGCATAATTGGTGCGATTAAAATATTTCAGAAGGTGCATTAGAGAAGTATAATGCAGCCTCTGAGTTACTTAATATTGATTATATTGGCTGCTGATTTTTAGCCTCCAGATTTTCCAGCCGACTCTTCAATTCCTGATTAGTTTTCTTAACTTCTTCTAATTCCTCACGTAACTGCTTGACTGCACGATCCGAGCCAATTTTCTTCTGTACTTTTTGTACCCCTTCATCGGCCATCCGTTTGACTCGTCCGTCGGGACTTTGGCTAGCTAAACCTTGCAGTACGCCGATCGCTTTGACGGTTTCCATTTGGCTCAAGGCGTTGACTACCGACACCTGAGTGAGGAAAAATGACTCGCGGGAAAGTTCGGCTAACTTCTCGATAATAACTGTCAAATTTGCTTCGGATTGACCTTGAGCAATCGCGCCAAGGGCACGAATTGAAGGCAACCGCAGCGGTTGAGGTACGCCTGGTTTGACATACTCTAGGATGGTATTGAGGGCTGTGGGTGAATCGATCATTTTGCTCAAACCTCCGATCGCCCCACCCCGGACGACTTCATTCCAGCCAGCGCGGGTATTGAGGACATCGGTGAGCAGGTTAATTGCTTCTTCCTGCTTGTCTTTGAGGCTGGCGGTAGTCATCCCACCTAGAGTGCGACAGGCTGCGGCTTCGACGTAGTAGCTGGCATCGCCTGATTCAACTAACTCTTTAATGGCTGCATAAGTTTCAGGGGTTTTGATATTGGCTAATTCTTCGACAATTGCCCGCCGAACATAAGCATCCTCATCGCCGATTTTAGCGACTAAGGCGGCGACAGCTTGGTCTAATTTAATTGTCGCTAGCTGTTGTGCGGCTTCGAGTCTAACAGCCCAAAATTCTTCAGTGGCGAGACAATCGGCTAGGGCTTTGACGGCTTCGAGGTTGCCTTTTTTGGCGATCGCTTCTGCTGCATAGATCCGTGAAATCGGGTCGGGGTCTGACTTGAGTTGGGCTTTAAGTTCGGGGAGTGGATATTCGAGGGTAACGGTTTTTAAATAGTTATTACCGACATCAAAGCTGATGAAATCGGGTTTAGTTTCGAGGGGGAAATAGAGAACCTGTTCTTTTTCATAGACGCGAATTCGGGTGACTTTAACATCAGTCACCCCCTCTTTAACATAGCCAAAACCGATCGGAATTTTCAGATCGAACAGGTCATTGTCGAGGGTATGAATACCTTCTTTTGCTTGAGTTTGGGTAACAGTGAGTTTAGCAAGTTTACTATCACCATCCCAACTATACGCAACTTTAAATTCTGGATGTCCGCCGCGATAGACATATTGATCGAAGAGGAATGATAAATTACGTCCGGTAGCTTTATCGATCGCGCGGAGGAGATCGATCGTTTCGACGGTTTTGTGAGCATTATCTCGGACGAAAGTATGGATAAATTTATCGAATAATTCATCGCCTAATTCTGCTCGAATCATGTGATAAACACAAGCACCTTTTTCATAGAGATGTCGATCGTATAACTCGATCGCTTCTCGATAGATATTTGTGACGATCGGCCGACGATAGCGATCGCTATCTTCAGAGAAATAACTTTGCGCTTCACCTAATAAATAATAAGCTGCTTCATCTTTATCATATTCAAATTCTGTCCACAAGACCTCGCAATAGGAAGCCATCCCTTCCTTGATCCAAGCGTGTGACCAATGTTTAATCACCACTAAATCGCCGAACCATTGATGAGCTAACTCATGAGCAACTAGGCTTTCGGTATTAAAGTTATCTAAAGATGCTCGTTCATCGAGTAAACACCTATCAGTTAATAGCGTTGTCGAAGTGTTTTCCATCCCACCGAAAATGAAATCATCGACACAAACTTGAGCATATTTAGGGAATGGATAAGGATAGCCAAACTTTTCACTGAAAAACTCAATCATTTTGGGTGTTTTACCCATGCTGAGTTTAGCTTGTTCCTCACGACCTTTTTCTACATAATAGGTAACAGGCTTACCATTCCAAGTATCGGCGATTTCAGCAAATCTGCCCACGGCTAAAGTCATCAAATAAGTTGGATGAATCTCCTTTTGCAACCACTGATAAACCTTGTCTTCGCCATAAGTTGTTTGCTCGACTAATTCGCCATTGGAAATAGCCATAAAATCTTTGGGCACCTGTACCCGAATTGCGGAAGTTGCTAATTGCCCAGGATAGTCAAAACAGGGAAACCAAAACCGTGAATCTTCATCTTCTCCCTGCGTCCAGACTTGGGTCGGTTTATTGGGATAATGTTCGTCAGGCTGAATAAAATATAGACCTCGTTGTGGCTTATCTACGCCATATTCGATCGAGATATCTAGCACTTTCCCTGCAATGACATCTACCTTGACTGGAATATGTAGCAATTCGCCATCATAATCAAACTGGTGAACAATACCATCAATCTGCACCCCACGAATGTCTAGATTCACCGCGTCGAGCGTGAAGGAGTCAATTCCACTCCGAACTGGATTGAGTCTAATTTCACAACTACCTGCAAAACTCTGATTGGCTAGATCCAGCGTCAAATCTAAACTAATATGCTCGACTTGTCCGGGCCGGTCGGGATTATAATGAGGTCGCGAACCTGGTAGTTGGAATGATTTGTGTCCGTTACTCTCATCAAGATGGCTGTAAGGCATAATAGAATCTGCACTATGTTTGGATATCTAAGGCTATATCTTAAATTATGACGTTGAAAGACTTAGAATCCCAATTACTAGCCTTGACCCCCGCCGAAAAAGAGCATGTTATCCAATTATTGACTCACAGTTTGATAAGTATCCAGCCCACAGTTACCAAACCTGTAGAAATCAGTGGTGGCGAAGCGCGGATCGCCAATACGCAGATTGCCATCTGGGAGCTAGTCAATGCCCAGGATCTCGGCTGTAACGATCGAGACTTGCTTTTGATGTATCCCCAGCTTACAGAGAGCGATCTAGCCACTGCTTGGGATTATGCTGAGGCTCATCCTGAAGAGATGATGCTGGCTCTGCAAGCGATCGATGAGTAATAACTAGTTTTTAAAAACGGATCGCAGGAGAATATGGGCAAAAGAGAAAAAATAATCGATCGACTGACAAACAACCCGCAGAATGCCACGTTTGCTGACATCCGCAATTTACTAGAATATGAAGGATTTTATCTCGATAGAGTTACAGGCAGTCACCATATTTTTATATATTCAGAAACAATCTTTGCGATTCCTATTCAGGATAATAAAGTAAAATCAATCTATGTAGAAAAAATTCTAGAATTAATCGAATCAGCAGATCTAGAACTAGAGGAAGATGACTAATGCAATATGAAATCGTAACTTATCCCTGCGAAGAAGGTGGCTATGTTGCCGAGATTCCAGTATTAAAAGGCTGCTTGGCACAGGGAGAAACATTGAATGAAGCTCTAATTAATTTAAAGATCATTACCGCCTTATGGTTAGAAACAGCAGAGAAATACGGACAAGAATTACCAGCTTTAAAAGAATCTATTGAACAGATGAAAGCATGGAGTATTTAATGATCGACACGTGTTATTCAAGATCTCTCAACCACTGGCGAAACTGCTTCAATAAATTATTTTCCCCAATTGATGCCGACAAACTCAGAAATCGTAAAATGTCTGTCGTCTTCAATCGTGGTAAAGCAATACTACTCTCCCGGATGATATAATCACACCCTACCAGTCCATAGATAGTCAAAATTTGCCCGTCATATCGCCAAATCTCTAGAACTTTGAGGGCGGCATAAATTAAAAATCTATCGAGAGAACTACTGGTAATATCGATTTCTACAGCCAAATCTGGTGGCGGTAGCTTTGTCAGATCGATTTGATCAATCCCACGCACCATTGCCTCATTTTGAATGTAATAACATTGGTCTGGTTCTAGTCCTTTAGCGAGATCTTTTCGGCTACAAGTCAACGAACCCAAGCTGCGAATTTCCAGATTGAGTTCTTCTGTTGCCGTCTCAATTAAGCGGCCGAGAATTTTTTTATAGGTTTCATGTGGCGCAAGGGGCATACGAATTTCGAGGGTACCACGATCGTAAGTCAGTCGCATCGCAGGTTCTCGCTCAAAATCAACGATCAGAGATTGATATGTCTGCCAACTGATATTCTTCAGAACCACACGGTCTGGACTTTGGATTAGCGTTGCTGTCATGACGGTTCCCATCATAGGACTAACTATATAATACAATAGCGATCGACAGCCGATCTCGTTCGTTTTCTATTCTGGGTATCCTTGATATGTCTGAAATTATCACTTCACCTACCGCTTCAGACATTAACATGGTCGATGGCATTCTCGATCGAGCCTTACAAGGAGATGATATTTCAACCGCAGATGCACTCCTGCTGCTGACTCAAACCGATTCAGATATCATCGATCGCATTCGAGTCACAGCAGACAAGTTGCGCCAACAACAAGTCGGTGATACCGTCACCTATGTAATCAACCGAAATATCAATTTTACGAACATTTGTGAGCAGCACTGTAGCTTTTGTGCATTTCGCCGCGAGGCTGGCGATGAGGGTGCTTTTTGGTTGAATACCGAACAGATTTTAGCAAAGGCGCAAGAGGCTGTCGCTAGAGATGCTAGCGAAATCTGTATGCAGGGAGGATTACATCCCGCTGCAAAAATTCAGGGAAAATCCCTCACTTATTATCTAGAGCTAGTCACCACAATTAAATCTACTTTTCCCCAACTGCATCTCCATGCTTTCTCGCCTCAGGAAATCCAATTTATCGCTCGGCAAGATGACTTAAGTTATGTGGATGTGATGATTGCTCTGCGGAATGCGGGGTTAGGTTCGATGCCAGGAACTGCGGCGGAAGTTTTAGATGACAGCATCCGGCGGATCATTTGCCCCGAGAAGATCGATAGTGCTACTTGGATTGAAATTGTCTCTACCGCTCATCGATTGGGAATACCAACTACCAGCACGCTATTATCGGGACACATCGAAACTCCCGCCCAGCAAATTGCCCATCTCGATCGATTAAAGCAGATCCAACAACAGGCGATCGAGCATAATTACCCTACCCGCATCACTGAATTTATTATCCTCCCTTTCGTGGGGCAAGAAGCTCCGGCACCCCTGCGTAGTCGCGTTGGTAGAGATCAGCCAATTTTGGCGGACACTCTTCTCCTCACTGCCGTCGCTCGAATTTTTCTCGGAAACTATATCCCCAATCATCAACCCAGTTGGGTCAAATTAGGGCTAGAAGGTGCAAAATCTGCTTTAAGGTGGGGTTGCAACGATTTGGGAGGAACGCTGATGGAGGAGCACATTACCACAATGGCTGGAGCAATCGGCGGAACCTGTTTGGAAGTCGCCGATTTACAAGGCGCAATCTGCGATTTGGGGCGAAATTACCAGCAGCGGGATACTTTATATGGTTTTATCAGGTAACAGTTACGCCGGAGGTTTTTCAAAATATTAGATGCTCATTTTATGAGAAAGCAGGCAAATAAGTTTAGTCATCTTACAGCGATCGATCGAACTAAATTATCATCTCCAGTTCAGTTACTATTAAGCAGAAATCTATTGAAATCTCGGATTCTCGATTTTGGCTGTGGGCTGGGTAATGATGTTAGATTACTACAACAAGAAGGCTTAGACATCACTGGTTACGATCCACATTATGCCCCGATATATCCCGATGGTAAGTTTGACACGATCGTTTGTTGTTATGTGCTAAACGTCTTGATGCCAGAAGAACAAGCTGATGTATTGATGAACGTTGCTCATTTGCTCAAACCTGGAGGTAAAGCTTATTATGCAGTCAGGCGAGACTTGAAAAAGGAAGGCTTTCGGGAGCATTATGTCCATAAAAAGCCCACTTATCAATGTACTGTCAAACTGCCGTTTAAGTCGATCGAGCTAAATGACTACTGTGAAATTTACGAGTATGTTCATTATAATCACCAATGGAACTCAGCTAACAACTGCATATTTTGTAACCCCCATCGAAAGATTCAACTATTGACAGAATCAGCGACAGCTTATGCGATGTTTGATGGTTATCCGCTCAGTAAAGGTCATGTGCTGATCGTCCCCAAGCGACATATTAGTAACTATTTTGAATTGCCACTCAAAGAACAATCTGCTTGCTGGTTGATGGCAAACAAAGTTCAACAGCTTTTAACTAGAGAATTTCAGCCCGATGGCTTTAATGTTGGGATGAATATTAATAAAGCTGCGGGACAAGCTATGAACCACGCGACTATTCATGTCATCCCTCGCTATCAAGGTGATACTGATGGGGCAAAGAGTGGGATGCGATCGGTAATCCCCAAAAAGGCGAGAATCGAGCAATAAGGTGGCTGAAACTAGGAGACTGATTCTGGGATCGGTAATCTAGTGACAAAGATTTATGCAAAAAATCTACTTTGAGAATTGGAAAAACGGTTTTATGGAAAAAATTTGAGTTATGGGATAGAAATCTTCTTTTTTATTCTGACAGATGTATTTTTTCTGAGTATATAGTGGTAGCCCTCTCAAAGAACCTGGATTAAAGAGTTTGAGGGTGGTAAATCTATTAGGCTACCCCTTATGTTCAAAAATTGGTTTCTACTTGCTTCTGTCTCCTGTGGGGTAGGATTCGGTTCTACGTTCCTGATTAGTCGCAATTTACAACAGTCTACATTGGCTGGTTTAGTTACAGTTCCCGCAGTTGCGGCTAGTCTAACGGTTTTATCTCGTCAGCGCAGAGAGGAGATCGAGCGTCAAGTAGCTAAATCGAGATTGGGTTTAGATGATGCACAAGAGCAACTTGCCAAAGCGCAATTGCAACTGAAAGAGAGTAGTTGTCGAGAGATTAGCGAACATAGGCAGGAGTTGCAAACATTACAACAAGCTATAAGTCGAAATCGAGAAAAAAAAATAGAGTTAGAAAGGGACATAAATTCTTTAGTACTGAAAAAGCAGACAGGAGAATCTTTATTAGTTCAGTTAGATGCAAAGGTTCTCGATAAACAGAAACAATTACAGACAACTAATGTAAAACTAGCTCAGATTCAAGCCCAAGGACAATTAGCAATCGATTCAGGCAGGCAATCAAATTTACAACTTCAAAGTATTCATGAGCAAATACGTCAAGATTCTGCCACTAGGAAACAACTACAAGATCAGATTACCGACTTACAGAATCGATCTCAAAGTTTCCAAACGATACTAGCTGACAAGGGAGTTGATCTCAGGGGAATTGAGTACCAGATTTCCCAAATGGAAGAGCGACGAAATCAAGTCTCGATCGAGATCGCCGATCTAGATAGATTATTGCAACAGAAACGATCTCTAATTAGCAAAAGTCAGGATAATTTAGACAGCATAGCTATTGCTTCAGTTCAAATTGAAGCAAGGAAGCAATCTGCGATCAATTCAGCACAAAGATTTGAGTTAACTCTCACGAATATTAAGGAAAAAATACGCCAAGATTCTGCCATCAAGGAAGAACTAAAGGTTGAAATTACTAATTTAAAAAATCAAGAGACAAGTTTACGAGCAGAAATAGCGACATACAAAGTCGATCTAAGCGAAATAAAACAAGAGATATTTGTTCTCAAAAAGGAGCAAGAGAAAATTTTGATCGCTATTAATAAGTTAAATCGATCAATAGAAAAGCAGCAATTTTTGCTCGATGATCTAAATTTAGAAATATGGAATCAGCAACAAATTAAAGAAAATATTCATTCCGAAATTACTGAATTAGAAAATAGTATTTCCCTATTTTCAGTTCATACTACTGTGCAGGTACTAAATATCAGAATTGCCGATTTATACAGGAGATGGCAGGAAGTTAGTCAACAGGTATCTCAACTAGAGGATGAAGAAAATGAATCATCAATTATCGCACCAGCTCCGGCAATAGAACCAGAGCCATTAATAACTACAGAAGAATGGGAAAGTCATCTGATAAATAATCCATACTTACCAGTTTTTCAACATATTGATAAATGGGGATCGATTACCGCAGAAGACGTTAATAATACTCTTGGTAATGCTCGCATAGGTAGACAATTTAACCGTGAGTTTAGGGAATACTATCAATATCTACCCTTTTCTATCAGAGTAGAAACATCAAACAATAGTATCCGTTATGTCAAGGAAATTATTACAGTTTCCACGCCACAGAATCTACTTTATATTCCACAGCCAGAGATAGTAGATCATCATACTGAAACTGAGCAATATATTTCTGAACCAGAATATAACATAATTCAAGATTTAAATTCTAATGATGAATCACAGTCAGATGATTATGTCGCTGAGAGAATAATACATATATATCCCGTTTGCCTATTTTGTGAAAGATCACCTATTCCTGGTCAAGATCGTTGCGCTCAATGCAACTAAATACTGGTAGATATTGAGCAAAGTATTTGTAAGATGAAAACTCAATCCAATTAGTTGAAACCATTTACAGCCCATTCAAAGAATTATACACATCAAAACTAGATAATTATGAATATTAGTAGCCGAGATATTAGCAGCCGAGATATTAATCACGTATTTGAACGACTAAGATCTGGAGTAGTTCCGGCACGAGGCTTAGAGGCTTTTGCTGTGAATATCGATCAATCTAGAACTGAAATTAAACGCCAGTTGAACTTAGTAGGTAATAACGAAGGCGGATTTAAGTTTCTGCGGGGTGGCTATGGTTGTGGTAAAACTTTTGTATCGCGATTGGCACTACTAGATGCTCAGAATCAGGGATTTGCTACCAGTTTTGTGGTTGTGTCTGATAATGATTTGCACTTTCACAAATTTGATGATGTTTACCGTAAAGTCGTGCAAGAATTGGGCACAAGTGAATGTGAACGTGGTGCATTAGGATTTATAATTGATCGATGGATTGGGCGAGTTGAAGCTGTCTTAATTGATGGGGGAGGTAATCCTGACAATTCAGATTTTGATGAAAAAGTAGAGCAAAGGATTGAAAAAGATTTAACTTTTCTCACTAGAGGTAAAGCTCCCCAAGATATGATTCGTGTGCTGCGGTGGATCTTTAAGCTCAAACAAAATAATGAAACTGATGATGCTAGTGCTTTGATATCTTGGCTATCTGGAAGTAGTAATGTAGCTGCAAAATTGCTGCGTATTGCTGGTATTAGAGGCAGAATTGGTAGCAATGAGGCGATGGATTATCTGCAAGGTATTTTAGCAATTACTAAAGCGGCTGGCTATAAAGGATTGATAATTGCGATCGATGAAGTCGAAACTATTTTGCGAATGCGAACTAATATTCGATCTCAATCATTGAATGGTATTCGGCAAATTTGTGATGCAGCAGATGGCTACCCTGGTTTATTGTGGATTTTTACAGGTACACCAGAATTTTTCGATACTAATCGCGGGGTAGCTGGATTAGCTCCATTACATGCTCGATTAAAACTAATTACAAATGGTGGTTTTGTTAGTCGGCTTCAGCCGCAACTAGTACTCACACCTTTTGATGAGGAAAGATTAAAAGAACTGGCTCTCAAGTTACGAGAATTATATCCTACTGACGATCGATCGCATCTTAATACTAAAGTCACTTTAGAATTTATCGATGTCCTCGTTGTCAAAGTGACGGAAGGATTCGCTGGAGATGTTGGGATTGTGCCTCGTGAGTTTTTGCGTGAATTTGTTACTATTCTTGATTTGACTAATACCGATCCAACATTCGATCCGATGAAGGATAGTGGCTATAAGTTGGAACTTAATAGTGAAGAAACTCGGATGATTCAGGGGCAACCATATTTTCAGCCAGAATCAGAAGAAAGCGATCGATATGCGGTGACATTTTAAAAAATCTGCGAACGAATATAGCGATCCTAAATCAGTAGGGGCAATTCATGAATTGCCTCTACTTAATCCCTAGAGAGCGGGCATGAAGCACCGCCCCTACAGGCTAACGTTACTGCTAGAAACTCAAATAAGATTGCTACAGCCTTTAATTTGCAAGCAAGATCGACACTATTAACTATCACCTAATTTAGTCATGAATTCTGTTTTTACCCGTTTTCCCAATCGATTGCAGTCGGCGATTGTCTCCCGATTGGGTTGGACATCTTTGCGCCCAGTTCAAGAACTCGCCGGAGATAAGCTCCTAGACGGCTACAATGCCCTGATTCTGGCTCCGACGGCGGGGGGTAAGACGGAAGCGTGTATGTTTCCTTTGTTGGCACAGATGGTGGAGAGAGAGCCGACAGGGGTGGGAATTCTTTATATCGCACCGATTAAAGCTTTACTAAATAATCAAGCCGATCGATTTCAGAACTATACAGAAATGATTGGTTTAAATCGTTTTCTATGGCATGGAGATATTAAACGATCGCAGAAAAATGCTTTTATTCGCAATCCTACGACTGTATTGATGACTACGCCCGAATCTTTGGAGGGAATATTAATATCTTCTAGCGTACCTCATCAAACTATTTTTGCAGATTTACGGGCAATAGTAATTGATGAAATTCATGCTTTAGCAGGGAGCGATCGCGGATCGCATTTAACGTCTGTTTTAGAAAGATTAATTCTAGTCAGTAATTACGATGTACAACGGATTGGATTGAGTGCAACAGTTGGCAATCCAGATCGGATTTTACAGTGGCTTCAAGGAACATCTAAACGTCCTAGTTGCATTATCGATCCACCGCCACTACCTAGCAAAAAAGAGATCCGGATTATTTTTAAAGATGATCAAACGGCTATTGTCGAACAAGCTAGTCTGATGGCACGATCGAAGAAGAGTTTATTTTTCTGTCAAAGTCGGGCACTATCTGAAGGAATTGCGGCTGGAATGAAGTCACAGGGGACGGATGTATTTGTACATCATAGTTCTGTCGCTTTAGCCGAAAGAACCTTAGCCGAAGAGCGATTTCAGCATGGTCATAATAATTGTATTGTTTGTACATCTACTCTAGAATTAGGGATTGATGTTGGGGATTTGGATGCCATTTTTCAGCATCAAGTTCCCAGGACAGTTTCTTCTTTTCTGCAACGAATGGGGCGGACTGGTAGACGAGCTGGACAGATATCAAATACTACTTTCTTTGTAGATAATTCGGATAGTTTATTACACGCGATAGCGTTGGTAGAACTAGCCCGTAAACGTTGGGTAGAACCAGTTGAAATTATTGATCGCAATTGGGCTGTATTAGTTCAACAGATCCTAGCGATGACGATGCAATTTGGAGCTGTTAGTCCTGAAGACTGTTGGCAGCAACTATTGATCGTACCAGACTTTCAGGGAATTAATAGAACTGAGTTCGATCAATTGATTCGACACATGCTTGAGACTAATTATCTCTGTATGATTGGCGGATTGCTATCGATCGGTACTCAAACAGAAAAAGTTTTTGGATACAAGAATTTTTTGGAATTATATGCAGTTTTCACGACTCCTCAAAAATACGAAGTTTACACGGTCGCTGGGCAAAATATTGGCTCTTTAGATCGAGATTTTATATATACTTTAACACTCGAAAAAACTTGCTTTTTACTTGGTGGACGTGCTTGGATTGTCACTTTTATTCATCATCCTGATCGCAAACTAGAGGTTGTTGCTGCACCCCAAGGGAAAAAGCCATATTGGGGCGGATTTACGTCGAATATTCTTAGTTGGGAAATTTGTCAAGAAATAGCTAAAATTCTTAGCTCTACTGATGATATTCCATATCTCGATGCTACTGCCCAAATTAATTTAACGGACTGTCGGATCGATTTAGGTAGACATACAAAAAATACAATATATTGGGAGTCAAATTTAGCTACTTGGTGGACATTTGCAGGGCTACAAATTAATCAGACTCTGAAATATGGACTAGAATATCTATGTGTCTGTGAAGTAACAGTAGATAATTTTAATATATCTATCGAAGGGGATAATCTAGATCGAGCAGAAGTAAATATGATAATTGAGGAAATTATCAAGCCTGAATTTTGGGCAGCCCCAGCAACTCAAACTTATCTATTAGAGAAACTACCTAATTGTCGATTGAGTAAGTTTCAACAAGTTTTACCCGATAGATATGCTCTAGAAATGGTTCAAAATTACTTACTAGATATTAACGGAATCAGTAAATTGAGCTGAATTACCTTATTGTATATTAAATATCTCGATCATTCCATGTGGCTGCGGATTTTGCGATCGCCATTACTCAAAGATGTAATCCAGTCGGCAAAATAATCACTTTCATCATCTGCTTCCCCAGTTTTAGCATGTCAGCACCTTGCTATCTCAAAAAAAGCTAAAATATCGACAGATTCGATCCCATGTTACTTCGTGTCGATGGTAGATTAAAATAGGGCTGGGGTTTATGCAAAAAACCCTTACACAAAAGGGTACTCACAAAGAGTACCCTTTTAGGTTTGTATGCGGATGGGGAGACTCGAACTCCCAAGGACATAATGCCACACGCACCTCAAGCGTGCGCGTATACCAATTCCGCCACATCCGCTTGCTTGATTTTTCTTGAGGTGCATTTTACGTGCTTTGTTAAGTTACCACAATTAATTAAGTCAGTCAATAGGCAATAAGTCGCGTTCTAACTCTGGGATAATCGCTTTACCTCCATCCCACCGAGGAGTCGATCGGTTTCAACCAGGAGATCGGGAATTTTAGCAGCGTGGGGACTATTGGCTAGACAGGTGGAGAAATCTAGTGCTTGGGCATTAGTGGCTTTAGCTCCAGGGAACCAGTGTCCGCCGTTTTCGAGCAGATTGTAGCGCATTTGACCGTATTCGATCATGTCGTAAGCGATCGCTAGATTTCGCAACCAGAGAATCGTCGCAATATTAATATTGCCTGGGGTATTAGACAGCGCAGGTAAGCCTTCTCGCCATGTTTGCATCCAGTCTGAACCCAGTTTAGCGGCTGCTTCGCGTTCGAGCCTGTCGATAATTGGTGGCAGAATTTCATCCGCTCGATCGAGTAATGCTAGAGTCTTAAGATGTTCGTCAAAATCACCAGGAGTAGCTGCACCGATACTCAGGGTATGCACTTGCGGATGACTCAGACAAAAGAGATTATTAAAGACGATCGGGCTTAACGGTTGGCATAATTCGACTAATTTGGCAGAGGGTTTATTTAACAGCCCACCTTTATTCGTTGGACTAATGATAAATACGCCCATATCGTGCCGCGTAGCAGCTTCGATCGCGCTCCAGTTAGTTTGATTGATATAGTACCAATGCAGATTGATATAATCAAATTTATCACTTTCGATCGCACTAATAATGATATCTAGCGGTGCATGGGTGGAGAAGCCAATGAATCCAACTTTACCCTCCGCTTGCAGTTGCTTGGCAACTTCCCAGCAACCACCATCTCGCAGTGCAAAATCGGCTAGTTCCTGATTATTCAAGCCATGCATACTTAGCAGATCGACATAATCTAAATTAAGTCTAGTCAGGCATAACTCGAATGTTCGGCGAAATTCCTGCGGATCGGCAACAGGTGAAACCTTAGTTTGAAAAATATAATCCTGACGATTTAACTTGGGTAATACTTGCCCCAATTGCACTTCAGATGAACCATAAAAACGGGCGGTTTCAATATGATTTATGCCTAATTCTAGCGATCGATAAATCGTTGCTTCAAGGTTGCGCTGATTATCATCAGGAATCTCAGACAGTGGGATATCTTGCCATTTGTGCTGATAACGCATTCCTCCACAGGAGAAGACGGGCATTTGTAGCTCGGTACGTCCAAAGCGGCGGTATTGCATTTAGGGGTTAGGGAAAAGGGGAAAGGGGAAAGGGGAAAGCGATTCGCGCTCGTCGGGTTCCCCGACGGTTTAGCGAATCAAGACAGGGGAAAGGGAAAGAACCGGACGCTTGCGTCCTAAAGCTTACAGCCTAATCTTGCTTACTTCGATCCTTGATACACGCCGATTGGTTCTTTGATAAATCGAATATAGAGATGGCGAAATGTGGATTTGATGACTCGTGGGAGGGCAAAATCGATCGGCATCAAGGCTTCGGGTAATTTCCAGTCACAAAAACTCAGATCGGTAGGACGCATGAGGGGGAAGTCGATCGCTGCCAAGTCGGGAGCTAATCCCAATCGCTGTGCGGCTGCGGCTGTCGGCACTAGATTGCTCTCCACATTCAAGACTTCTAGCATGGCGACATCTAGGGCAAATACATCAGCAGAGGCACCTAACACGCCCAATTCACGCGGTTCGCCGCCGCTGGGGCCATTTCCTTCATGTCCGATGATGCCATCGATAATGGTCAAATTTGGGCTAATAGCGCGAGCAGTTTCGACTAACATTTCGCCAAACCTGTCGGCACTTTTACCTGCTTCCATGTGCCACCAGGCTTTCATTTTGCCAGGTACACAACCAAATAGATTTTTTACCCCCAAAGTCATGGTAAGTTGCATGTGAGATTTGACCTTGGGTAAATTAATCACTACATCAGCTTCGATCGCTTCTTTGCTGAGCAGCAAATGGTTAAACTCTGCACTAGCTGTCTCGTAGCGTTTACCATGAAACTCGACTACCGGCAGGTTTAATTCTGCCATCATCGGTAAGTAACCGTTAGATTTGGCAACGCCCAGTGCACTCCCAAACGCGGGACTGTCGCCGAAGAAAGGTTTCCCACCAGCTTCAATTACCAGTTCGGCTACACATCTAACTAATTCTGGGCGAGTGACACATTCTTTAGTCGGACGGGCACCAGTTAATAGATTAGGCTTGAGTAATACTCGATCTCCTGGTTTGACGAAGGCACTAATCCCACCCAATGGGGCTAATACTGCTTCGACCGATCGACGGAGTTGTTCGGCTTCATAGGACGTGGCGCGAATGAGGCTAACGGTTGGAGGCATAGGTGTTAGGCTTTAGAGGTTAGGGTGGGAGTTAACCACCATCTGGGTTGTAGAGAATTTGGATGGATATATTTACTTATTGTATCGACAAGCAGTTCGGATCGCCAAACCGATCGATCGCGTTAGAATACTGTTGTTGCAAACATGACCGTATATGACTTCGATCGCTACGCCGACGGCAAATTCTACCTGGATGTGGCGCGGACATCAGATTAATTATCGTGCTGAGGGGAAAACAGGGGTACCTGTCTTGCTCATTCACGGCTTTGGGGCTTCGGTTGGACATTGGCGCAAAAATATTCCAGTATTAGCTACTAGCTGTCGGTGTTACGCGATCGACCTGATTGGCTTTGGGGCTTCCGCAAAACCGACACCAGGCTTGGAAATTGAGTATACGTTTGAAACCTGGGCCGAATTAGTCGTGGATTTTTGTCGAGAAGTAATTGGTAGTCCGACAATTTTGGTGGGCAATTCGATCGGCTGTATTGTCGCGCTCCAAGCTGCGGTGAGCCAACCAAGCTTAATTATTAGTGTGGCATTGCTTAATTGTTCGCTGCGATTGCTACACGATCGCAAACGCGCCCAGATGCCCTGGTATCGTCAATGGGGCACACCAGTCCTCCAGTCTATTTTGAATATACCAGCGATCGGCAGATTATTTTTTCGACAACTCGCCCAACGTAATGTCGTTCGCAAAATTTTGTTGCAAGCCTACCATCGACCGGAGGCTGTGAGTGAAGAATTAATCGAGATTTTAATGGCTCCCGCCGCAGATCCTGGTGCCGCAGATGTATTCTTGAAGTTTACCGCCTATTCTTGGGGACCACTCCCAGAAGATCTACTGCCGCAATTATCTTGTCCGGCGATCGCAATTTGGGGTGCCGCAGATCCGTGGGAACCCATCGAGTTAGGACGTGAATTGATGAGTGTGCCAAGCGTTCGGGAATTTATCGAACTACCCGATGTCGGTCACTGTCCTCAAGATGAAGCCCCCGAACTAGTCAACCCAATCCTTCAAAATTGGATTGCGACATTTCGATCAAACTGAACCAGATCTGCGAACACAAATTAATTAAATAAGTATTAAATATTACAAAACTCCTTAGTTAGTCAAACTTTTTTCAGTAAAATCACGCTTGGTTGTACCAATTTTTTTAAGTTTAGCTCTCGATTGACCCAAATTTATGCAGTTAAATTTACCCTTTTAGATCGGCTCAATGGGTGTTTTATACTGTAACTGAGCCATTTATCTATGTAAATCATTATTTTGACTCAGTATAAATGCTGAATCGGGCTAAGTAAGAATACTACATTTTGCGGTCGAGAAAAATTAATGATTTACTGTAATATGTGCATCATTGAAAGTAAATATTCTACAGAGCTAACCGTCGCAGATCCCACCTGCACCAATCAATCTCCAACTGAGTAGATTACTCGACCTCTCCTAAATAATGGCTATAACCCAAGTCAAGTAAGGAATTCATTCCAACCTTTACTGGTGTAGTAGTGGGGTTGGATTAGATCGAACAGCTCTCTAAATTCGGTTACTAGCTTCGTAAAAATCACACGTAACTACTCACGATATGACCTACGCACAGAAAAAACAAATTATTGGGGCGATGCAACGATTAGTACCTGCCCATGCGCCTGTGCCGCAGTCGGCTGAAGTTCTAGCCGATCTAACCGAATTGACCAACGACTTAATCCGCGTTTATCAAGGTGAGGGCAAGCTCCGCGAGAACCCCTTCACCGAAGCTGCCCAACGGCGAATTCACTTGTATGAAGACCTAATTCGTGCCGAAGTTGCTGATAAAGTTGTCCTCGTCACTGGTGGCGAAGGTTGCGTTGGTCAAGCGTTGATTACTTCTTTAATCGATCTTGGAGCCAAGCAAATCGTTTCCCTCGATAAAGCCAAATTAGCAGCAGATCGACTAGTTCAATCAGAGCGAGTGGTTTATCAGACTGTAGATATTCGGGATGGTAAATCGGTAACAGCATTTTTTGCTACCGTGCGTCCGCAGATCGTGTTTCATCTGGCAGCTCAAAGATTGCCAGGATTAGCTGAGATTGAAATAAGGGAAACAATTACAAGCAATTTAATCGGTACTTGTAACATTATTGCAGCCTGTCAAGCCCATCAAGTTGAGAAGTGTATGTTCTCCTCTACCGGCAAAGCTTCTCGCTACTATACGGCGGATGTCTATGCCGGCTCTAAAAAACTTTGTGAGTGGTTATTTGCCAAAGCGGCCCTGGCGGGTGGCACCACTTATGGTGCGGTACGCTTTACCCATATCTTAGATAATAGCTCGATCGAAAGCAAAGTTGCCCAAGGAATTGAGAACGGACTCGTCGATTTGCATAAACCAGATATCGATCTGCTCCCACAAAATGTGAGTGAAGCTAACTACTTGCTCTTGAATGGATTGCTTGAAGCAGTACCTCAACAGCTAAAAATATTAGTCGTGCGGGATCTCGGCTGGCCGATCGATCTGCTAGAATTAGTCCTCTACAAAATTTTCCAGTCTGGCAAGAAAGTTCCGCTCTACTTCAATGGTCTCAAAGCGGGGTATGATGAGCCATTTTTCCACGGTCAATTCGACCCAACCTTGGGGACAGAAGTCAATCCGCTCATTAGCGCAATCAAAGATATAGATCGGACTTACGATCGATCTGGGACTATGGTAATTACTAAAATGTCGGAATTTTCGATCGTCGAACTCGATCGTCAAGTAGCCGCATTGATCCAACTAGCTAGCGATCGTAACTTTCCAGAATCAAAACTCAAAGCAGTTCAAGCTGAAGCGATCGAAAAAATTGCAACTTCGATCTTCACCCGCGTCGCCCCACATCGAGTGTTAAATATTTTGAAAATGGGTGTAAATCACAAGTACTTTGCCGCTCAGGGTATTGACGTGAAGGTATTCCGCCCCGTCTTGACGATCGTTTTACGCGGAATATTTGGCCGATTAGATCGGCTCGAAAATTTCACAGCCGCAGATGTTGAAAACCTACCTGAAACGATCGAATTACTCCAACAGATTCCCGAATTAGCAACAGAAGTTAGCTATTTAAAGTCTTTTGTAGAGAGAATTTTAGCTCAGACAAATAATCTGAAACTCCTGGGTGATAGTTGTATCAAAGAGGATGTGGCAATCCCCGTGACTCTCGATCGAGTAAATCAATTAGCTGCTTAAATTTAGCCGACATTAAATCGAAAGATAACTAAGCTGGGCAGGGGCAATCAGGAATTGCCCCTTTCTTGATGGAAACTACTTTACGCTAGCGTATAAATCTTTGAATAATCGTTGTTGCTGACTATGATCGACGATCGGTAATGGATAGCCCAACCGATGGCGGGTGAGTGGTAAAATCTTGCCACTAAGGAGCTGTTCGGTATCTAACGATTTTAATTCTGGCACCCATTGGCGAATATATTCCCCCTCTCGATCAAATTTTTGAGCTTGGGTATATGGATTAAAAATTCGCAGTGGTTTGGGGTCCATCCCACTCGATGCACTCCATTGCCAGCCACCATTATTTGCAGCTAAATCTCCATCGATCAGGTTTTGCATAAAGTATTTCTCACCCCATTGCCAATTAATAATCAAATCCTTCGTCAAGAAACTCGCAACAATCATCCGGCAACGATTGTGCATCCAACCAGTCTGATTGAGTTGGCGCATCGCCGCATCAACAATTGGATAGCCCGTCGCTCCTTGGCACCAGGCGGCAAATCGATCGGGATCGTCTCGCCACGGAAAATGCTTAAACTGGGTGCGGTAGGCTCCCTCCGCCAGCTCTGGAAAATGAAGCAATGCCTGTTGATAAAACTCTCGCCATGCTAGTTCTTGCCGCCAGGTGGTAATTCCGGCACGAGCTTCATCACTTCGCGCTTCCTCGAAAGCGGTAGTCGTCGCCGCCCAAACAGTCCGAATCCCAATCGCGCCAAATTTGAGCGCGGCACTCAAGCTAGATGTACCAGTAACAGCCGGATAATTGCGCTGTTCTTCATACTCCCCAATACGCCGATCGCAGAAAGTGGCTAACTGTTGCTCGGCTGGTTGGGTACCTGGTTCGACACTTAGAGGATAATCCCAGCTCCAGCCAAGATCGGCAATAGTTGGGAGTGGGACAATCGGCAACAGATCTAAAGCTTGCTGTTCGGTAGGCGTTAATGGACTCGATCTCAATTTTACGACTACAGGTGCTGGCTTCGGTTGACTACTCCAGTTTCGCCAGAAGGGGGTATAAACAGTGTAAGGTCGATCGTTCCCCGTTCTAATTGTCTGCGGATCGTGGAGCAGTTGATCCCAATCGGTGGATACCTCGATTCCGGCAGTTTGCAGTGCCGATGTGACTCGTTCGTCGCGAGTTTGGGCATAAGGTTCGACATCTCGATGCCAGTATACAGCCTTAGCACTGAGCGCACCAGCAATTAAGGGAATTCCTACTACTGGATCTTGATGCAAAATCAGTAATTGACTACCAGCTTGGCGATAGTCTGCGGCGAGGGCTTTTAGACACCCTAATAAATAGGCAATTCGAGCGGGCGCGACATCATCCCGCAGTAATAGTGCCGGATCGAAACAAAATACCCCCACCACCCTCGCGTCTTGCTGACATGCCCGCGCTAAACCAATACTATCTACTACTCGTAAGTCGCGGCGATGCCAAAATAAAACCAGATCTGACATTTATTTTCCAATAGATTTGGGGTTGAGATACTTAGTGTAACCAGGATTGGGTAACATCGCCGATTTTACAATCAGCCGAATGACCGATCTTCAATCGATCGAAAATCGGTAATCATATTCATGGCTAAATTTGAAAATCGCCTATCTACTGACTATTCATTAGCCAAATGACCGCTCGAATCATCAATATTCACCCGTTAACTAAATCATCCTCACGGCTAAATAGTAGATTATTCTGACTATGCGGCCGTAAATCATTGCTTATTCTCAATCAAAAGTATCCCTCAGCAAAATCAATGAGATAGATTGACTCATACTGATGACTTAGAGCGAACAAACCTTAAATGTTAGCAAAAACCGACCGAACAGTTATTACATAGATGCTTTTGCCTATTTAAGCAATATATCTGACTCTGGAAGCTATATACAGTCAAAAAAACCAGCGTTTTTGCTTATATATATTTTAAAGTAACTAAAGTACTATGATGTGTAGACAAGAAGCTTGTCAAGGTTTAGTTTTCCTGAAAAGTTTCATTGCTGATTATAGATAGTTTTAATGTTAGTGATTTATCTATAAGCAACCAAAACATCAAGAACAGAGGTGGTGATTTCTGGGCAGATCGAATATCTAGCGCAAAACTTGTTAGAAATTAGCTCTGGGCAACAAAAAAAGCCTGTTGTAGTTTCCAGGAATTCCAATTTATAGCTGCGGCTATACACTAAATCTTTAAATTAACTTAATTTTTATTGGAGTTAGCTCGATCGTGCGTCCTATATTTCTTCCTTTTGCGTTACCAGATACAGATGAAACCGAACTCGATCAGATCCGAGAATGTTTCGAGCTAGGGTGGATCACTACCGGCCCAAAAACTAAACAATTTGAGCGAGAATTTGCCGCAATGGTCGGTGCAAAACACGCGATCGCGGTTAACTCTTGTACCGCTGCCATGCACTTGTCGCTAGAAGCAATCGGCTTAGAAGCGGGGGATGAGGTGATTACCTCACCATACACTTTTGCTGCCACCGCTGAGGTAATTCGATATTTTGATGCAGTTCCCGTCTTTGTCGATATCAGCGCGGGCTGTTTGAATATCTCCCCAGAGGCGATCGAAGCAGCAATTACACCCCGCACTAAGGCAATTATGCCGATTCATATTGCTGGATTATCAGCCGCGATGAATACAATTAGAGATATTGCTAGCCGCCATAACTTAGCAATTATTGAAGATGCCGCTCATGCTTTTCCAGCTAAATATAAGGGACGAACGATCGGTGCTCCCTTATTCCCCGAAGGAAGTAGCATTCCCCACTTTACTTGTTTCTCCTTCTACGCCACTAAAACCATCACGACAGGTGAAGGCGGGATGATTTGTACTGATAATGATGAATTTGCCGACAGGTGTCGGATTATGGCACTCCACGGGATTAGTAGGGATGCCTGGAAACGCTATACGGCTCAGGGGAGTTGGTCTTATGAAATTGTCGCACCGGGGTATAAATATAACCTCACCGATATTGCTTCAGGGATTGGGATCGCTCAATTAGCTAAAGCCGAAAAAATGCGCCAACGGCGACAAGAAATTGCCGAGCGGTACAACCAAATTTTCAGTAAGTATCCCGGCTTGCAAATTCCAGCCCAACGGGAAGATTGTCAACATGCTTGGCATCTATATATTTTGCGCTTGAACCTCAGTGAATGGTCGATCGATCGAGCAAAAGTAATTGACTTACTCAAAGAGCAAAATATCGGCGTCAGCGTCCACTTTATTCCGTTGCATCTGCATCCGTACTACCATGAGAAATATGGCTACCAGCCTGAGGATTTCCCTGTTGCTCATCGTGAGTATCAGCGATCGATTTCGCTACCACTCTACTCAAAAATGTGCGATCGGGATGTCGAAGATGTCATTGCTGCTATGCTGAATATTGTCGATCGATTTGCTGTCAAATCTCCCACTTCTCATGAAGCGATTTCTGGATTTTGTTGTGACTGTTCTGGGGCTGATTGTAGCGTCACCACTACTGTTAGTAGTGTGCCTGCTTATCAAGCTGTTTGATAATGGTCCAATCTTCTACCACACCAAACGGATTGGGAAAGGGGGGATGCCGTTCGAGTTGTATAAGTTTCGGACGATGATTGTCGATGCCGACAAAATCGGCCCCGGTGTCACTGCTAGCGGTGACACGCGGGTAACTCCGGTGGGGAAGTTTTTACGTCGCACGAAACTAGACGAATTACCACAATTACTCAATGTTCTCAAAGGTGAGATGAGTTTGGTCGGTCCTCGGCCGGAAGATTCCCGTTATGTCATGCTATATACACCTGCACAACGCCAGATCTTAGATTTTGTGCCAGGAATTACTAGTGCGGCATCGCTTGCCTACCGGAATGAGGAAGAGATGCTCACTGGTGATGATTGGGAGACAGTCTACCAGACTAAAGTGATGCCAGCAAAAATCGCGATCGACCTAGAATATATGGCAACGGCGAATATTCTTACCGATCTAAATTTAATTTTTCAAACAATCTTTTCAATGGCTAGGTAGAAAGACTTGGCTCTTTTTAAGCACTAACTTGGACTTGTCCATCGACAACTTGAGTAGGAAAAGTTTTTAACTTCACAGTCGAATCATCTAAACATTCACCCGTTGAAAGACTAAAATTTTGCTTGTAGATTGGCGATGCCACCTTGGGAATTCCATGACGATCTCCAACAATACCTCTAGATAAAACGTATGCTTTACTAAATGGATCGTAATTATCGATCGCGTAAATATCTGTTGCTTCACCAACTCTAAAAACAGCAATTTGTTGACCATTTACCAATGCACAAACACCTGTGTTTGGCAAGATTCGATCCAGGAAACAGATTGTTGTCCACTGCTGGGTTATTGTCTGAATTAGTTCTATTTGTGACATTTAAAAAAGTTAGGAATTGGGCAATAACTTAGACAACTAAATTTTGTTTTCGCTTGATCGAGGATGTCCGCACTGTGATAATAATGATTAATAAATAGACGATGATTTTACGATCAAAATAATCATAATTAATCATTCAATCATTTCAATCATAGTTGAGACAATTGCCGTTCATGCTCGAACACAGGACGTTTCTGTCCGCGCTCTTCAATTAGCATAATATTCGGATCGGGTAGATCGGTATTGACAAAGTGTTGGAAGCGTTGGAGTTTAACCGGATCTTTGAGCGTCACATCCCACTCACAAGCATAAGTGGCTACCTGATGCGCCATTTCTGCTTCTAATTCTTCAGCGATACCCAGGGAATCATTAATAATTACCTGTTGGAGATATTCCATCCCGCCTTCGAGTTTATTAAACCAGGTGGCTGTGCGTTCTAATCGATTAGCGGTGCGGATGTAGAACATCAAGAATCTGTCTACGTAGCGAATCAAGGTTTCTTTATCTAAATCGGCGGCGAGGAGTTGGGCATGTTGGGGTTTGATGCCGCCATTGCCGCAGACATATAAGTTCCAGCCCTTTTCGGTGGCGATAATCCCAAAATCCTTGCTTTGAGCTTCGGCACACTCGCGGGTACAGCCGGAGACAGCCGATTTAAGCTTGTGTGGTGCCCGTAGCCCCCGATAACGCAACTCTACCTCGATCGCGAGACTGACTGAATCCTGCACGCCAAATCGGCACCAGGTGCTACCAACGCATGATTTCACAGTCCGTAGAGCTTTGCCATAAGCGTGCCCAGATTCAAACCCAGCCGCCACTAACTGCTGCCAAATCTGCGGCAGTTGATCTACCCTAGCACCGAGTAAATCGATCCGTTGCGCGCCGGTAATCTTGGTGTAGAGTCCAAATTCCTTGGCGACTTCGCCCAAGACAATCAGTTTATCGGGGGTGATTTCACCGCCAGGGATGCGGGGGATGACTGAGTAGGTGCCATCCCGCTGAATATTGGCGAGGAAGGCATCGTTAGTATCTTGCAAGCCGACGTGGGGCGGGTTGAGAATTTGGTCGTTCCAAGCGGAGGCGAGAATCGATCCTACGGCGGGTTTGCAAATTTCACAGCCGCGTCCGGTACCATAGCGATCGAGTAGTGCTGTAAATGTATGAATATTCTGCGATCGAACTAAGCTATATAATTCCTGACGGGAGAAAGCAAAGTGTTCGCACAGATGATTATTAACGGTAATTCCGGCTTTTTTGAGTTCGGATTTGAGTAAATCGGTGACGAGGGGGACGCAACCACCACAACCAGTTCCGGCATTCGTACAGGATTTGACGCTGCCGATATCCCGCAATTCTTGCTCCTGAATTGCGGTGCAAATTTGACCTTTGGTGACGTTATTACAAGAGCAAATTTGGGCGGTGTCGGGAAATCCCTCTACACCCATCGCTGTTGTCACGCCACTGCGGGGCGGTAAAATTAGATCTTCTGGATGGGGTGGTAAAGCCATCTGATTTTGGATTAGTTGGATCAAGGTGCCATAAGCAGCGGCATCACCGACGAGAATTCCGCCTAATAAATACTTGCCTTCTGCGTCTACTACCAGCTTTTTGTAGGTGCCAGTAATTGCATCATCGATCGCAACTACTTTCGATCCAGGGGTAGTACCAAACGCATCCCCAAAGCTAGCGACATCGATGCCTAATAGCTTCAATTTTGTGGACATGTCTGCCCCCACAAAACTACTGCTATCCTTGCCACACAGCCTGTCTGCCGCTACTTCAGCCATCCGATAACCAGGGGCAACTAACCCATAGATCCGATTATCGTATAGCGCGCATTCACCGATCGCATAGATATCAGGATCGGATGTTTGGCAATATTCATCGATCGCAATTCCCCCCCGTTCGCCAACTTTTAGCCCACACTGACGCGCCAATTCATCCTGGGGGCGAATCCCCGCCGAGAAGACAATCATATCCGTCAGTAATTCCGTTCCATCGGCGAACTGCATCTTATAAACACAGCCATTTTCATCACCCACAATCTCCGTGGTAGATTTACCTGTGTGGACACCAATGCCCAAATCTTCAATCTTCTGCCGTAATACCGCGCCCCCATTTTCATCCACTTGCACGGGCATTAGGCGCGGCATAAATTCGACAACGTGGGTTTTTAGTCCCAAATTTTGCAAGGCGTTGGCACATTCTAGCCCTAGCAATCCACCGCCGACAACGACCCCAACTTTACAGGTTTTGGCGTACTCTTCCATCGCCTCCAGATCGCAAATCGTCCGGTAGACGAAGGTTCCAGTTAGATTGTTACCTTTAATCGGTGGGACAAAGGGATAAGAACCCGTTGCCAGAACTAATTTGTCATAACTAATTGTCACACCCTTGGCTGAGGTGACAGTCTTGCTTGCTCGATCGATCGATATTGCCTTATCGCCAATATACATCTGGACATTGCGATCGCGATAAAAGTCCGGTTCGACAAGTGAGAGATCCTCCGCCGTCTTCCCAGCAAAATAACCGCTGAGATTCACTCGATCGTAAGCAACCCGTGGCTCTTCACAGAAAGAAATCAATTCCCACTCTGTAGATTTTGCCGTCATCTGTTCGAGGAACCGATGACCGACCATGCCATTGCCGATCGCCACTAATCGTTTAGCCATACACCTGTTACCTGTAGCTACAATAATCCTGAATCTACCTTAGACTATTCAGATTTGCCGATCTAATTTGTCTCGTTCGATACATTAGGCTGGGTTATATTCATCGATCGCATTGATACTATTCGATGACAGGATAGGAGTCTACGAAGGTTTAAGGATAATCACTGTCAAATAAAACCCGTCTGATGACGATCGAGATCGTCGCGCAAAATCGATGTCGGCGATAAAATAATTGGACGATCGATTCTGGAGTCAGCCAATTTTGAATAGGATACTTGCTGTAGCTTATGTGCTAGTGCCTTTATGTGCCAATCTGGGGGCAACAATGGCAGCTTTACCGCAACAGAAATTTGAAGTTCAAGCGATGTCGTCATTGGAGCGAATTGCACCAGCGGCTCATTTCCAGAGTGCTAAAAAAAATAAAGTGGAGCTGTTTGCGGCAAAAGGAGAATGGGAGTCTGCTCAAATCGCTATCAGAGCTAGTAGCTGGGATGTTAAGAATCTCAACCTCGCGATTTCGGACTTGCAAGGTGCAAAAGGTAAAATCTCTAAATCGCATATTACCTTGTATCGGGAGCATTTTGGCGCAGTCAAACCCAGTAAGGTTGCCGCTTGTCTGGGCGGAAATCCCGCTCGATGTTCCCTCGGTGGGGGTTTGTACCCCGATGGCTTAATCCCATTTAAACATCCCGATACCGGAAAAGATTTACAGGGAGATCTGGATGCAGTTCCCTACAATTTAGCTACTGGTAAAAATGCTGTTTACTGGTTAGATGTGTTTGTCCCCAGAGATACACCTGCGGGAATTTATCAGGGTAAGGTCAATGTTACTAGCGATCGCGGTAATGTGTCGATGCCGATTTCCCTCAAGGTATGGAACTTTACCTTACCCCTTCAACCATCGCTAAAAACTGCGTTCCAAATTTGGACAGTCCAAAATAGATCGAATGAATTAGAGTTACTCAGAAACCGTCTCAACCCCACATATCCCGCTAATCCGCAGGATGAGTTGGAGTATGTAAAATCTCACGGTATGACTATTGTCGGCGATCGAGGTGCGGGAGATGCCAGTGTGATGTGGGGTACTTGCGAAGTAACTCCGCTCAGAGCCGCGCCGCCCGTCTCGAAGTTTCAGGAAATTGCCGCCAGACACCCCGCGAAGATGCCCGTTTTTATCTACAGTGCGGATGAGGTGGAAGTTGAGTATTGTCCGAATATGACAACAAAGGTATCGCCCATCTTGCGCGATTGGGGGCGAAATATCCATCAGGCGGGGTTGAAACACCTGGTAGTTATGCCCCCTCATCCGTCTTTATATGATGACGGTACAGGGCGTTCGGCGGTGGATATCTGGGTAGTTGCAGCGCGGACTCATCGCCCCCATCAGGCAGAAGTAGAGTACGCTCGATCGCATGGTAAGGGCGAAGTCTGGAGTTATAGCGCGATGGCATTAGACAACTATTCACCTAAGTGGTTAATTGACTATCCGCTGATTGGTTATCGCGTTCATGCTGGGTTAATTAATGCTAGTTTAGGGATGACTGGTTTACTCTACTGGCGGGTTGACGATTGGCAAATGGCTAATCCTTGGGACGACCCTAATAATCGCATCCAAAATGCTTTCTACCCTGGGGATGGGATGCTGTTTTATCCTGGCGATCGAGTTGGGTTAACTAAAGATAGAATGATGCCATCGCTGCGGATTAAAGCTCTGCGAGATGGAGTAGAAGATTTTGAATATGTCCAAATTCTTAAACGCTTGGGTAAAGGTAAGCTTGCCTTGGAAATAGCTAAAACTGCGGGCGCAGACTGGCAAAACTGGACGCTAGATCCTCAAGTATTAGGATCAGCTCGAATTAAGTTGGGCAATGAGCTCGATCGATTGCAAAGCCAGAAGAAAAAGTAACCATCCTCATCAATCGTTAAAATACTATCGCGGCCGAACCAATAGCACGAAATCACTGGAATCTTTTCGACATAACCGCGATCGCGAATTAGTTCCTTCACTTTTTAGCTTCCTGATTGGGTGTTGAGGTCGATTTTCTAACATTTTTCTAACATTTTAGAATTGGGGTGATTGAAAATTGAAACTGTTAGTAACTGAGCGGCCGATTGATTAAGCAGGGCTGGTTATATCGATCGAGTGTGATTTTAGATCTTCTAGAGTGACAAACAAGGGATACTCGCTGAAAGGCTTCCAGGTGCTGATATTTACGGAAGCATCTAGTTTACTTTAAATCCAATAATCCCTGTTCTTTTAATTTAGGATTAAAGCGGATTTCTGTCTGAACGCCGCGTTCTTTTAGTTTAGTTAAGATAGTTTCTTCAACACGTCTAGCTACTTGCTTGAGCAGCTTAACTTGTGCGACACCATCTAGATCGTCAAAGCTTGCGCTTTCTGCTGCTGTCATGGCATAGTTGGTCGCGATCGGGTCTAGCCAAATCGAGCTAGCTTCATCATTTCCGACGGGGACAGTACCATTTTCATCAATCCATGCCGCTCTAACACCTTCGAGAAATGTGCGGTTGGGTCGATCGATCGTGGTAGCTTTAAGCCAATAGCAGTGTTCTGGTTGTCTGACAAGATGCTGTTTGAGACTCAGATAAATGTCGCGAGAGTAGCCGACAAATTGCAATACTTGTGTTTGATCGAAAATAGCATAAATCCCGATCAAACCTTGAAATTCACTGGGTAATTCGCCAGCATTATTAACATAATCCAGAAACTCCAAGCTGGCTAGGCTTGGTAGATCGATCGTCGATGTCATAAATTAGGGGATAGGGGATAGGGGATAGGGTTTAGACTTTAGAGAAGAGTGAATAGTGGATAGTGAATCTAGTTAACAAGGTTCGAGCAAATAGAGTTGAAGTTGCTTAGAATTACGGAATTGAGAGAGATAAAATATGGACAAATTAAATATATTTTTTGTAAATTGCACACAATCGACTGGGCTGGAAAATTTTTGCCGCAAACATGAAATTGGGTGGAACGTTAATAATTAAATATTCAGGCGATTGGTGATATTGTTCGAGTTCTGCGGGCATTCCCTTTGGTGTGCCTGGACTGTAGGGCACAGGTTGAAATAATATTTGCATAAATTCAACTGTTTGACACTTAGCTTGTTCGGCGACTTGATGTAGGAATTTTTCACCGATTAATAAACTAAACAAAATTTCTTGAACTTGGGGATCAAGGTTGAAGCTACCATCGAAGTTTTCAATTACTTTTATCTTCATGAGCGAGTCGGTAGTTGTCAGTTATCATCGATCTTTTATTTACACTGGAATTTATGATGTTCAGGGTGGGCACTGCCCACATACTAATTTGAAATAGCTCTAATTTTTATCCAATCTACTCTCGGTTGAAATACGATTTATGATTAACTACATTTACGATAAATTTAGATGGTGGGCAATGCCCACCTTACATTAACTAATTAATTACAAAACCCTTAAACTTTGAGAATATCCTTCTCTTTCTCAGCCAAAACCTGTTCGACTTTCGCTGCATACTTGTCTGTTAATTTCTGAATTTTATCTTGGAAATCCTTCGACTCATCTTCAGAAATTTCGCTAGCTTTCTCTTGCTTTTTGACATAATCGATCGCATCACGGCGGATGTTGCGAATCGAAACTTTGCCTTCTTCGGCGTATTTACCCGCCTGTTTGACAAATTCTTTCCGGCGTTCCCCAGTCAATGGGGGAATATTTAACCGAATTGTCGAACCATCGTTATTTGGGGTTAAGCCAATATCCGAGAGGGAAATCGCTCGCTCAATTGTACTCATGCTACCGCGATCGAATGGTTGAATTGTAATTGTCGTTGCATCGGGAGTTCCGATATTTGCCAACGCCTTTAATGGTGTGGGGGTACCATAATAATCGATCGAGATTCGATCGAGTAAACTCGTACTTGCCCTTCCGGTGCGAATCGTATTAAACGATCGCTGAGTGGCTTCAACCGCCTTTTGCATATGACCTTCAACATCAGCAAACTTCACAAGAACCTCCTACATAAGTACCAATTGTTTCACCTGCTACCACTTTCTGGATATTCCCCCGTTCAAATAAATCAAACACGATAATTGGAATATTATTTTCCCGACACATCGCAATTGCCGTACTATCCATCACCCGTAAGTCTTGATTGAGGACATAACTAAAGGTGAGACTATGGAAACGTTTGGCTTCCGGATTAAGTTTAGGATCGGAGTCGTACACGCCATCGACCTTGGTAGCCTTAAAAATTACATTAGCATCGATTTCAGCGGCGCGCAGTGCGGCAGCGGTATCAGTAGTAAAGAACGGGTTTCCCGAACCTGCTCCAAAGATGACCACTCGCCCCTTTTCGAGGTGACGGATGGCGCGACGACGGATATAGGGTTCCGCGACTTCCTGCATGGCGATCGCGGTTTGGACTCTAGTTGGTACCCCTTTCTGTTCTAGCGCATCTTGGAGGGTAATGGCATTCATCACAGTGGCGATCATCCCTACATAGTCAGCCGTCGCTCGATCCATGCCTTGAGCGGAAGCTTTAACTCCCCGAAAAATATTCCCGCCACCGACGACGATGGCGACTTGGACACCACTAGCAACGACTTCGGATACTTCTTGAGCGATTGCTTGAACGATCATCGGATCGATGCCGTAGCCGAGATCGCCCATTAGGGCTTCACCACTCAACTTGAGCAATACTCGTTGGTAAGTCGTCCCCATGCTGTTTATCTTCTCAACTCAAATTTTCTCCCATTCAGAATACCAGGAAACGGCGATCGCGTGTTGGCGACTAAATTGAGGTATCGAACAAATTACCGATTTTTTGGAGAGCGGCGATTGCCAATTGGAGGTAAAACTGTTGGCGTTCTCTGGATAGATCTGGCAGATCGACTAAATGTTGAAGATGTACTTGAACTTCAGCCATCAGCGTCTTGAGAAGCGTAGCGATAGAAACTTTGTATGATGATTATATCAGTATGTAAATCACCATGTTTGTTTATTTTATACAATAAGTTTGGCGATCTCTCCGGCTAAATTTGAGCTATCCTATCTATGGTAAAGATCGTGACTCAAAATGGACTACTATATCGCTCCAGTTTTCCTCGATAAATTAGCAGTCCATATCACGAAGAATTTTCTCGACCTACCTGGGGTGAAAGTACCGCTAATTCTGGGCGTACATGGACGGAAAGGCGAGGGGAAAACATTTCAGTGCGAATTGGTGTTCGATCGAATGAAGGTGGAAGCAATCCAGATTTCGGCGGGAGAACTGGAAAGTCCTGATGCGGGTGATTCCGCCCGGTTAATTCGGTTGCGCTATCGCGAAGCTGCGGAAATCATCAAAGTTCGGGGCCGAATGGCGGTATTAGTTATTAATGACATCGATGCTGGTGCGGGGAGATTCGACCAGGGAACGCAATATACCGTCAATACGCAGTTGGTCAATGCCACACTAATGAACATCGCCGATAATCCCACTAATGTGCAGTTACCTGGTAGTTATGACTCGACTCCCTTACCTCGGATTCCAATTATTTTAACAGGGAACGATTTATCAACCCTCTACGCGCCATTGGTTCGAGATGGACGGATGGAAAAGTTTTATTGGGTGCCCACCCGTGAAGACAAAATCGGCATCGTCAGTGGCATTTTTGCTCCCGATAATATTTCCCAGCGGGAAATTAGCGATCTAGTCGCACGGTTTCCCGACCAAGCGGTTGATTTTTTTGCTGCAATGAGAGCCAGGATTTATGACGAACAAATTCGTGAATTTATTCATCAAGTCGGATTGGATCGGATTGGGATCGAAGTAGTTAATCCGGCAAGTGGCAATCCACCCACTTTCTCGAAGCCACATTTTACAATTTCGCGGTTGATTGAGTTTGGAAATATCTTAGTTCGAGAACAAAAATCAGTATCCGAGGGCAGATTAGTAGAAGAATATAATCGAGTTCGTTATGGTCAACCAGCTTCCTCACCAACCCCAGCTATTCAGCAAAAATCAGAATATTCTTGGTGATACTTGTAACGATCGAGGCAATATTTTATTCATCAATCAACTTCTCGATCGGCACGATTTTGAGGCTATCTGAATCAGCAGGCAATAAAATCTAATTTTATCGCCAATTGAATAAACACTTGAACCAAGTGTTTTGAGGTCGATCGATCTCAACCCATTGTTGAGCAGTTCGATCAATTAGTTCGCTGTAGCTAGGCGACAGACTAGGGAAGGTTGTGAGGTCAGTAATTTTAAGTCGATGTTGAATTGCTAAGGCGAGAATTTGAATTAGTTCTGGAGCATTTTGACCGACGATCGCGGCACCGAGAATTTGGCCTTTACGAGTGACGATAATTTGACAAGAACCAATGGTTTTATTAGCTAAAACTGCCTGAGTACAATTTTTGAAATATTGTTCTAGGATAACTAGATCCTGATGTTTCCCGTCTGTTGCAGTACTGATCGTCATGCCCACTCGTGCTAACGGTGGATCTGTATATACTGCCCAAGGCAGATTATTATAACTATTATAATCAAGTTTAGTTTTGCGCCAAGACAGGGCATTTCGCATAGCAATTTTGGCTTCATATTCAGTCAAACTATTGCTACGATATCCGCCTAAAACATTTCCACAAACACTACCACAAGCATAGATCTGGGGATGAGAAGTACGAAGCTTTTTATCGATCAAAATCCCTTTTTCGTTGTATTCTATCCCTACCCCAACTAAATTAAAGGGTTCTACGACAGGACGATCTGGTAAGGCGATAAAAATTTCATCAACTGAGATCGTCTCAGCCCCTAAACTAACTAATTTTGATTTTCCATCAGAATTTACAGTAGTAACTAAAGCATCTAAATAGATTTTTACCCCATCAGCTTCTAATTGGGCTTGAATTAAGCCGGCAAGATCTGGATCTTCGTAGGGTAAAATCTGTTCTGTGGCGACAATTAGTGTTACTTGACACCCTAACCTGACTAAGGTTTGGGCAAGCTCCACACCAATGGCTTCTTCGCCGATAATTACCCACTGTAGAGGGATTGCTCGATCGATTAAAGTTGGCAATTCATCGATCGTCAGATAACCTATCTCCTGCAAACCTGGAATTAATGGATAAGCGGGAATCGAGCCAGTCGCAACTAAATATGCCCGTGCGCGGAGGGATCGGCTGTCGATCTGGAATGCCAACTGCGGACGACGACAAAATTCACCCGTACCGAAAACGATATCGACACCTATCGCCGCCAATAAAGCAGGGCTAGACTGTTGCTCGATTCGATCGATCGCCAAACTAGCATACTTCCAGGGGTAGCTAGCCGGCTGCTTAAGGCGGATTTGATTAGGTCGATTAGTTGCAGCTATCTGAGCCAAAGCGTGGGGGTATAGATCGCGCTGAGGATGGGGCTGACAGTTCGCTGAATGCGGAAATACCAGCGCAACTCGCGCACGCAACTTCACAGCCTCGATCGCCGCTACTCGTGCTGCTGTGGTTGCACCGATAATTACTAGATCGTAGTCTGGGGACAATTTTAGGGGTTGGGAGTTGGGAGTTGGGAGTTGGGAGTTGGGAGTTGGGAGTTGGGATCGGATGTATTTTCTAAAACCTAAAAGCCTAAAGCCTAGAGCCTATTACCTAACCAAATCGATAGCCAAAGCCTCGAACAGTAATCACGTATTGCGGTTGACTTGGGTTGATTTCGAGTTTTTCGCGCAGCCAACGAATGTGAACGTCAACTGTTTTGTGGTCGCCGATGAAATCTACACCCCAGACTCGATCCAGTAGCTGTTCTCTAGCCCAAACTCGGCGGGGATGCTGCATGAATAACTCTAGGATCCGGAACTCCTTAGGTGAAAGATTGACAGAAACGCCCCGCACTAATACCCGACATTCGGCGGGATAGAGGGCGATTTCCTGGAATTGTAGCACAGGAGTCTCTGGGGTAAAATTGAGCCGATGGCGACGAAGTAAGGCGCGACACCTAGCAATTAGCTCCCGCATACTGAAAGGCTTGCTAATGTAATCATCCGCACCTACTTCTAACCCTAACACTCGATCGGTTTCGGTGGTTTTGGCACTGACAATTAAAATTGGGACAGTATTGCCTTGATATCGTAAAAATCGGCACAGATCTAGGCCGTTGACTTGGGGCAGCATCAGATCGAGAATAATCAAGTCAAATGGAAGTTCTTGGGGTTTGATAGCTCCGGCTTGGCACAGTGTCAGAGCTTTTTGTCCGTCAGCAACGGCGAAAACTTCAAAACCTTCTTCTTCCAAGCCCAACACGATCGATTCTCTGATCGACTCTTCATCTTCTACAACTAAAATCCGGTTGGTGACGGTGCCTATGGTCTGACTAGCAGATGGGTTCGACATATTAAGCGCGAGCATCATCACAGTTAACTGGTGAAAGGAAATGAGCAGTAACCTGGGGAAATGAGGGGAGGGAAATTTTTTCCAGCTACATTAATTAATAGCCGGCGATCGTCTTTGCCACAATATTACTACTTACTCCTCAATATTTCATGCAGTTACACTTGAGTACTTGGACAGAAGTTGAAATCTATCTCCACAGTTCCACTGGCATAATTATACCGATCGGTTCGACGGAACAACATGGCCCAACGGGATTAATTGGCACAGATGCTATTTGTGCTGAAGCTATTGCTGTCGCCGTGGGAAATGAGACGAAGGCTTTAGTCGCACCGACAATTAATGTGGGGATGGCATTGCATCACGCTGACTTTCCAGGCACGATGAGTTTACGACCCAGTACGCTGATTTTAGTCATCCGTGACTATCTTACGTGTTTGGCAAGGTCTGGTTTTACTAAATTCTTCTTTATTAACGGTCATGGCGGCAATATTGCCACACTCAAGGCGGCATTTTCGGAAACCTATGCTCATCTGGCCGATCTGAATATCCCGAATGCGGAGCGGGTAGAGTGTTACACTGCCAACTGGTTTATGGGCAGTGGCGTATATCGGCTGGCGAAAGAACTATACGGAGATCGGGAGGGTTCCCACGCTACACCTTCAGAAGTTGCCCTAACTCAATATATCTACCCTGATGCGATTAAATCCGCCCATCTAGATCCAAATCATCTCTCCAAAGAACGGAAAATTTTAGGTGCGGCAGATTTTCGCCGTCGTTATCCCGATGGCCGCATGGGTTCAGATCCCAGTCTGGCTACTCCCGCACACGGTAAACAATTTTTCGACTTGTCAGTCAAGGAGTTGACAGCCAGTTACTTAGAATTTTTGGCTAGTTGATGGCGCAAAACTTCAGTCAAATGATTCATATTACTTGATGGGAATCCCAATCGATCGCAAAAATCCCCGTAAGCGAATTAAAAATAAGATATCTTTGATTTGTGGATTACTATCGATCGCCGAAACTGCGTCATCCCGCTCGGTCTTGGCTTGGATTTGGATGACTAGCTCGGCAAATTCGATCGCCGATAGCGGTTTACCATCAATCGGCGATCTTGCTTCCGTGATAATTTCCGCCCTCAGGACTTCTTCGGGAATATCGATCGAGGGTGGATTATTCGCCTGTGCCAACGGTATCCAAAGTTGGCAGCCACTCATAAGCGCAAATATAAGTCGAACCGATCGGGGAGAATTTTTGGCAAACAGCATTGGCATAGCCTCTGGCGAGAGCGGATCGAGTATGGGTATTAGCAGGCAATTCTTTAACGTTTATTTAATCTAGGTGAGGGGTACGCTAGAATAACTACAGCTAAATGATAAAATCTTACACGGTAGTGCCTGTCATTTATTGCTAATTTCGCAGATACGGCACCAACAATTGGCTTAGCACATCGATCGCGTTGGCGCAAAGATCCGATTAAAATTTAGCTCATCTACCATACCCTAGCATCTGTACTATGTATCAACCTAATTCACCTCGCCAGGACGACGATCGACCTTCGGCCCCAGTAAGGCGGCGGACAAGAACGAATGTAGTTGAATTAAATCATGTCAGTCAAGTTAGATCGAAGGTCAGCCAATTACCCCCACCTCATTCAGCCCCAGTTTGGTTACGATCGCTATTAACGATCGAACGTGGTGCCGCCGCTCTATTTGTCAGTGTCTTTGGTTTGAGCATTGTTGTTTATGGCTATACTGTGCACACTCAAAACTCGTGGAAACAGCAATACGGCAAGTTGAACCGGATCGATTTGCAGGAACGTCAGCAGGTGGTAATGGATGCAAATCTCAAGCACCAAATGGCCGAGGCAGCAGAATTAGATCCCAAGAATTTTGAAGCCCCCGATCCTAAAAAAGTCGCATTTATTCCCAGCGTAGCTCCTCGCCCTACCAAGTCAGATCCCAAGCCTACTAAATTCAAAGTTTCTCCCGCACCAAAACTTCCATTAGGATACTGAGGATTTTGCCCAGTTTGAATTGTGAATCGTCTCTGTCTGTGATGATTTTAGCTGGCGGTCGGAGTGTCCGGATGGGGCAGGATAAGGCGGCGATGCAGATTGGTGGCATCCCCCTGATTCGCCGAATCTATGATGTAGTTGCTAATTGTCACTATCACTCCACTGTGCTAACAAACAGCATCTATGTGGTCACCCCATGGGCAAACAGATACCAGCCGATTTTGCCCATCAGTTGTCATTTCATTCCCGAACAGCAGCCACATCAAGGCCCATTACAGGGATTTGCGCAAGGATTGAGCCACATTACCGCCACCTGGGTGTTCCTCCTTGCCTGCGATTTGCCCAACTTATCAGTTCCAATCGTCCAAAACTGGATCGCTGGATTGGAGGATCTGCCGCCACAGAGCATCGCTTATCTACCCAGAAATTTTGACAAGGGGTGGGAACCATTGTGCGGTTTTTATCGCCGCACCTGCTTGGATTCACTGCGGGAGTATCTTAGTGCTGGTGGTAAATCTTTTCAAGGCTGGCTGGCTACCCATTCGGTGACAGAACTGGAGATCGCCGATCGGCAATGGCTGTTAAACTGCAATACTCCAGCAGATTTGCAGCAGGTAATTACAGATCGTTGACATCTTGCCTACCGGAGGTAATCGTTGCACTGCCCCGACAGCATAGAAGGAAAAGATATAAAATAGTAACTGATTTCTTCTGTTGTCTGTCCAGACAGTTCAGTTAACCGATCTTCAGCCAATCTATAGCATTCATGACCCTATTACCAACTGATACCCCACTTTATAATCATCCACTCCCAGAAATCGAACAATGGTTGATGTCGATGGGTTGTGAGCAAGATAGTAATGAATTGCACTGTTGGCACATTACTAATGCTGATTGGCAAGCAGAATTATGTTTGGATATCGAAGAACTAACTGTCCGATATGCTAAAAGCAGCGATCCGAGCCAAGCCGCCCTACAAACCAGTTCAGAGTATCAAGGGATCTATCGCACTTTTAAATATTCCCTCAGCCGTCAAGATATTGAAAACGCCGTCTTCGCCGGACCGTAGGAAGAGGGTGGTTTTTAGGGTTTAGAGTTTAGGCTTTGGGACGCAAGCATCCAGTTCTTTCCCCTTTTCCCTTCTTGCACTGAGCGAAGCCGTAGCGAAGCGTCTCCGTAAGGAGAAGTGTCCCCTTTCCCCTTTCCCCTTTCCCCTTTCCCCTTTTCCCCTACCCCCTACCCTATGCTCGATCAAATTATCCTAATCACTGGAGCTAGCAGTGGCATCGGTGCTGCTTGTGCGCAGCTACTTGCCCATCAGGGGGCTAGATTACTGTTACTGGCAAGGCGAGCGGATCGGCTACAGGCATTGGTGGATGAGTTGGTGGTCAGTGGAATCGATCGAGATAATTTGCACACTCTAACTGTCGATGTCTGCGATCGAGTGCAGGTAGAATCAGCCTTAGCGCATCTACCCGATCGATGGTCGGCGATCGACATCCTGATTAATAATGCTGGTTTAAGTCGCGGTTTAAATAAGCTGCATGAGGGGGAAATTCAGGATTGGGAGGAAATGATCGATACTAACATCAAAGGGCTGTTATATGTCACTAGAGCGGTAGTTCCAGGCATGGTAGCTCGTGGCTTGGGTCATGTTGTGAATCTTGGTTCGATCGCCGGGCATCAAACCTATCCCCAAGGAAATGTTTATTGTGGAACCAAAGCGGCAGTTCGATCAATTTCTGAAGGTCTGAAGATCGATTTGCTCGGTACTCCAGTTCGGGTTACTTCTGTCGATCCTGGCTTGGTAGATACTGAGTTTAGTACTGTCCGCTTTCACGGTGATACCGATCGCGCCGCCAAAGTTTATCAAGGACTCACACCCTTAACAGCGGCAGATATCGCCGAAACGATCCTGTTTTGCATTACTCGTCCCGCCCACGTCAATATCAGCGAAATCTTGCTCGTGCCAACGGATCAAGCTACACCGACGCTGGTTCATCGTCAACAGTTATCAAGTTGACACTCCCAGTGATAAGAAGTCTGCCTTGTTAGCCTGACTCTGAAAAGTTTGTCACGTCATCAATCAATCTGCTTGCCAAATACGATCGATCCGCCCATGTTGATTATTTGGTCACTGAGTTGAGACGGTAGCCGAATCCACGCACGGTTTCGATGCGGTTTTCACAGTTGGCTTCAGTTAATTTTTTCCGTAAAAGCCGAATTTGCGCGGCGACAACATTGCTTGTAGACTCAGAATCAAATGCCCAGACGCGATTGCGAATTTGTTCGTGGGTGAGGATGCGATCCGGATTTTGCATCAGATATTCTAATAATTGAAATTCCTTAGCGGTGAGATCGATCGATTGTTGATTTCCTAATCGATCGGTAACGATCGCGGCATTATCTCCATAGTCTAGCCGCAGATTGCCCGACTGTAATCGATCTGGTTGAAATGTCGGCGCGCGGCGTTGGAGGGCGCGGAGTCTAGCGAATAGTTCTTCCATCCCGAATGGTTTGATCAGATAGTCATCGGCACCAGCATCCAAGCCAGTAATTTTATCTTCCATTCGATCGCGGGCGGTGAGCATCAAGATTGGTAAGGTATATTGTTCTGCCCGTAACCGTTGACAGAGTTCGATCCCCGATAGTTTGGGCAGCATCCAATCGACAATCGCGATCGCATAGGCGGCTTGAGGGTGAGTGAGATAATCCCAAGCCTCCAGGCCATCTAGTGCTCGATCGACGACATATTGGTGATGTGTTAAACTTTTTTGAATGATTGCGCCTAAGTCGGGTTCATCTTCTACCAAGAGGATTTTCATCGATCGAGCTTAATTTTGGCTATTATTCATCTTACATTTGATGATGTTTTAAGTTCTGAAGGTATTGTTGCTTGAAGTTTGTCAAAAATCAGTCTCCAGCCGTCTCCAGTGTCAGTTTAGGGCAATTGTGGCGCGAATTTATTCCCCTATCATTGAGTGATGTCATGATGGCGGCTGGCGATCCTTTGGTGACGACGACGTTGGCGCATCTGCCAAATGCGCGGTCTAATTTAGCTGGGGTGGGAATCGCCAAAGCTTTGGCAATCTTTTTTGAGAGTCCGATTATTATGCTGCTACACGCATCCAATGCGGTGGCACCCAATGGTAAATCTCGTCAGGCACTCTGGCAATTTATGCTGTTAGCAGGTGGCAGCCTGAGCCTGTTGCTGGGATTGTTGGCACTCCCGCTAATGTTCGATCTGGTGGGGACAAGATTCCTCGGTATTCCGATCGAGTTAGCAGCTACAGTGCAGCAAGTACTATTATTAATGGTACTTTGGCCATTTGCGATCGCCTGGCGGCGTTATTTTCAAGGGTTGCTCATCTATCATGGTAATTCTCGCGCGATCGCGATTGCTAGCATCGCTCGGCTAGCGACGATGGGCACCGTCCTTGCCATTGGGGTTGCACTCAAATGTTCGGGTGCAGTTTTGGCTGGCTCTGCGCTGATTATCGGGGTGTTGGTAGAAACCGGTCTGATTACGATTGTTGCTTACCGTTGCGGTGCCACTGTTGCCCCGCCAGTAACGGAAGCATCGACATTGCCACAGGATTTAGGCGAGATTTGGCGATTTTATTGGCCATTAGCCAACTCGATGTTAGTGAATTGGGGTGGGAAAGCTCTACTAGTTGGGGCGATTGCTCGTGCGGTAGATGCACCAATCGCTTTAGCTGCTTGGCCTGCGGCGTGGGGATTGGTATTAGTGATTGCTAATTCTACGCGGATGTTACAGCAAATTATCATTAAATATCAAGGTCGAGTTGCCAATGGAGTCCTGCTCAAGTTTGCTTTATCTGTGGGTAGTTGTTGCTCGATTTTGTTGTTCCTAATTAGTACCACAACTATTGGTGAATGGGTAATTCAGGGTTTTATTGGCAGCGATCGAGAGTTAATTAATAGTATCAAACCCGTGTTGTTAATTTGTGCGGCGATCCCCCTACTAGTAGCGATGCAAAATGCAACTCAAGGTTTTTTGGTGGGTGCGGGTCACACTGGGGGCGTAAATCGAGCAACGTGGATTGGCACGACTGTTCTATTGGGAATTGCTTGGCTCTCAGTACGAGTTGGTTGGAGTGGGGCAATTGCCGCAGCAATGGCAACAGTGGCAGCGATGTTAAGCGAGGTGTTATTTTTACTCTTTCAGCAGCGATCCCGTCAGGGACTGTAGGTTGGTTGAGCCTTGTTGGCGCAACCCATCTGCAAGAGAATCGCCTCAAATATTTATATTACTAAATCGACAATGATGTTGGTGGGCGTTGCCCACCCGACCTGAAGTGCTCGATTATGCTTTCAAAGCTCTCGCAAACCGTTGATTTACTTCAGCCCAATTAATTACATTCCACCAAGCTGATAGATAATCGGGGCGGCGATTTTGATACTTTAAATAATAGGCATGTTCCCAGACATCGTTACCCATAATTGGATATAAACCTTGAACGATCGGGTTATCTTGATTTGGCGTGCTGATAATTTTGAGCTTACCATCTTTTGATCGCACTAACCACGCCCACCCGCTCCCGAAAACTTTAGTGCCAGCCTCATTGAATTGAGTTTTGAACTTATCAAATGACCCAAAGTTAGTATTAATCGCTGCGGCAATAGCTCCTGTCGGTACGCCACCACCTTTAGGCCCCATAATTTGCCAAAACATCGAGTGATTCAGATGTCCCCCACCATTATTCCTAACGCTATTTTGAATATCTTTGGGTAATGTATTGAGATTGAGGAGCAGTTCCTCAACGGTTTTGGTTTTGAGTTGGGGATATTTAGCCACCGCAGCATTCAGGTTTTTAACATAGGCTGCATGGTGTTTATCATGGTGGAATTTCATCGTTGTCGCATCAATATGCGGCTCTAGTGCGTTGTAGTCATAGGTTAAGGGTGGTAATTTAAACACATCAGTTGCCACTACCGTTGTTGCGGTTGATTTTGCTGGAACGGGATTTGCCCAACTAGAGTTAGTCACACTCCCAAAAAAGCTGGCTGTGGTGCCCGCGCCGAGTAGACAGAGAAAATTACGTCTGGTAGTCATAGGTTGAGATGAATGGGGATATATGGTACTAGTTTGACATATTCATTTCGATTACATTGCATCAAGCCCGCGAGATGTCAAAAAACTCTAATCATTTATACCAGCATAAATCATGGCTTCAACTACTTAACATTTGACTAATTAGCTGAGCGGTTGCTGGTGCAAGTAATACCCCATTTCGATAATGTCCCGTAGCCACCAATACTCGCCCATTTTCACCGACTCGTTCGATTACTGGTGCGGGACGCTGATGGGGGCGGGGACGCAATCCTGTCCAAGTTCTGATAATCTCGCCCTTGGCTAAATCAGGGCAAAGATCGATCGCAATTTGTTTGACCCGTTCTAGGCACTCAGCCTGGGCGACTACCGAGCCATCTACGGGAAATTCGACTGTAGCTCCAACCCAGTATTCATGCTGACCGCAGGGGACTATATGCACATCTTCATAGGTAATTACTGGCTGAAAGTTAGCATTGCCCAATGATTGGGGCAAGCGGATCTGGATAGCTTGTCCTAATACGGGATTGATTTCGAGCGGTGCTACGGATGAGAGTAACTGAGTAGAACCTAATCCAGCCGTAACGATTACCCATTCACTAGTGAGGGTTGATAGATCGGTCGCTAATAAATCGCAGCTTTGTGGGTGATTTGACGTAATTGAGTCAATTGATCGATCGAAATGAAAATTTACCCCATTTAACTTTGCGGCGGTTACAAGGGCATTGGTGATGGCAACTGGGTCGATTTGTAAATCCTGTGGTGAGTAAATGGCTTGTCTCACAAGTTGGGAATTAATTTGGGGCAGTTGGGTGGATATTTGAGCTGATTCCCATAATGTCAATTGCCACTGTTGTTGGTGGCGAGTAGCGACTAGTTGCGTCCATTTATTTAGGTCTTCTTCCGGTGATAGGAGTTTGACAATGCCCTGAAGATTGTGGGGAATGCTTAATCCCGTTATCCGTTCTAGTTCGGGAATTAAGTCATAATAACGGCGAAGACTGGACTCACGCAGATGCCAAGCTCGCCCTTTGACTTTTTGACTAATCACACCCATCAAAACCCCTAGAGCAGCTCCTGTCGCAGCTTGAGCGGGTTGGTGAGCATCATAGACGGCAATTTCAAATCGATCCAAACAACTCAATTCGTAGGCTATTGTTGCGCCAATAATGCCGCAGCCGATAATACTTATGGTTGATGGCATTGATGTGGTGAGGGATGATGGTTTGAGGTGAGTTCTCTAGCGTGCTTTGCTACGCTAGAGAATTCCTCTAGGTCTGTTGTTTTAACAAAAAAGCAAAGGGGGATAAATTATTTTGCCAGTTTCCCCCTGTTGCTAAGGTATTACAAATTTAGCCTTGAGGAATCAGACTAGAGAACGTTTCTAAATCCTTAATTGCTTCACCATAATTGCGGATAGCGAGTTTGTAGTCATTCGCGGTAGCAGCTTCATCAATCTTGTTCAAATGGACAAAAATTTCCTTGCTGACAGCTAAAGCTTTCTCTTTGCTACCTGGTAACAACTCTCTAGATAAACCAGCCATGCGGGTTCGGATATCTCCCAACGGGCCATGAATAAAGGACTTGACATTATTCCAGTCACGTTCTTGAATAAGGGTAGCAAGTTCCGGTAATCGATCGCTCAAAGCCATCAGACCTTTATTGGCCAATTGAATTTGCGCGATTTGTTCTGCACTATAGGTTGGAGCCTTTGCTTGGCTGCCATCACTACAGCTAACGATGAAGACGGAAACAAAGACGAGGAGGAGAGAAATTAGTGGACGAAATAAGGACATCATTATGTGCTAGGTAAGGGATTAATAAAATTAATCTGTCATCCTCTCAGCATACTAGACTTCTTTGATGCCATGCAATCGATTCCAACACACATTTGGTGATTATAATCGATCGTGCAAGGGGTTTATCTAGGGCGAATTATCGGTGCTATGTTCAGAGTATTTACAAAAGATTACGATCGAGAGTTCGAGCGATGGACGGATGCCTTAGCTGCTGGAAATTCTCTAAAGTCCAAGTGTAAGGATTTATTCCAAGATATTCGCATTTTTGAGGCAGGCGAACTAATCTGGGTCTACAGTCGATCGCATACCTATCCACAGTATATTGGCGCGGGAGTTTACAATCGATTAGCTAGGCTATTCCTGCTCGAAAACGCCACCATGCTGGAAGTTGAAGTCGATGATGCAGAGTAGTCAGACCGATCGAGAGTCGATCGCCGGATGGCAAGGACGGTTAGAATTGACCTATCGCTGCGATCGCGGTAAAACTCAAGCGATTCAACATCAGGGTACCGCACCACTCAAA
>JANPJH010000128.1:0-6773 GCA_031425415.1 Chamaesiphon sp. VAR_61_metabat_425 | reverse complement strand
AACGACAGCTTGGATTGATTGATATTCAGCAGTTCGCAGAGTTCGCAAACACAGAGTTCCCGCTGCTGGAGATACTCAATTGTCCGAATCCGGATCGGTTCTGATAAGGCATGAAATCCAGCAACGATCTGCGGCTTGGCATTGGTCAATACTTCTATCATCAACTTTGATTAAAATGGCTACTCTTCACTAATAATTCGCTGCCAAGCCGATTGGGGATCGGGGTCTGCAGTAATCGGTCGTCCGATGACCAGATAATCTGCGCCTGCCTTAATTGCCTGAGCTGGTGTAAGCGTGCGCTGTTGATCTCCTTTGTCTGCCCAAGTCGGGCGAACCCCCGGACAAACAAAGACCAAATCAGCCCCACAACTGCGGCGTAAATCGGCTACTTCCAGGGGAGAACAGACCACACCATTCAATCCACTAGCTTGGGCAAGTAACGCCATTTTGAGGACATATTCAGGTAGTTCTAGCGGAATATGTAGATCGAAAGCGAGTTCGCGAGCATTAAGACTAGTTAGCAGGGTAATGGCAATCACCTTGGGGGGCTTGACCCCAGCGGCTGCGGCACCTTTGGCTACAGCCGTCATCGCGGCGGTGAGCGCAGGTTTACCTGCTGCTGCGTGGATGGTCAGTAAGTCTACCCCATAGCCAGCGGCAGACTGACAGGCTCCAGCGACGGTATTCGGGATATCATGAAATTTTAGATCCAGAAATATCCGCTTTTGGCGGTCTTTGAGCAAATGGATAATTTCAGCACCACTGCTAACAAATAGTTCTAGCCCAACTTTCCAAAAGGTAACGTCGGGCAGTCGATCGATTAATTCACGCGCCGCAGTGAGGGTGGGAACATCAAGGGGGACAATAATTCGATCGCGTAGTGTATCCATCCGAGCATCGGCAATAGCCATAGACCTATTCAATGTACTCTACAACAACTCTCTGTCTATAGAATACCTGTTTCGCCGACTCTTAAGCTAAGTTTGGCGTTTAGGGGATGGGGTGAATTTCCTCAACCCCAATCTACTCCCAACTCCTTAACCCCTAGCCTCCGCTGCTTTTTGTTCGTCCTGCGTCTGTGGGGGACGGTAGCCATGCTCGAAGGCAAACCGGACTAACTGCGATCGATTTTCCAAGTTTAACTTGGTGAGAATGTTACTTAGGTGAGTTTGAACAGTGCGCGGACTGATAAACAACCGCTGGCTGATTTGTTTGTTGGTTAAGCCTTGAATCACTTCCCAGAATACTCGTGCTTCGGCTGGTGTCAAGGGTAGTTCTTCTTCAGGAACGGGATCTTTCGCCGGCGCGACTGACTCAGTTGGTGTATCACCAAAATCATTTTCAGGATCGTGGTCTTCAGGGACTTTTTGCATCAAGCGCACCATCTCGGAGTGAATCCGGCGGGAACGTTCTAGTTGAGCCTCGATTTTGGCGAGGAGTTCTAGTGGCTCAAATGGTTTGGTAATGTAGTCATCCGCACCAATATAATGTCCTTGAATTCGATCTTCTAGATCTTTTTTAGCAGTGAGAAAGATAAACGGTACTAACTGTCCGGGTCTAGTCGCGCGCAGCCGACGACAAAACTCCAAACCGTCCATGCCTGGCATCATAATATCGGACACCACCAGATCTGGTGGATCTTGAGCAAAGAGTTTTAACCCTTGTACGCCAGAAGTTACTACTCTAACCGAATAACCACGTTTCTCCAAATATCGTGTTAGTACTGTTTGGAGAGTTTTATCATCGTCTACTAATAAGATTTTTTTCACGCTTGGTCCCTTGATGTCACAATGATTGGCCAGAGAAATGGGGGTAAGAAGATAAATTGTTGGTCAGACAGACTTTGCCTTTGTAAGACAAAGCTTCCTTGACTTCGTGAAGTTTACCCAGTTTATGAATAAAGAATTTGTATATACTTTTTAGATTGTTTAGTTACCGAGAATTATCATGTATTTTAAGACTAACTAGAATAATTTAGCAGTCTACGTGCATATATATTCCCACATACAACTATACAACCAGGAAAGTTACTAAAAATATGTGAGCAGCTTTCCCACAGATTAACTTCCAAAATGGAAAACTACTCGTTCCTGATAACCCTATTATTCCCTCCATTCCCGAAAATGGAACAAGGCTAAATATTTTGGCTCAGACCAAACAACCTCGATCTCGCAAGCTACCTTGTTGCCTCAATAGTAACTGCGATCGACTCTGGCTCTAAGAATAGAGGTGCTTAGGGGACTAGATCGAATCTGGGCTAGATTGTGAAGTTGAACCACAGGATAAACCCGATGGCGGGCGAATCCAGTTAAAATAGCCTATTGCGTTGACCTTTTTTCTACCCAACCTAACCATGTCTAAGGTTCTTGTTTCCGATCCCATCGACCAAGCAGGAATTGATATCCTGTCTCAAGTTGCCCAAGTAGATGTTAAAACTGGCTTACCCCCAGAAGAATTAGTGCGGATTATCGGTGACTATGATGCGATCATGATTCGCTCCGAAACCCGCGTCACCAAAGAAATTATCGAAGCTGCCAACAACCTCAAGATTATCGGCCGTGCAGGTGTCGGAGTCGATAACGTCGATATTCCCTCAGCCACCCGGAAAGGGATTGTTGTGGTCAATTCTCCAGAAGGTAACACGATCGCCGCTGCCGAACATGCGCTGGCGATGATGCTCTCCATGGCTCGTTATATTCCCGACGCAAACAAGTCGATGAAAGAAGGGCAATGGAACCGTAAGCTGTTTGTCGGTACCGAAGTTTATAAGAAAACTCTGGGAGTTGTCGGTTTGGGCAAGATTGGCTCCCATGTTGCCACCGTCGCCAAAGCCATGGGAATGAAATTACTGGCTTACGATCCATTTATTTCCGTCGAACGTGCCGAGCAACTGGGTTGTAGATTGGTAGACTTGAATACAATCTTCCGCGAGTCGGACTATATCACCCTTCATATCCCTAAAACGCCAGAAACTGCTAATCTGATTAACGCCGAGACATTAGCGCAGATGAAATCCAATGCGCGGATTATTAACTGTGCGCGAGGCGGAATTATCGATGAAGCGGCACTCGCAGCAGCTCTAAAAGCTGGAACGATTGCTGGGGCTGCGATCGACGTCTTTGCTACCGAACCACTAGGCGAATCCGAGTTACGTTCGGTCGGGAAAGAACTCGTCCTCACTCCCCACTTAGGTGCCTCCACAGCTGAAGCACAGGTGAATGTGGCGATCGATGTTGCCGAACAGATTCGCGACGTGCTGCTGGGGCTACCAGCCCGCTCTGCGGTGAATATTCCGGGCTTACATCCCGATGCGATTCAAAAGCTTAAACCTTATCTCCAACTTGCCGAAACTCTGGGAAATATGGTCAGTCAACTAGCTGGCGGACGCATCAACGATCTCCAAATCGGCTTATATGGAGATCTGGCCGAACAACAGACGAAACCGATTATCACCGCCGCGCTCAAAGGTTTACTCTCTCCAGCTCTGCGGGAACGAGTGAATTATGTTAATGCGGGCATTGAAGCCAAAGAACGCGGGATTCATGTCTCGGAAACTCGTGATGCTTCGGTACGAGACTATGCGGCTACCCTGAAATTGATTGCTAAAGGTTCACTAGGTCAACATTCTGTAACTGGCTCTTTACTGGGTGATAACGAGATGCGAATTACCAGCGTCGATGATTTCCCCGTGAACGTAGCACCTACTCAAAATATGCTCTTCACAGTACATAAAGATGTGCCGGGGATTATTGGGATTATTGGTTCTCTATTGGGTAAGTTCAATGTGAATATTGCCAGTATGCAAGTCGGTCGCAAAATTGTGCGCGGTGATGCTGTCATGGTGCTAAGTCTCGACGATCCTCTTCCCGATGGAATTTTAGCTGAAATCAAGCAAGTGACCGGAATTAGCGATGCTTATACCGTCACACTCACCAGTTAATAACCAACAAGTTTAATTCACAACGGTGAGAAGATCGAGCCTTGTGGTACTGTGGTGATACTAAACTTAGATATTTACTACAGTATCCTGGCGAACTTAGCCAAAATTAAGGGGATAATTTAATCCAAGGTGTTGGCAAATTATCGATCTAGCCAGAAATTTAATCCACTTAGTTTGATATTTAATTAATTTCCTCACAGAATCTATTTTATCAACCAAAGTATTAATTCATTATTCATCATTCACTATTCATAATTTCAAGAATCATGTCTAATAGCTGGTGGGAAATTAAAATTGATTGTGTAGCTAGTCTGGAAGAAAATATCTTCTGGCGACTGAGTGAATTTGGCTGTAAAGGGATGTCTGTTCAACAGCAAGGTACTGAAATGATCATTTCTGCCTACATTCCCCAAATGCAGGTTAAACTACTCGCAGTCTCCGACCTATCACTACAATTAGAAGAGGATGCTAGAGAAATTGGTTGTCAATTACCAGTGACTAGGTGCAATCTCATTGATGAAGAAGATTGGTCGAGTAGCTGGAAACAACATTGGACAGCACAACCAGTTGGCGATCGATTATTAATCAATCCGGCGTGGTTAGATGTCCCGACAGATACAGAGCGAATTATTCTTCAACTCGATCCTGGGGTCGCCTTCGGCACAGGTACCCATGCAACGACTCAACTGTGTCTAGAAGCCCTCGAAATGCGCCTCCAACCTGGGACAAGTTTAACGATCGCCGATATTGGTTGCGGCTCGGGGATTCTCTCTACAGCGGCATTGTTGTTGGGTGCAAAACAGGTTTACGCAGTGGATAATGACCCATTGGCTGTGAAAGCAACTGGCGAAAATCGGGAGTTAAATGGTATTGCTGCCGATCGATTAATTGTCGATTTGGGCAGTATTGAACAACTTCAACTGATGATTTCTGCACCTGTTGATGGTTTCGTCTGTAATATTTTAGCAGATATTATTATTCAACTCGCGCCGTCAATGGCGGAGATCGTTAAACCAAAAGGTTGGGCTGCTTTGAGTGGAATTTTATCGAGTCAAGTTGCCGATGTTTCCAACGTTTTGGAACAACATGGTTGGGTCGTAGGAACTGTTTGGAATCGGCAAGAGTGGAGTTGTATAAATCTGAAACTAAAATAAAGGATGCAGATAATCGGCTCACCTAATTTACTGAAGTTTCAAGAATTTCTCTAATGCTGCTACCATATTTGGTGGCCAACGGCGGGTATTTTTTACCCAATCTAGATCTTTATAACGACTGTCCAAACCAATTACAGCCACCCAATTACTCTCAGCTTCACCGCGTTGACCATCTTGCCACAAAGCCGCACACAATGCTGCTCGGACATCGGGAAAATCTCGATATTTTCTGACGATATTTTTCATCGTGCGAATGGCTTCGGGTACTTCACCAGTTTGGTACAAAGCTAGGGCATAATTAGCACGAGCAAAGGCAAAGTTAGGGGCAATCTCTGAAGCCTGAACATAATTTTTAATTGCCAAATCCCACCGTTCTAAACCTGCATAAGCATTACCTAAATTGTTATAAGCCATTGCATCCTGCGGATCGATCGAGATAATGTATTGATAGTCAGATATCGCTTCATTCCATCGACCTAACCCCTCCAATGCTGTCCCCCGATTGAGATAAGCATCAGGCTTATCGGGTAACAACTCAATCGATCGATTAAAATCGCTAACCGCATCCGCTAATTTGTTCTGGCTAACTCTCGAATTGCCCCGATTACTCCAAATCGCCGGATTTTCTGGAAATAAATCTAGGAGTTGCGTCCAGTACTTTTCGGCTGTGGCGAAATCACCGATATTTGTCGCTGTGAAAGCCTTTGTCCGTAACTCATCACCTAATTGAAATTGTGCATCAGTCACATCTGTTGGTGCTGGCTGTGCTAATCCAGGCGCAACTGGAATTAACATCATTAACACAACCGCCCAAATAGTCACAAACCAACGCCACACCATAGATTTTTGTCTTTACATTGCTGATTTAACTGTAAAGGAATTAGTCCAAACTATCAATGAGAATCGAGGGGAATCTCTGACGATTTCCCTCGATTCAATTCTCAATCCCTAACTCCGCAGCGTCACATTAAATTTCTCTACCAACACATCCCGCACTTTCTGTTGCAATGGTTCTACATCTGTATCTACCAAAGTTCGATCGAGTGCCCGATAAATTAACCGAATTGCTAAACTCCGTTGTCCATCTGGAACGTTTGTGCCGCGATATTCATCGAAGACTTCAACCTCTTCTAATAACTCACCACCAGCCTTAGTAATTGACTTTTGCAGATCGGCTAAAGATAGATCTACAGATGCAAAAAACGCGATATCTCGATCGGATGCAGGATAGCTAGAATAGTTTTTAAATACCGCCACTAACCGTTCATCAGCAGCAAGATAATTGAGGATTGGATCGAGATTGAGTTGGAATACATATACCGCTGGCGGTAAATCTTTTTCCTGTCGCAGTTGCGGGTGAACTTGACCGAAATAACCCAACCTTTGCCCATTCAACCACAGCGATGCTGTGCGCCCTGGATGAAGTTTGGGGTTGAATCGGTCAGATTGATACTCAACAGGTAATTTCAGGCTGTGGAAGGCACTTTCTAGCATCCCTTTAGCTTCATACCACGACAGGGGTTGAGCTTTGCCACCAGTTGTCCAGCGTCCCATCCCAGGATCGCCACCCATAATTCCGGCTAATACGTCAGTTTCTGTTAAAAGTCCGGCTTCATCTCGACCGAAGATCTTGCCAATTTCAAAGCCTTGGAGTGCGCCATTACCCTGAGCGAGATTAG
>JANPJH010000127.1:0-9888 GCA_031425415.1 Chamaesiphon sp. VAR_61_metabat_425 | reverse complement strand
TGCCATTGGGTTGTTCAGGTGGTTTTGCGACCTCAAGAGCATACAGGATTTGTACTTCTCCCAAAACGTTGGGTTGTTGAACGCACCTTTGGCTGGCTATCTTGGTGTCGTCGTTTGAGTCGAGATCATGAAGGTTTGCCTGAGACCTCTGAGATGTGGATTTATATTGCGATGATTCGTATTATGGTTCGTCGTCTAGCATAATTTCATACCTCTCTCTGACTTTTCAAACACCCTCTGAGTTTTAGAGCCATCTTTGCCAATTGGATCGTTCCACTGTCCCCAATTCTTTGGTAGATTGATACCTGTAGCTTGGAGGTCAGCATTTAGATAGTAAGTACCGCTCTTTAGCTGCTCTGGGTTAAGGTTAAGAGTCAAGGCGATTCGATTTTTAGTAATACTGGGTTCTAATTTAATCGCAGCAGTATCTGGAGTATCAACAAACTTTTGTTTATCGAGATCGTAGGATTGCAATGCTAAAACTGGATCGATTTTTAGCTTAGATATTAAATCGTTATTAATGCTGTCATCAAACTCAAATTCAATTTTTTGTGATTGTGCCCGATTGTCAAATTCTAAAAATCTAATTGGTTGACCCTGATCTTCAATAATCGATCCATCTTGAGCTTTAATTGTTGCTGGAGTAATAAAGCCTGCTGGAGATTCTTTTAGCTCCTTAGCATAGGCAATTTTATCGATCGAGTACGATGGGCTAAAAAGTGCAAATTCACTATCTTTATCAAATAGAGAGCCACCTTGACTCTTCACTTGTTTGACTAGATTGGAGATTGCGACTTCGGGGCCAGCAATGAGGACATAGAAAGGTCTTCCCTTGTCGATACTTTTACCTTTCGTCGAATAGTCAAAGGCAGCCGCATTATCGGGCGGATAAACCTTACCCTCAAATTCACTCTTGATGCCCCAAATTGCGACTGCATATCCAGGTTTTTTGAGATAGCGATCGAGAATTTTTTTACCAATGAGGTTAACATCCCCGCCATCAGGCTGTAAATCGGTGACAACGGCCACTAATTGGTCTTTAGCTTCTTTTAGGTCTTTGACTGCCTTACCACTCGGCTCAAAAGCTTTAGCAATCAGACTGCTAGTGCCAGTATAAAATCCAGGTTTTTGGGCTTCAACAACTCCCGATCTCGGCATTGTTTGACGATCTGATTCTAGCCGAGCATATTCAACACCACCAGGTTGGGACAATAAAATAGTATCTAATAAACCCAATGTTTGGATATATCGACTATTCACAGGCTTAACATATCCCAACATCGATAGCGATCCATCAATTACCAGTGAAATCTTGGGAATACTCTTATTAGCAGTGACATCTTTAGATGTCTTATCCTGACAGGGCAAGACTATCGCTTTTTCACTAGCATTGGTGTTGACACAGCCACTTATTGCTGGTAATGAAGTGGCGATTAGAACGAGTAAAGAAAGGCTAGTAGATGATTTTACGGATTTTAACAAAGCCCTGACCTCATAAATAGTTATTTTCACGGATGACATTACTAGCTATTTGATCTAAGTAGTCATCTTCACTAATAGTCAGCATTTTTTGCATGACAATACAATTACTTACAGCGAGTAGAACTCTAAATCAGGACACTTTTTAAAAAACTTTCGTTACAAATTCATCGATATGGTTACAACAGCAGAAGTCATCCGATTATTTCTATTTCCGCTCACTGGTGCAGTGGCAATGTTTGTTTTGCAGCCGATTCTCTATCAGTCACAGCTATTACGATTGACAGATGTTAAACCCCAAGTTTGGGTTTATGCTCACTACTTTCCCTGCGCTACGATAGTTTTTGGTTGTGCGATTTTTACAGCGTTGGCTTGGTGCGCTCTCAATACATTCTCTCCTCCTCGCAATATCAAAGAATGCAAAAAGAGAGCGACTTTGTGGTGGGGAATGGGGGCTATTCCCATTCTGAGTATTGCCCTAGCGATTTTCCTATCGCGCCAGGGTGTTACGGCAACTTTCGTACTGAGCCAGCCCAATACAATCAAAGAGGCTGCCAATCTTGCACTTAAAGGTAGTAACGACGCTACTATTTCGCTGATCTGTTTATTCTTGGTTGATGTGTTGTGGCTTTATTGGCTGACGACAGCAACCAGCACACCAGGTATCTCGGCTAAATCTCTTCCACCAGGGGCAGGATTATTTGGGCGATAACTTTGATCTTATTAACCTCACATTTACCAATCTCGGAGCAATAGTTTAGACAACATGGGTGAAAAAAGTAAATTATTCGTTATTGGAATTGGTGGTTCCGGTGCGAAATGTATTGAATCAATCGTGCATCTTGCTGCAGCAGGGTTATATAGCGAAGAAACGATCGAAGTTCTATTTATCGATCCAGATGAAGCGAATGGAAATGTCGAACGTGCTAGAAATACAGTACGGCTCTATCAAGACTGTCAACAGCTAATTTCTGGCGGCAATCGTCAGGCTGAAATTGGCTGGATGTCCACCCCAATTAAATCCCATAATTTATGGTCTCCCTTCAATGATCGACCATACAATCGAGATTTAGCCAGCTTCTTTCAATACAATTCGATGGAAAATAACGATAGTACTTTAGCTAGTTTATTTGATGTTTTGTATGATCCAAAAGAACGTCAACAGCAATTAGATGAAGGCTTTCGCGGTCGTCCAGCGATCGGTGCCGCAATTATGAGTCAAATCGACTTGCAGCAGCTAGATAAAGAGCCGTGGGCAAGTTTGATCCAATCAATCTCTAATGATGCCAAAAGCGGTGGTAAAAAACCCAGAATTTTATTGTGTGGTTCTGTTTTTGGTGGAACTGGTGCGGCGGGAGTACCGACTATTGCCAATTTACTGAGAAATAAGCTCAAAGCCGAAAAATTAGAAGATGTGGTTAAAATTGGCAGTGTATTTTTACTATCTCCGTTGGACTAGCGATTTACATGATTGTGAGAGCGATCGAGTCGAGCTATTTCAGACACAATTGTTTAAAAGACAAATTCAGTCAGGTGGCTTAAAAGATATTTTATTCAATGACGATCGAGATCTGAATACTCGCATCAAACAGGACGATCTTGCCAGTGTCAAGAGTCGGATTGGGATAAAAAGATTGGACACGATCGAGGGAGAAAGTCAAGGCACAGTCGGACTCGCAAAATCTTTATATCTAAGTACCGAATTAAATTAGATCGTTCGCTTCATCTTCGAGATATTTATCACTAAATCATCATGGCAGTTTTAATCTTACCCAGCCTTAAAGTCGAATCAGATGTTAAGCCACCAGATCGTTGTGGCGAATGGAGCAGTTATCCTACGGCTGCTTTTGAAAGCATTGCCAAAAGTCTAGATTATCCATCATCAGGGGAAAATCAGAAGATTAACTCTGTGCCTACGATGTGGGCATTACCGCTGACATTGGAAATGCCGCTCCACAATCCTACCCATGCTCTACATTCTCAAGCTGTCGCTCAATGGCAAGGAATGCTAGCGACGATTGCCCTCGCAAAGGTGCGGAGTTTCCCGCTCCAGGTACAAGCACTAGATATTGGCGATCTGAGTCGGACAGATCCTTTTGCTGCGGCATTATGGGATTTATTACCCACTAGTGATAACGCACTCTACAATCTCAACGACAATAGCAATCCGTGGCGAAAAATCTTCATCTGGACTTGGAATCGTAAACCTGTCGGGATGACTAGCCCTTCGACAATTATCGTTCCTACCGCACATGCTGTTTGGGATAAATTACCCTGGTGGAATGTCGATACTTGTCAATTGACAAAGCCCCACAATCATCTCAATGATGATGAAAAATCGCTCCTAGCTGGCTGGATCGATCGATTGATGAAGTCGGTAACTGACAATAAACCGGATAGCAATCGAGCTTCAATTAATATTATCATTGGATTATTAAGAGATTTTAGGAATAGCCTACCGGCACCACCTATTGATAATATTATCGATGAAGAATCTCATCAATATTTTGGTGCCAGATTAAATATTGGATCTTTAGCCGGATTAAACTATCCGATTAAAGCTAAACAAGTTGATGCCCAATCTTCTCACCTGCGAGTAATTACCAAAGAGCAACAACCACTCAAGCCGCTGCTACTCATCGATTTAGAAATCGCTAAAGTATGGGATCTCGCACCTCAAGATATCTGTATTCATCGAGATCGAACCCTGGCTAACTTCAATATTCAAGATCTTAGATCTGGGAAAATTGGTGAATGGGATGATGTTGTATGTCTCGAACCTAAAGATCTGTTTTTACCAGAGTTAACATTTATCGATATCGAAAATGCCATCCCTGGAGGCTACCTACCTACAACTAATCAAGCTCTAAATTTCAAAAATAATAAAATTACCCCTTTATTACCAATTAATCCTATTCTCCTAGAATACTTTAGCCCTACCGAACTAATATCTAGATTGCGATTCCATCAAGATGGGAATAGCTCAACTATCCGTGTCATCCTGACTCTACATTTGAGTGGAACAAAACAAAATGCAGAACCCCATCAGATCGTTAGAGAATATCGACTCGAAGAAGCAAATGCGATCGATACTGTTCCCGTACTAGAATTATGGCCGCATTTTAATATTCCTGAATGGAAAGAATATTATGCCTTCTACCGTGGTGAATTGGATACAAAATCTTTCCAAGTAAGTTTTGGTGGAGCAAAAGAACCCCATGATTTTGAATATCAATCAGTTCAGTATTTGACCAGTAAATTCGATCGCTTCCCCAGTCATGTTGATTGTCACATCAAAGGACGATCGATCGGTCTAATTTTACTCAATCCACCCAAACAAACTCGTCTCACGGAAAGCTGGACAGTTGGCGTAGACTTTGGGACATCTTTCACCAATGTCTATATCAATGAAAAGGGATCGGGAACTAAGCAACTCCCACTCAAAAGTCTACATTTAAGCGTTACAGCCGCCGCGCCGATCGATCGTCGGACGATGTTTGAATACTTCATTCCTGAAGACTTCCTCCCGATCGATAAACCCCTACCTTTAGCTACTATTCTCAGCACTAGAGAATCCAGAAATATTGAGAACAAGAAACCTATTTATGATGGTCGAATTTATATTCCCGATGTCAAAAATTTTGACCCTAGCAAGGGATACATTGAGACTAACCTGAAATGGAAAGACGTAGATTTGACCAAGTTATTTTTGGGTAATCTGTGCCTGATTATCTCTGCGATAGCTGCAAAAGAAGGAGTCAAAGATATTCAGTGGTCAATTTCTTACCCCTCAGCTTTTTCAAGAGGAGATACTAGAAGGTACGTCAGAAACTGGCAAGATGTAATTACTCAACTCCAAACAGACACGGGTATGACTCATCACTGTCCCGAACAAAATGACCTGAGATTCTTCCGCACCGAAAGTTTGGCAATGGCTCAATACTTCGCAGATAAAGAAGATTGCAACTTAGTTCGGAGTAGCTGTATTGATTTGGGTGGTGGTACCGCTGATATCTCGATCTGGCAAGATAATAATCTGCTCCATCAATGCTCACTCCAATTAGCAGGGCGAGATCTATTTTCTCAGTTCTTAGAATTGAAACCTGCTCTCATCCCTCGTTTATTTGGTAAAGATCTTCGAGAATGGTCGAATCTACCTACTGATAAGTTTAAAACTAAGGTTGATATTCTGCTGCGGAACGAAAGCAGCGACTGGCTCAAGAATAAACGAGATAAATTAGAAGAGGATAAAGAATTCCAGGGATTAATCGGACTAATGTCGATTGGCACCTGCGGTTTATACTATTACCTCGGCACAATTCTCCGCGCTCTCAAAGCTGAAGGTAAATATACTGAATCCAGAACTACCTCTGTCTATATGGGTGGTAATGGTTCACAGTTATTACATTGGCTAGATCCAAATGGTAAATTCGATTCTGGCTCAGAGATTAACGATTTATTCAATCGGATGCTGGCTATCGGTTCTGAACTCGAAGAAGTCAGCCAACCTACCCAACTCAGTCGCCAACCAAAAGACGAAGCAGCTTGTGGACTGGTACTCTCAGATACTAGACTCAGTGGGTTAGAACAAAGGACTAATACCCTAATTGCAGGCGAAAACTGTCTATTAAACGGTCAGGAATTACTTGCAACGGAAAGATTAGTAATTGATGAGGAAGAGACAATTACGATCTCTATTCCTAAACTCGATCGATTGATGCACTTTATCGATAGTTTCAATCAAGCGATCAAGGATTTAGACATCAAAGATATTAAACCTTTCGATACCTATAAAAAGGCAACTGGTCTCGATCCTAAGTATCAGAAAGAGCTAATAGACAAAACTGAGACTGAACTCAAAGCAATGTTGCTCAAGCTTCAAGGTAAGTCTGAAGATATCCGCTTCGATCCACCATTTATCCTTGCTCTCAAAGCTTTACTAAAAGTATTGGCTAAAGAGTGGGCTGGTAAATAAGGTGACTTAACTTATGTCTAGGATGTATTTGCACTAAGCATAGTGCATCCTATGGAAAAATTGTTTATTTAAAATCAACTAAATGTATGAAACAGCTCAGATTATTAATTCTTTTATTTGTATCAATCACTATAACTAAAGTATTCAGTATTGATAGATCTTTCGCACAACCTCCATCTGCTTCGACAGCTCAGAATCCTAGTAAAGAAACAGCACCGAAAGTCAATGAAGATCTAAAAAAGGTACAAGAGTCAATAGGGGTAATAGGAACAGATATCACAGAATTAAAAAAGACACTCAAAACCTCTGAGAGCAAGAGCTTAACTGATACCAACGGTTTTTGGATTATTCCTCTTTTCTTTACTTTAAATTTTCTAGCAACACTAGGAGGCATAGTATACCTAAGAGATAGAATGAAAAAAACATCTGAAACTGCGGACAGACGTAACAATTCAATAAATGGAAAACTAGACAAAAAATTAGACAGATCAGACCGAGATCCTTTCTCTACTAAATCTGAATTAAATAAATTAGTCGAAAAGCAGCAAAAGTTAGAGTTTGACATAAGTAGTTTTCAGCGAGAAATAAGTAGTTTTCAGAAAGAAACAAAAAACTCTCTATCTACATTAACTGTGAGTATTCGAGATTCAAGCTCTAGAATTCAGAATCCTGTACCAACCAGCAATAATCAACAGTCCCATGATTCATTGCTGAATTATTACCCATCAGAAAATATTGAGCCAGCTTATCTCACCGATTACAACAACCGTCAAAAAAATTTCACAGATACTTACAAAAGCTTAGTAATCGATCGAGATCCCGACAACTATAATCTAAGTCGGGCAGGGCAGACAGAAGAAATAATTTTGACTGAGGAAAGCCGAGGCAATTATTGGCTATTCTCCTATGATGGTCTAACCTATGTAGTTCCTAGCCAAAAGTTAAAGATTAGAGAAGACAAACTTAATGAAGTCAAAGATTTATTTGATTGCGAGAATTATCAAGAATCTAACTACGATAACTATACACTCATTAAACCTGCACTAGTGAGTAAAAAAGTCAATGGAAATTGGCGATTAAAAGAAAAAGGGAAACTTCAATTCGGTTAATACTATGACTAAGAAATCTATCTTCAGTAAAATTAACCAGTCAGAGGAGCCAGAGAACGATCCTCTGATTCAAAACCGATCGAATACTAAGCTAATCCAAGATATCGAGTTGCACCTAAATAGGTTGACTGACTCTCTTCAAAAGGGCGAGTTTCCTGTCAATATCAAGAAAATCACCCAAGTATTCGATGCTGTAGTCACGATCGATCGACTCCCGATCGATGTTCCGGCTTTCAAATTTGTAGATCTGTACAACGATCTGCCAAACATCTTGATTGGCTACGCGATCGATGCCACATTAAGCGATGAGAGCTATCGAGAACCAGATGTTTCTCAAATTACATTCCATCGTCTCGATCGAGGTACCTACTGGATTTTCCCTACCGATCGAATTGGGATCCAAGGCGCAGCATGGCTAGTCCCCAATCCACTCAAAGATATCAAGATCGATCGAAATAAGTCTCTGAATTTTAGTTTCGATGTTAATTCCTCCAGTCAAAACAATATTCCTATTATTATTCTAGAAAAACCTGCCTTAGTCAAAATTTCACCAAACTCAGATCGATTAACTTGGAAATTAATAGAGAGAGGACATATCAGAACTTTTAGTAATGTTTTAAACCCTTCAATAGCAAACACTTCATCGACCGAATTGAGAGAAATTGCATTACTTAAATTTGAAATAGAAAAGTTAAAAATAGAATATCAAAATAATCAGCGTCAGCAAAATAAAAGCAATCAATATCTGATAGATAGTGTAAAAGCCTTTGTATCAGAATCGATGGCTAAAATACAACCAGTATCGACAAATATAAGAGTGGAAACAATCGAGGCTAAGGCTATTAGTCGATCACCAGCACCAAAACCAAAACCAAAATCGAATAGCTCTTGCCATCTACGACATCAAGTGAGCCTATTGTCAACAATTTAATATCACCTTTTGCCAAACTTTATAATGCTGGTGAAAAGGATTTCTTGCGATCTTATATGGTTTCAACAGCAAGTTTAATGAAAAATAACAATCTAAAAATTGAACTTGTCGAAGATAATATCGGGCATTACTGGATTATCCCATTTAGCAGTAGCACTCACTACCTAGTGCCAAAGATGAATTTTCCTAATTATGAAAAATGTCTTGAGGTACTAGCATTATTATTTGACGGTACTAATGACTCCACCAATTTTATGCTATTCAAACCAGCGATCGTCACTATTACTAAACCTAGTATGCCGAAACAGTGGAAATTAGAGCAAAAAGGATATCTAGAATCTAGATAAGTTTTTCTCACTCTCGATCTATACGAACAGATTGAGATAGTTTGAGTTTCGATTCAATACGACTTTTGCCACTCCTGCATCGTCAAAAAAGGTAGCTTGCAGCGAATACAACAACCATCCTCACTCCAACAACCTCCGCAACGGCTGCTAACTCCGCATCCGAAGGAAAAGGATTGAAATGAAACCGCTCCCATCGCGCAATTACCGCCCCCACTCCTGCTAAATCCCCCAAAGCACTGGGCGACAAATGATTCTGCCGTCGAAACCGTCCCAAAAAATGACTTAAACTCTCTCCCTCGAACGGTTCAACTGGCAATAACCAAGACTGGATTTCAGTACTCAAGTATATTCCCTCGCTACTTCCTGCAAAATCGAGAATTCAATCTTCTTATGCCCTCTCGATAGCGACTTAATCGCCGCCTCCCGCAAGATCTCATCCAATCTACCGATATATCCCCCCGTCGCCTTTAACAGCAATTTTTGAGTGTCTACCTTCCCTAAATTAGACGGCACAGGTAACGCAATTACCTTGTTTTCCCAAATAACAACCGTGTCTTTAAATTCCTGTCCCAGCAGCTTTCCAAACCTTCTCTGAGCACGAAATCGATTATGAACTTGCTCATCTCGCTTGATGACAGCATCCAATCGATCGGTACCTACTAACACCACTAGACCTCCTGCGAAAGTCTGAGAGAGTTGTAGAATAGATAGAAATTCAAGCAATCGAAAGTGAGTTACAAACAAGCTAAAAATTTAGAGCCGATGGAGTTCAAACATTTATGTGGTGTCACACCAGAAACATTTGAGCAAATGGTAAAAGTAGTAGCAGCGGAAAAAGTGCTAGCAAAAAAGAGCGGTAGACCGAACAAATTAAGCATAGAAGACCAAGTATTAATGACATTGGAGTACTGGAGGGAATATCGAACTCAGTTTCATATAGGAGTAAGCTGGGGATTAGATGAAACAAATGTATTGAGAAATGTGAGAAAAGTTGAAAATATACTAATTAAGTCAGGATTATTTAATGTGGAAGGGAAGAAAAAAGTA
>JANPJH010000126.1:0-23134 GCA_031425415.1 Chamaesiphon sp. VAR_61_metabat_425 | reverse complement strand
CACCGGAGAAGCATCCAATCGCCCAAAAATAATCCCATCGCGGGAATTGCCCCAACTGGCTTCACGACTGAGGGTGACATTCAATCCATATTTACGGAAGAAGCCTTTTTCCCAAGCGACAGCGAACGGAGCGCAATCATTGACGGGTACATAGCCCACCGTCAAGTTGGGCTTCTCTAAGCTGGCAGGGTCGATAATTGGCTGCACCGCGCGGGCTGCTGCGGTCAACCCTGCTGGATTGCGCGAGAATTGTTGACTACAACTAGAAAATGCGATCGCTGAAGTAGTAGCACCCATCCCTTGCAGCAAAGCTCGCCTCGTCCACAGTGTATTCATCAGAGTCTCCATTTAAGATCGTGTAGGACGGCGGGTGACGATCGTTTGCAAGATAGCAAGAGCGTAATCTAAAATCAGCCCCGTCAACCCAATTACAAATATCGCTAAAAACACTGCACTCACATTTAGGCGGTTCCACTCATCCCAGACAAAAAAACCAATCCCAATGCCCCCAGTGAGCATTTCCACGGCCACAATCACCAACCAAGCAATTCCCATACTGATGCGTAATCCGGTGAAAATGTAGGGCAAACTGGCAGGTAGAATCACCTTGATGAGTTGCTTCCAGCGGGGCATTTCTAAGACCTGTGCCACCTCTAAATACTCTTTGGGGACGTTGCGGACACCTTCGGCCGTATTGATGATGGTAGACCAGAGCGAGGTAATAAAAATCACGAAAATTGCTGAAGGTTCCGCCGCATTAAAAATCGCTAGGGCAATTGGCAACCATACCAGAGGCGAAACGGGCTTAAAGACTTGAATCAGGGGATTTAGGGCGAGCCAAGCATACCGCGATAATCCAATCCACACCCCAACCGGAATGGCTACTACCGCCCCCAGCAAAAATCCAATGCAAACTCGGCGCAAACTAGCCAACAGCATCCATCCCAGCCCAATATCCCCAGGGCCGCGATAAGCGAACGGGTGCAAAATAAAATCTAAATTCTTGAGGAGTGCCTCTGGCGGCGTGGGCATCATTTCCTGCCGGAACAGGGCAATTAGCCACCAAACGGCGATCGTCCCAGCAAACCCAGCCATCGGCAGTAGAATATTGGCTCTCAATAAGCCCCGACAATGCCTCCAGATCGAAGCACTGGTACGCGAAACTAGACTCATCAAAATCATTTAGTGGTAGCACCTTGTTTCAAAATGGACTAACGCAACTGAGAGTCCAAATCAGAATTCTGTTGAAATCGTTACTACCTGTTAGAAACGCAAGAAACGCCTTAACTTGTAGCGATCGCGCCACAACAGTCTTCCCTCAATGCTGACGAGGTTAGCTGACGCGCAAGAACCCAGAGAGGTCCTTTTCAAAGCGTCACTCTGAAAATACGCCCCTGTGAGCTTAATATAGCTTGGTTCCCCCACTTTTCGTTTAACCTTGGGCAACAAATATACACTGGAAAACGAAAATTAAGCTGACTTACTCAGATGTAAAAAAACTATCACTAACTTTTTAGACCTGTCAACACCTAAATTGTCTGCGCCCAAATCTAGGCGCAATCTAACGGCGGAGTTGAACCACACCTCCGGAAGATCTAGATATGGCGAGCTGGATTGGTTCCTATGGAGGCTAGGTGGGTTATCGAATGCTCGAAGGGCGGATGCTTGAAAAATAGCCACTGCCTAAAAAGATCTCAAATGGGTTCCATAAACAGACATTGCTTCTAGTTTTAGTCCGCGCAGGCGGACTTTGTATCACTAGGGGCGACTGAAGTCGCTAGCAGTTCTTATTGGCTTCTGTGCTTCTTGTGCGGGATTTGGCGGGCACCAGAACAGATTTTTGCTAGACACCCCGATCGAGTCCAAAATGCCGCGCATTATATCCGTACAGTACATCCAGTGTCCCAAATCGCTATACATCAGATCGGGATTGAATTCGACATTGTAGTGCCGTAAATTAGGCAAATCTACAAACTCATCAGCAGATTGGGGTGAAAGGATAAGGAGTTGAAATGGTTTGCCTTGGCAGTGTTTTTTGAGCTTGTCGAGCAAATCGATCACCCCACCTCGATCGGCAATCCCCGTGCGGATAAATAGCACTTTATCGCAGTGCTGGAGTGTGTACCAAAACCGATGGGCGCGAGCGGAGTAGCGCGTTCGCATTCGGTCGTGGATCGGCGACATGTCCTCGATCGGGTTTTCATGATCCTCAACCTCATGGGCAAAAGACAAGCCACCCCACTTGCGATGATAGATTCTACAGATTGTTGAATTGTAGTCCAAGAAATCTGGATTCCACATATCCTGAAAGCGATTCTCGATGATATCGGCAATATCGGCAATCTTGGTTGTCCGAGTCAGATCGAATGGAAAGGCGGGGCCATCATACCCCATTTTGTATAACATCATCCGCACGGCACAGCGATCGCCGAGGGGAATTATTCCCACCCGCTCGATCTCGGCTAATTGACACTGATATTGAAATAGCAGGGCGGAGTGAGGCGGGATTCTAACCCGACTTTCCAGGCCATTGTGACCAACGATCATCGTCCGGAAGGGCAAATCGGGATGCTGCGGATCTGCATAGACACCCTCTGGCAAGGTTTTGAGTGCGCTTTGTACCTCCTGCCACATTGGCTGAAGATTGTACTCGTGTTCGGATTCGTTGATTACATACAATTGCAGATCGTCTTGTTGAAAAATCCCCAGTTGCTCGTCATAAAACAAAACTTGGGAGTTTCTAGACATAAACAGATTAAACGCAGCATTATATTCCCGCTCGGTACCAGGTGGAATTTCCACCAGTGTAGAAATCGAGCCATCTGCTGGCACTGCAAAATAAGGCAGCGTTCCCGGCTGGCGATCGGTGGCAATATAGATACCAGGCATTAATCCCGCTTTACTTCGCAGGACAACTTGTAACTCTTGCCACTCGGCAGTAATGGTGTAGCTAGTTTGGGTTGGATTGCTAATTCGCAGCCCCTGCTGTTCGGGACAAGCGCAAATCGAGAAGCCCGCTTTGTCAAGATAGATCGGCACCTCATTTGGCTGCCAAAAGCGTTGCGGTGATTTGGCTAGTCCGGTTTTGTCAATTTGAAATAGTTGGAGATCGATCGCTTGATACATCAAGCTTTGACCGATCGAGTTGGGATGGGCGGGGTCAAAAGAGATCCCTGTTTTCCAGCGTCCTTGGCCATTATCTAATGTTGCAAACCAATCAAGGATCGGCACACCCCAGGTCAACATTCGGTTGTGGGTATCTTGCAGCAGCTCGTAATGTTCGGCTGTATAGTCACCATGGGGATATACTCCACCCAGAATTGGTCGTGCGCCGAGTGCCCGTGTCAGTTGTAATAGTTGCTGTAATCCACATTCAAACCGTCGCTGGATGGCTCGGCGTTGATGGGGCGGACAATGCGCCAACCCTTCGTTCCCCAAGGAGAGGGCAATAATCATGATATCTGGTTGTTCTGGCGCGACAACCGACCCAAATCGATCGATCGTTCTACTGACATTGGCTCCGACCTCTGAGACATTAATTAATCTGTGCCCATATTTTTTCTGCACGGTCTGTGCCAATAGGGATGCCCAACCTGCTAACAACCAAGCTTTCTGACCTACGGCAACAGAACTACCAATCACCACAATTTTGAGACCTTCAGCATCTTGTGGCAATGGCGTTGTGGCGGTAGATGCTGGAATATATCCAAATGGATAAGGTTGCCAATAACCAAATGCGCCATCATCGATAATAACAGTGCTCGATCGATGGTGCGGCTCGATCGGGATCCAACGATTAAGGTCAAAAGATTCCCATCGTCCAACGCCTTGAGCATCAAGCTTTACATACTTGTATTCCACTTTTTGGCGATCTTCTCTTGATTCAGCAACTGATTGAATATCGATAGCCGTTTCTGTCCACCATAAAGGATAGAGATCGCGACTAGTGCGAAGACGAATACATCTGGAGATCTCCCACGATCCCAATTCGAGTGTAGAACCTACCAGCGCAATGGACTCACCGGTTTGAGTATGTGCAATCACCTGAAATTGATACATCAGTTTGTTGCGGGTAGTGGGTTATGGGACAAGGTCAGAAGGCTGTTTGCCAGCCAATGCTTCGATAGACTATCACGTCGAAGATCTAACTTCTGTCTTAAAAACAACCTTGAACGTACTTCCACAAAATGCGAAATGTCGTGTGAAATTAAGTGGGGATTTCCAGGGGTTGAGAGAGCCAAGTCTCAGCAGTTAAGCTGAATATATTCAAAACGATGATTGTGGCTCCTGGAGAAAGGCAATTTCTGCTGGTGAGGATTCGCGCCCTAAAATCTGGTTGCGATGTGGGAAACGACCAAATCGGACAATAATATCTCGATGACGAGTGGCAAAGCTGATGAAACTCTCAAAAGTTGGCTGGTAGTTTGGTTCAACGCTATTGGCCAATGCCTGAATCTGCATAACAGAGAGTTCCTGATCTGCTAGGGATTCTGAGTGCTCTAGCGGCAGATAAAAGAACACTCGTTCGATCGGTCGAAGTAGCTGGTGAGCAGCGTTTTCAATTCCTTCCTTACACCACAATCTAGCCAAAGAATCAAATGCAAAAGCTTGTGGAGTGTTGCGATAAATATTGCGGGGAAATTGATCGACAAGAAGAATCAGCGCAAGGCGACCGTGTGGGGTTTCTAGCCAATCATCTAGTTCCCGATTGGCGGCTTTTGCGACATATATCTCAAAGCGATTGCGGATCTCGGTATCTACGTCAGGATTTTTGTTCCACCATAATTTCGATCGCTCCTGCGCCACGATCGGGTCATCTGGATTTATCCCAAACCAGAACTCGCGGATGGTATTAGCTGTTTCCATCAAGAATTTTATGATAATGTGCGGTTAACGAGCCTGTCATGAACATCAATTTATGTCATTTGGTCTATTTAATCCTTTAAATTTAGAATTTATTACCACGATCAAAGGTGCCGTCACCTTACTCCTCGATCCTAGTCGTGCGGATGCCACACCAGACATTGAAGATGGATTGAGTAAACTTAAAGCTACTCAACTGGCTATAGAATATGTCAAAACCAAGCCAGGTGTTGCGGAAATCGTCAAGGATCGTTATCTCGCTCCACCGCCAAACATGGCAGCCTTGGCTAAATGTCCAGCAGGCTCATTGGGTGAAAGTTTTGCAGCTTATATTAAAAAAACGGGATTCGATCCTAACTATTATCGGGCGTTGCCGATCGAGAATGACACAAGCTATATTCTGACACGCTTGCGGCAAACCCACGATATTTGGCATCTGGTGACTGGATTTGAAAGTGATGTCGCGGGTGAATTGGGCTTGCAAGCCTTTTGCTTGGCGCAGATTCGGATTCCATTACCAATTATTTTGTTGGCTGGCGGATTAATGAAGGTGCTGATTCAGTCGCCCCAAGATCTCGATCGATTATTAGAACGCATTGCCGTTGGTTATCGAATGGGTGCTAAAGCCAAACCATTACTAGCCGAACGCTGGGAAGATAATTGGGATCGTTCGCTCGTCGAAATTCGTCAACAACTAGATCTCGATCTGACGGGGATCAGTCCTTATCAGCCATAACCGATCGGGTTGTTTGCGAACTCGGTCGGGAAAGGATTATGATAGTTTCAGGCAGAAATTATACTTCTAAATACAATTATGGATATTCTCACTTTAGGCTGGGTTTCACTTCTAGTCCTATTTACTTGGTCGATTTCGATGGTTGTTTGGGGTCGCAACGGCTTCTAAATCTGCCTTATTGTATAGAGACGTTCCACCTTGCTCGATCGAATTCGTGCTGTCAACAACACGGGGAGCGTCTCCTGCTATTTAGATTTGGGCGTTGCCGAATTGATATATGGCATCTAAGTTTTGGGTAGGATGTTTCTGGAAATTTTGCCAGAAACATCCAAATATTCAGAGATTACATCGATCGATTTCTTTTGCCATTGCGACCAGCTTTGAGTTTAGTTTGCTGCTCTGGTGTCAAAATTGCCTTAAATTGTTCTTCACTTGCTTGGCGAATAGCTTTCATTTTTGCCTGCTGATCCGCAGTTAAATTTAAGCTCTGCCAGGTATTGCCCATTGATTGGCGACGCTCTTGCATAGCTTTGGCTTGCTGTTGTTGTGCGGGAGTGAGGATAGCATCCATCTGGGCGCGGCTAGCTGTCTTCAATTGCGCCATTTTCGCTTTTTGCTCAGCAGTAAGGTTGAGTTTTCTCATCCCGCCGCCACCTTGTTTTAGTTGCGCTTGTTGCTCTGGCGTGAGGACTGCACGTAATTGCTCCATATTCGCTTGGCGAATAGCTTGCATTTTAGTTTTTTGGTCTGCTGTCAGATTCAGACCTTCTCGACCATTCGGTCTTTGGCTTTCAATTTGTTGAAATTTGGTTCGCTGTTCGGGAGTCATCAGAGCTTCGATTTGCGCGCGGGTAGATTGGCGCAGTTGCTCCATTTTTGTCTTCTGTTCGGGCGTAAGATTGAGATTATTCATCTGTTTTCCCATCCCACCATCGGCAATCCGTCCGTAACCATAATTTGGCTTGGCATTGGCGATACCAGAGAATGTTGGCACAGCTAAAACTAAAGCGAGCACAGGTAATAATTTAGCTAGTTTGCTTATCATGTGAAGAGTGGGGTGGTTGAGTTGAGCTGCAGGTTGAATTTTCATATTCCTATCCTAATCCCTTGACTAAGGCTTCCACATCCAGCCAAAGTCATGGATCTTATCGTTACCAAAGTCATGGATTTTATCGTGACTAAATAAACTTTTGCAATCGATCGAACTAAGCTAAATTAAAGGAACAAATAGACTAACTTTTTGATCGTCACAGTAAGATTTAAATCCACCAATCTTTCAAATTCATTAGCCACTAATTTAATGCGTCATCCTCTGCGCTTACTACTATATATCGAGTGGATTTTATTTGCTGTTGTGATGGCATTGGAAGTATTACCCCACCATACAAAGTCTCCCGATCGACCGATCTGGCTGAATATTAGCATTGTTGTTTGGCTTGCTTTGATGGGTTTACGCTTACCTTCTGGTAAATTATCGACTAAAGCTATTTACACTGTCGCCGAAATCATCCCAATTTTGGTGGCTGCTTATGGGGGAATGCGTCCGGTGGGATTGCTGTATATTATTGTGGTAATTCGGAGTTACTTAATCTTTGGTCGGCAATATCGGTTATGGATTACTGGCGGAATTTTCGCGCTGTTTTTAATGACGATGAGTTGGCGTGCAGATCGGCTCAAACCACCGCCCGAATTTCGATTTCAGCCCCATGATGAGTTCCGGTGGGGATTTGTTTTATTGTTCGGCGGGATCCTATTTTGTCTGCAACTGTTAGTCGATCGAATCTTAGCGGAAAAGCAGGCTAAAGAAGAACTGGCGATCGCCAATCAGCGGATTCGGAACTATGCTCTCAGAGCCGAAGAAGTTGCCACACTCCAAGAGCGCAACCGCATTGCTCGCGAAATTCATGACTCCCTGGGACATTCTCTAACTGCGCTCAATCTCCATCTGGAGATGGCTCTCAAACTCGCCCACATTCAACCAGATCGATCGACTGAAGTCTTGAAAGAAGCTAAGCGGCTAGGTTCGATTGCGTTGCGCGATGTGCGTCAATCTGTCTCAACCCTGCGTTCTGACCCGCTCCAAGGGCAAGATCTACCCGTAGCGATCCAAAAATTGGTAGATGATTTCCAGTTTGCCGATCGGATTAAGCCTACCTGTCGGCTAGATTTACCCCCAAGCTTGCCCCAAGATGTTGCCACAGCTATCTATCGCATCGTGCAAGAAGCATTGACAAATATTAATAAATATGCAGATGCTAATGAGGTGACAGTTACACTCCAAACCACAGCGACCGAGATCGAATTACAGATCGTCGATGATGGACGTGGCTTTAATCCCACCCACAATACTACTGGATTTGGCTTGCAAGGAATGCGTGAGCGCGTACTATCATTGCAAGGCAAGTTTGAAATCATTAGCGCGCCCCAGCGAGGTTGCCAGATTATTGCGATTATTCCTCTCGCTTAGAGTTTACTAAAACGCCCAACTCCCAACTCCCAACTCCCAACTCCCAACTCCCCACTATGATCTCGATCCTCCTCGTAGACGACCAACATCTGATTCGCCAAGGACTAAAGACGTTGTTGGAGCTAGAACCTGATTTGCATGTGGTCGGAGAAGCTGAGAATGGACAAATCGCGATTTCTATTCTAGAAGGCTTCTCCAACGATTCTGCGGCACTTCAGCCAAATGTAGTATTAATGGATATTCGGATGCCAGTGATGGATGGGGTGACGGCGACTAAGGAAATTTGTCGTCGGTTTCCCCATGTCAATATCCTAGTTTTAACAACCTTTGATGATGATACTTATGTAGCCGCCGCAATTAAAAATGGTGCGAAAGGTTATCTGCTCAAAGACACGCCATCTGAAGAAATTGCCACAGCGATTCGGGCAGTCGATCGAGGTTATACTCATCTGGCACCAGGGATGATGGAAAAAGTGATCTCTGGACAAATTGATTCGACAGAGGCGAAGCTGCGCCAACAGTCTGAAATCACTCTACCATCAGAGCTAGCAGAACTCACTCCGCGTGAATTAGAAGTCTTAAAACTCATTGCGACAGGTGCAAACAATCGGGAAATTGCCCAAGAATTATATATCTCTGAAGGCACAGTTAAAAATCATGTCACCAATCTTTTAAATCGATTAAATTTACGCGATCGAACTCAAGCCGCCATTTTAGCAAATACTTATTTTAAATGAATCAATTAATCGCTGATTCGATCGCCGCAGCTCTAGATGCAGCGAATCCATACCGAGCCGTTTGCCGCTACTTGCAACGAGATGGAGATATTCTAATCGTTGAAGATCGCCGCTACGATCTCACGTGTGGCGATCTGCGTTGTCTTGCCGTTGGCAAAGGTGCGGTACCGATGGCACAGGCTGTTGCCGATTTACTCGGCGATTGGATTTCGACAGCTTTGGTTGTGACTAAATCCAATCATTTAGGCAATGCCAGTTTTCCAGTGGGGTGGGAAACGCTCGAAGCTGGACATCCTCAGCCTGATGGTCATAGTTTAGCGGCTGGCGATCTCCTGTGGAACTTACTCGGCGACTGTAACGAGAATACTTTAGTTATTGCTTGTATCTCCGGTGGTGCATCGGCTTTAGTCGCTGCGCCTCAACCTTGGAGTTCGCTCCAGCAACTTCTCACTCCAGCTACATCCCCAATTTCTCTACAGACACGAGCCATCATTCAGACTGCTCTCCACAGTCAGGGGATAGATATGCCCTCATCCCCACCGAGCCAAGACTTGATTTCTTTGGCTGCATTGCAAGCAATTAATACCGGATTATTGAATAGTGGACTAGATATCGTTCAAATTAATACAGTCAGATCTCAACTCGATCGACTTAAAGGTGGCGGGTTAGTCAGTCGCGCTCAACCAGGACAGGTCATTGGTCTAATTTTATCAGATGTAATTGGCGATCCGATTGCCTCGATCGCCTCTGGCTTAACCAACCATCCCAACGCCCATAATACCCTCGTCGGCAATAACCGCCAGTCCTGTCTAGCAGTCGCTAGAACCGCTGAAAATCTGGGTTACGCCGCTGACATCATCACGACCGAATTAGCAGGTGAAGCGCAGGTTAAAGGGCGAGAGATTGCCAGAGAAATTGTTGCTCGATCGCCCAAAACCGTCTTAATTTATGGTGGTGAAACTACCGTCACCCTACCCCCAGATTGTCAGGGTAAAGGTGGTCGCAATCAAGAACTAGCACTGGCTGCGGCGATCGAATTGAGCAATCAAAATACTGCTGCTTGGATTGTTACTCTAGCGACAGATGGAACTGATGGGCCGAGTGATGCGGCGGGTGCCACAGTAAATGAACGGACAATCGCTAGAGCGATCGAACTAGGATTAGATCCTCAATCGGCACTTGATCGACATGATAGTTATCCATTTTTCCAGAAGTTGGGCAATTTGCGCCAGATTGGGGCAACGGGAACAAATGTAGCGGATATTACGATCGCGATTCGTCCTTAGCGTCGTTCAACTGTCAATCTTGCTCATTTCCTGATAATCTCGACAATCGATCGCGCTTTCTGAATTGGCAATGTTAGGATGTACCGTACATTTGAGCCGATGATTGTTGGTGAAAAACACACAGTTGCTACAGGGAACTTGATGCATTTGTCTAGCCCTCGCCCATGTTGCGCGGACACCATACCAAATATTCCAGAAAAATAAAGCCATCAACAACCAAGCGCAGCCAAAACAGATGGGTAGCAACAGTGGCTGGATGGCTTTAATCAAAAAGAGCATAAGTTGCCAGAACATATAGCAATCCTAAATTAGAATCTCTACATCCACACCTTAGTGCGTTTCGATCGAGATAACCAAACATACCCTTCAACAAAGTTAAGGTTAGCTAGAACGGAATCTGGTCTACATCAGCATCATTAAATGCTGGTGGCTCATCTTTACGGACGGCACTAGGTGCGGCAGTAATTGGGGTGGGAGGAGTGGAAGTAGTCGGCGCAGTCGGCGCAGACGTAGCCGTGGAACTAGTGGTGGTGACATGGTGAAGACGGCTAGCGACTAATCGGGCGCGTTTTTCCTTATAGCCGTCGCGTTCGATCGTATTCATCTCCAGACGACCTTCGATCGTCACTCGATCGCCCTGCTTATAATTTTCCTTCATTTCTGTCGCCAAATTACCCCAGCCGACCACTTCGATGGTGGGATGAGGATCGTCTTGGCGACCACCCAATGGTGGCGCAAACTGGACAAACATATCTGCTACAGCCATCTGATTATCAGCGGTGTAGCGGAGTTCGGGATTTTTGATAATCTCCGCCATTAAAATGCAGCTATTCATAAGGATAGGTAAGGATGATTGAGGGACAAGCGATGCACGCTATTAACTGTTTCCCCTATTACCTGGTTGCACCAAGCAACGCGGCAATATACAGACAAAAGGGTTCAATCTAATTTTAGTAGATAAATACTGTTTTGTAACTATGCAAATCAGTTGATGGCGATCGAACCCAGACCGAATCGCCAGCCTATTTTAACATCCCGGCCAGTCACAAACACCAGACTAACCCCTCGATCGATCCAACGCCAACTAAACAGCGCGATATCAGTGGAGCAACATTCTTAGTGAAATGGTAGTCATTAATCTCAGCTCTTAAATCAGCTACCACACGGAAAACATTCGGACGACATATTATGAACAAGCTGTTAACCACACTATCAATTTGCCTAACTGTTGCCGCTGCTACAATCCAATTGCCCAACCAGGCGATCGCCGGTGGAATCGGCAACAACTACATCGCACCTTCCGTAACTTTTGGCGGTGGCTCGACTGCTTTTGGCGTAGACAGTAAGATCGGCATCGCCGACCACGTTTCTTTACGCCCTTATGTAGTTTTCCCATCGGGGGGTACTGAATTTGGGAGTAGCCTAACCTACGATTGGGACCTGCGCCAATCCTCTGTCTCGATCACTCCTTTCGTCGGTCTAGGTCTTAACGTTGAGACAGGTGGAGCGAGTAATGCAACCACTGGCTTTGCCCAGCTTGGCGCAGATTTAAACGTCAACGAGCAATTTGCCTTATTGGGCAGCGTTGCGATTCCGTTTAGTAGTAATAATACTTCTACTAGCGTGACATTAGGTGCTGGCTTACGGTTCTAAACTCTCAGTAGGGAGTGCTGGAGTAGATTAGATCGATCGAGGTGCCGGATTGTAGAAGCTGTTGATTCAATGCCTGCTTTGTGCGGAAATTCATCAACCCATAGCATCTGCCTAGCTCAGCAGATGCCATGCAAGTTTCGAGACTTCACAATCCGTAACCTTCCCCACCGCGCTCACCTCAAAGATCTATAATCAGGGGCTATTGCGATCTACTTATAATTATGCCCCTATCTAATAACAACACCGATAGTCAACTCCAACTTACCAAACGTCCCCGTCGCTTGCGCCGGAACCCTAGCATCCGTAGCCTAGTTCAAGAAACCAAACTCACTGTTGACGACCTCATCTACCCGATGTTTGTCATGGAAGGCGAAAATGAGCGCGTCGAAATTGTCTCCATGCCAAATTGTTACCGTTATACGCTCGATTTACTCCTGCAAGAAATTGCCGAGATCTATAGTTTAGGAATCAAAGCGGTTGCGTTATTTCCCGTCGTACCTGATGCCAAAAAAGACGACAATGGCACCGAAAGCTATAATCCCGCAGGACTAGCCCAGCTCACTGTCAAAGCGATTAAAGCACAAACACCGGACATGGTGGTGATTACCGATGTCGCGCTCGATCCTTTTACCACTCACGGACATGATGGTGTCATCGATGAAAATGGCACGATCCTCAACGACGAAACCGTAGAAATCCTCGTTAAAATGTCCATTTCCCAAGCGCAAGCTGGTTGTGATATGGTCGCCCCTTCAGACATGATGGACGGACGAATTGGGGCAATTCGTCAGGGTTTAGATGCTCATGGCTTTACTGATGTTGGCATTCTCGCTTATTCCGCTAAATATGCCTCTGCCTATTATGGCCCCTTCCGCGATGCCCTCGGCTCTGCTCCCAAATTTGGCGACAAGAAAACCTATCAAATGGACCCCGCGAACTCCCGCGAAGCTCTGACTGAAATCGAACTCGATATCGCGGAAGGTGCGGATATGGTCATGGTTAAACCAGCCCTAGCCTATCTCGACATTATCCATCAAGTCAAAGCCAACTGTAATGTTCCCGTTGCTGCCTACAATGTCAGCGGTGAGTATGCGATGATCAAAGCCGCCGCGCAACTCGGCTGGATTGATGAGAAGAAAATCATTATGGAAACGCTCTTGAGCATGAAGCGTGCTGGCGCAGATTTGATTTTGACTTACTTTGCCAAGGACGTGGCGTTAATTTTGCACAAATAGAACATAGCTATTTCAGCTTAAGATCCCACGTCCAAACACATAACGGAGGCGTGGGATTTTACTAGGCTGGCTAAAATCTTGTTAAATTATGAATAGCTGTTCAAAAATTACTCAACCTTAGCTGGTGCTTACTATTCACTATTCGCCAACCAGCAGCCACTAGCCGCTAATTATCCATGCTTGAAGATATTATCCCCTTCTCCATTTCGATCGAGCCAGAAACAGTCGCCAGTGCAGCCTTATGGACGCTAGCATTGTGTTGGGGATTTACCACCGCCCGCGAATGGGTCATCTTACAACTCGAACGGTGGTTTAATTTTGCCGAAAGGTCGCTCTATACTACCGAGAGAGAATACGAACGTACTAGGGTGGCTCGTGAAGCTCAGAATGCTTTCTACGCTTCAATATTTAGTATTATTCCCTTCTTTGGCTGTGGCAGCTTATGTAATTACGCAATCGAACATACCCTCGGCTTAAGTTGGACGACGAGTATCGGCTTAATTGCCTGCCTATTTGCGGGAATCTATGAACTTGGCAGACAACAAGGGAATAATGAACAGTAAAGAGTGAATAGTTATCAGCGAACAGAGAACGCCTATTCCCTACTCACTATCCACTATCTACGAACCCAATATATGGCAGCGACAAATTTTCGGGACTATTACGCGATTTTGGGTGTGCCCAAAAACGCCAGCGCAGATGATATCAAAAAAGCTTATCGGCGGTTGGCACGGAAGTATCACCCCGATCTTAACCCAGGTGATAAAGCTGCTGAGGCAAAATTTAAGGAAATCACTGAGGCAAATGAAGTCCTTTCTGATGTGGACAAACGCAGCCAATACGATCGGTTCGGACAATATTGGAAACAAGCCGAACAAACCAAAACTAGCAATCGATCGACCACTGGCACAACCACTAGTAGTAACAATTCCAGCACTGATTTTAGTGGGTTTGATTTCGGTCAGTACAATAATTTTGATGATTTTGTCAATGAACTTTTAGGTCGCTTTAATAACCCCGCTAATCAGAATCAAGCAGGTACAAAAACCACTAGCGCACGGGCTACAACATCTGCAAATGTTGGGTTTGATGATATTTATGCTAATACTAGTACTACTAGTACCAGTAATATGGGTAGCGATCGCGAGGCAACAATTTCCCTTACCCTGATTGAAGCCTTTAATGGTACTCAAAAAAGCTTTAATTTGGGAAATGAGACGATCAAGGTTCGCATTCCTGGTGGGGCAAAATCTGGGAGCCGGATTCGCGTGCGCGGTAAAGGTAATATTAATTCCTACAATAAACAACGGGGCGACTTATATCTCACCGTCGAATTGCAACCTCATCCCTTCTTTCGACTCGATGGCGAGCAACTCGTCTGTGAAGTTCCCATTACCCCCGATGAGGCTGTTCTCGGTGCCCAAATTGAGATTCCCACCCCCGAAGGCATGGTGACAGTTAACGTCCCGCCTGGGGTAAGATCGGGGCAATCTCTTCGGCTGCGCGGTAAAGGCTGGACAAATCCTCGTGGCGATCGCGGCGATCAATTAGCTAAAATTATTATTGCTACCCCGAAAAATATTACTTCTACAGAACGCGATCTCTACGAACAAATCCGCACTGCACGCACCTCGAATCCTCGGAATCATTTCGAGCAGGTTAGTCTTTAGGTAGTTGAGAGTTGGATTGAATGACGATCAGAATTTATGGTAATCGTGAATTAAAAACGTTGCCGGGACTAGAAACTAGACCAACACCTGCCAAAGTCCGACAGGCATTATTTAATGTTTGGCAAGGATCGATCGTGGGTTGTCGCTGGCTAGATCTTTGTAGTGGTAGTGGGGCAATGGGTGCTGAGGCTTTGTGTCGTGGTGCTGAGACTGTCGTGGGCATTGAACGAGTCTCAACAGCCTGCAATATTATTCAACAAAATTGGACTAAAGTGGTCGGCGCATCCCAGACATTTCAACTGTTCCGGGGCGATGTCGTCAAAAAACTAGCTTTACTCGCCGGACAACAGTTCGATCGCATTTATTTTGATCCACCTTATGCGGGAAATTTATATCATCCAGTCTTAAGCGCGATCGAGCAATTCGAGTTACTGGCTCCATCCGGAGAACTCGCTGTAGAACACAGCCCTGACTCGAACATCAGTAATTTACCAGATGGTTTAGCTACACTAGAACTATCCCGCTACAAAAGCTATGGAAATACAGCAATATCGTTCTATCAACTCAAATAGTTGGGAGTTGCGGATGAAATCGCGCTGAGGTTTCCTCAGCGTGTGTTTCACCAAGCAGGGAGTTGGGAGTTAGAAAAAATGCTGTAGATTTCCTTTCCCTTTTCCCCTTTCCCCTAAAGCCCGACCTGATTACCACGCTTGTACTGTAAGTAAGCAGCTACAAACAAGCCACTGAGAGTAATAAAAACCAGACCAAGGACGATCCCAGCTAGTAAAGGTTCTACCACGTTGATACTCCGAAATTAGTTGACACAATCTTTTCTAGAGTATCGGGTTTAGGGGGTTTGATGCAAGGTCTTATTGCCGCTCTTCAAGTCTGCACCTCACCGCCAAAACTTTACGATCGGAAAAAAATCTTAAGATATTTAAGAAATGTATCTCAAATCTTAAATTTATCGATACACTATTAGTCGTAGACATAAGCCTTAGTGCCAAATCTGCAAATTTTATATAACTAACTTTAATTAACGAGTAGCAGGCACGCCTTGGATATCCGACTACCTAAACTCAGGGAAACATCGCCACAACAGCTTGGAGCGATTGTCATGGCTTGTCTATCGGCCTTTTCGTGCGCGATGGTCGGCTGGCACTCATTCCAGGAAGCCAATCCCTACATTACCAGTGTTCTATCTCGGACGGGCGACCCCACCCTCGGACATGCAATCTTTCAAATCAATTGTAGTGGCTGTCACGGCATTTATGCCGCTGGACGAGTCGGTCCTAGTCTGCGGGAAATCTCCAAACGCAAGTCTCCTCATAGTCTCATCGAACAGGTGACTAGTGGAAACACGCCGCCGATGCCCCAATTTCAACCCAATCCTCAAGAAATGGCCGATCTCCTCAGCTACCTGGCAAAGCTTTGAGATAGGGAGTTGTAGGTTGGGTTTCGTTTCACTCTACCCAACCACACTACCGCTTAGGCTGATGTTTATAATATCGATCCAGCCAATTTTAAAAAATGTCCGAGTAAATAGAGTGAACCGCACAGCACTGGTTGATGAGTGTTAGGGAGAGTTGTGGCAGCAGTTAAACCCGCTTGTAAATCTTCATGAGTCTCGACTAAGCTCAGCTCGACACAGATTGATCGAGCTAAATCAGCTAGTGCGGCTGGGTCTGCCGAGCTATGATCTGGTACCGGAACGAGATACAATCGATCGCCAGGTCTGAGCAGGGCTTGAAATATCTCTCGATGTGCCTTCGTCGATAGCATTCCCATCACCCAACTAATTGGTGCATCGAGCGTATCGACATATTCACGTAAAGCGACTGCGGCGGCGGCATTGTGGGCACCGTCAATTAGTAATTTGTGTTCGTGCCAAGTCGTCCATTGAATCCGCCCCAACCAGTTGGTATTTGCCATCCCCGTCACGATCTCTCGATCGCTAATATTCCATCCCGATTGGCGTAAAGTCTGAATTGTGGCGATCGCGATCGCCGAATTAGTCAATTGCATCTCACCTAATAACGCGAGTGGGTAGCTAATCCCGTCAAATTCGACCCAGGGGAGTCGATCGACTGATAATGATGAGAATGAGGTTGAATCAGGTTTTGGTATTTTAACAGCAGGTTTAACCCAAACTGTGGGACAATTTAGAGCCTCGATTCGTTCGGCAACTACTTTAATTGCATCGGGCGGGAGCACCCCGATAATTGCCGGACAATTAGGCTTGAGAATTCCAGCTTTTTCGGTAGTAATTTTGGCGATTGTGTCACCGAGTTGTTGCCAGTGTTCGAGCGAGATGGAGACAATTACAGTAGCTAAAGGTATGTCACAAACATTCGTCGCATCGAGTCTACCACCCAAGCCAACCTCAATCACGGCAACATCTACCTGAGACTGAGCAAAATAAAGCCAAGCCGCAGCCGTGACTATTTCAAATTGAGTTGGGGTGGGTTGCTGTGGATCAATTTTAGCGATGACTAGCTTCAGTACGTCTATGGCGGATGCTGTGCTAATCGGTTCGCCATCGATACAAATTCGCTCGTTCCAGCTAACTAAATGTGGCGATGTGTATCGCCCGACTTTGTAGCCGGCGGTACTTAAAATGCTAGATAGATAAGCACATACCGAACCCTTGCCATTTGTCCCCGCCACATGGATCATCGGGACACGCTTGTGGGGAGAACCGAGCGCAGCGAGTAGAGTCTGGATGCGGCTAAGACCTAAATTCACTCCGAACTGGTGAAATGGGGCGAGCAGCAGATCGATATCTGGAGTTGTATCAGTCACGAGGAAAATTGTTCAATAAAGATACATATGTGTTAGTGACAAATCTAAAAATCAGCGATTTTTACTTTTTTAAATCCGATCTGCTCACTCCTCCGTACTAATAACAACAGCAAGGATAGGATGATTAAAAACAGTCTGACTTGATGACCGTCCACAGGCTTGATATCTAAATAATATACTTTAGTCGATCGAGCTAAACCTACAAGTTATTAGGAGAATCATGATGAAACTTATTTCCACGCTTGCCGATCGCCTTAAAATCCAATCACCCACTAAATTCTTTAATCTTAATGTTGAATTGAAAGTGTTAACTACCCGGCTCAACAACATTACACCAGTGTCTTGATCGACGCTGGGCAATTACACCATTACCACTCCTCGATCGATAATCCGGCTATAACTGTCAACACCTGTCAGGATAATTTGGTCTTGATAGACTTCGACGATGCCAAAACTGTGGATACTTTGAGCGAATGCCGTCCAACTTCGATTCTTGACAGGATATAAACCCGCACCACCACCACCGCAGACTACAAAAGTGGTGCCGTCGATCGGCTTCGATCTCTGGTAATTATGATCGTGACCATTAATCCACAATTTGATCTGGTGTTTTTTCAGGATGGGTGCAACGACACGTTGCATTTCTAGCGTGTTGGGGTTGTCATGATAGACACCTGCTGTATAAATGGCATGGTGTCCGTAGACGATTTTCCACTTGGCTTTACTCGCGGCTAACTCGCGATCGAGCCAGTCTAATTGTTCCTGTCTGTCTGGTGACTTAGAATTAGAAAGCGCGTTAGTTTCTACAACAAAAAATCGGACATCGTCATTGCCGTGAGTGTAATAACGTTTGCCCTGCATATTAAAATCAGGATAGACCACTTGGCTATCGCCATTATTCTCTCGCACATCATGGTTGCCCAAACAAGCATAAAACTTCACGCCCCGACTCAATAAGTCCTGATAGGGCAGCGTAAACACCGATTTAATCTTTGTAAATTCCCCATTGGTATAGATATTATCTCCAGCTAACAGCACAGTATCAAAAGGGTTCTGCTGATGATAACGAGCTAACGCACGAGCGACTTCATATTGCTTACGACTCCCAGTACCAGTATCTGCCAAAACAGCAAATCGCTGTAATAACTTCGACTTGGGTAGCGGTACTGCTGACACTGAGTTGGAATATCCGAGGTTATCTGATAGTAACTTGCCAACTCCGGCCATACCCAAGCCAGCTAAGCCAGCTACAATTAAGAATTGACGGCGATTAGTACCCATAAATTTTAGTTATTTCTAATTAGCTGACCTAGCAAAGATGATAAATTAGAATGAGTGCGATTCTACTCGCGACAGGTTTTCATCCCCCTGACGGAATAATTTGTAATTGTCTTTGATATAGTGCCCATCAACACGGGCACTATTCAGGCTAGTCGAACACAGCTACTGCATTTGTGAATCGGGGAGTTACAAATTAAGCATTAATCGATTATGAATTAAAATGATGACACCCCGATCGAGGACAGGTAAGCTGATGCAAGGATTGTTTGGACGATTTGGCAGGAAAAATTCAACTGTCGTCTCTGATCCCAATCGGCAACCTCAAAATAAGCCATCGCCAGCAGACATTGAATTTGATGAATTTCCCATTACTGGCGGAGCCGATGATGATGAGGAGACGAATTGGGATGATTTTGAGACATTAGCAAATAATACCATCGCCTATCCACAACCGATTGTACCTGTAAAACCGCCATCAGCACCCACAACTCCCGATCTCGAAGATTGGGATGAAGCACTTCCCGCCGCCACTGTCAAAAATAGCAATACTCAGGAGGTGCGACGGGGCAAAGATCCAACTACGCCAACTCGGAGAAATGACAACACCTCGACAGGGTTACCGCTAGACAATACCCGCACATCTAAATCTACACCGAGCATGGTCGAGAGATCGATTGGATTCTGGACGGCGATGCTCTATCAGTTGCGTCGAATTCTCCCGCTGCCGATTCGTCAGCTATCAGACGCACTGCTCACGACAATTATCGTTGTAGTTGTAACGGTGACAATCTGGTTCGTGGATGGGATCTTAGCAGCACCACTTCAACCTCAAATCGTCACGACTCCAGCCCCCAGCCACACTAATCTCAACGATACTAGAGTCAGCTCGCAAACCAGCCCAGAACAGGCATTTATCGATGCCATACAGACGCAATTAAGCGACATTACCAGTCAGTATCCAGATGATATTATTCAAACTCTACAGGTCGATTTTCCTCGCGATCTGGCGATCGTCCGGCTCAACCCAGTCTGGTATCTAATTGGCGATGCTCAACAAGATCTCGTAACCGATCGCATGTGGCTCCAGGCTAAGGCAAATCATTTTAGCAAGCTAGAACTCCAAGATGCTCAGGGTCACTCGATCGCCCGTAGTCCCGTCGTCGGTCAACACATGGTCATTCTACAGCGGCGACAGAGTTATTAGACTAATAAGCGGGAAATGGGACTCGAACCCACGACATTCAGCATGGGAAGCTGACGTTCTACCACTGAACTATTCCCGCATCGATGAACTATATTAACACAAACGACAATAACGAATCAATGTTTGACTACCACGGGATATGACTACCATCCCAGGAGAAAAACTCTCCACTGTCGGTAGTAGTTAATCCATCCATCACAGTTAGTAATTGTGATACAGTTCGATCGACTGAAAATAACTTCTCTGGTGGAACATTGCGCTGAAAGGGGAGAGATAACCTGGTATCTGTCGTACCAGGATGGAGTGCGACTAAGATTGTTTTGGGACAAGTTCGTTTATACTCGATCGCCGTTGTTCTGATAAACATATTCAACGCCGCTTTAGATGCTCGATACCCATACCAACCGCCAATCTGGTTATCACCAATACTCCCAACCTTAGCTGAAATAGTCGCGAGGATCGATCGATCTCCATTTTTTAGTAAAGGCTGCACATACTTAAATAACAACATTGCCCCAATACTATTTACCTGAAAGTAGCGTAATAGTTGTTCGGCATTAATGTGGCGTAAACTCTTCTCTGGCTGCATCTCGCCTTCATGTAATACGCCCACGCAGTTAATCACATAATGCAGTGTAGCCGTCTGCGGTTTAATTTGCTCGATCGTCGCCGCAATTTGAGCTTCGTCAGTAATATCCATCTGAAGACAGCACAATCGCGAATCTTGGATTGCCAGTAATTCTGTGGCTGATTCTAGCCGTCGATAAGTAGCATAGATGCGGCTGATATCTTGTCTGGCTAATAACTGCCTCACAAATCCTAACCCGATGCCCTGTCCCCCACCCACAATCAACGCATTTTTAAAAACTAAATTGTCTGCGGGAGGATTTATCATATTTTTATTTATTACCTTTCGCTATTCTAACTTAATAATCTCTTGTGGCAAGATAAACTCTCCATTCGTTCCAGTTTCAAGATCGATAACCTGAACCACAGCATCAATATTTAATTCACCATAAATATGCGGAAATAAATTAGTTGATTCCGCGCCTTCGTACCGAATCTCTGGTTTGATGCGATCGATATTGATCGCCAAAATAACTAAATCCTGTTGATTTTTGAAAAACCGATTTGCCGAGCCGATAACTTGGGCTACTGTGGAACAGTGAATAAACCCTTCAGATGCGAGTGTATGACTACGATAATTGCCGAGGTTTTTAGCTGTTTCCCATTCTTGGCGTTGGGTGATGTGTAGGATCGTCTTCATAAATTCAAGTGTTGTGTTGATACGGTTATTGGGAACTTCTAATTACCAGATCGAATCTTATTTAACAACGTATAAAATGGTTCCCAATCATTGGACTGAGCAATCGGTTCCCAGATCGATTCAATCTGCGGACGAAGTAAGATCGTTTGGGGATTAGCCTTAACTAAATTATGCTCGATCGATTTAAGCTCTGATGCTGGAACCTGCTTTAGAACCCGACAATAAAGTTCTAACCACCGATGATAGCCTGAATTGGCAACTACCTCCGGCATAAATTCAGTTTCACTTAATATCGAATTTAGATCCTCAATCCATCTGAGTCTAAATGCCTGACTAATTTCAAAGAAAAACTGATGATATCCTACTTGAGTATCTGATAATAATTGCAATGTCGCCACCAACAACTCATCTCTTTCCGGTGTGGTCGCGCCATCTAATCCCAATTTTCGGAGCATTAACTGTTTATAAGAAGGAAAGTAATATTCCTCAAATTTAGCTAAAGCTGTTTTCATCTCAGCCGGATCGATCGCCGCGCTTAACGGCTGCTGAAGTAGGTCTAAATTAAGTTTACATATTCCCGGTTGATTACCGTAACTATAGCGGCCATAATGGTCGAAATAGGCAGCAGTAAAATCAGGATCGTAAGTGGGGAGAAAGGCGAATGGGCCATAGTCGAAACTTTCTCCAGTAATCGACATATTATCCGTATTTAATACTGCATGACAAAAACCTGCCGCCATCCATTGAGCAACCAATTCGGCGACTCGTTGGACTAATTCGGCATAAAACCGTGTGTAGCGTTCTGCTGGTGAAATTGTGGCAAGATGGGGATAATAGATGGTGATGACATGATCTAATAACTTTTGAATTAAATCTGGACGTTTGAGGTAGTGTAATCGCTCGAAACTACCAAACCGAATGTGCGATCGACTAAATCTCACCATCACTGAAGAACGAGTAGGGGAAGGTTCATCCCCTCGCCATAAGTCCAAGCCTGTCTCCACCAGGCTGAAACAGCGGGAAGTTCTAACACCCATCTGGTGGAGAGCTTCAGCCGCTAGTACTTCCCGCACGCCCCCTTTGAGTGTCAGCATTCCATCGCCACCACGAGAGTAGGGCGTTTTACCCGAACCTTTTGTCCCAAAATCATACAGTTCACCATCAACGCCACGCACCTGTCCGTAGAGAAAGCCTCGTCCATCACCTAATCGGGGATTATATTCACCAAATTGATAACCGTGATAGCCCAGAGCTAGAAGTGGGTGCGGTGGATTGGCAAATTTCCCGAAGGCTTCGATCAAATGCTCATCACTGACTTGGGTGGGGTCTAATCCCAGTTGGGTTAACACTTCGTCGTTGCGAAAGCGTAAGATATGTTGGGGAAAGTCTGCGGCTACTACGTCATCATAGTAATCTGTACCGAGGGCTTCGATCGCAGATTCATAGTTGAGGGTAAGAATTGGATTCATAGATTAAGTAATAAGTAATAAATAATAAGTAATAAGTATGTCTGATTCTTTAATGTTTAATAATGATGCTTATGTTTTGCTAGAAACAAATCAGCCAGAGCGGCTCTTAACTCCAGCAGAAATGTTTGATAAGCTGAAAGAGATAATCGTAAATTGTGCTGACGATTTACCTGCTGATGTCCAACAGATTGGGGGGATTGAAGATTCTCCAGAGGAGAGGCTCCGCCAACGGGAGGATAATTCCTCATCGTAAATTATTGCTCGTAATGGATCTTTATCTGAAGATAGCCACCCAGATTAAACAATTTTTTGAGTACAACGCGATCGTCCCTCTAGAAATAGAGGGTAAAATTTTGCGGATCGAAGTGCCAATTGCCCCCGTCGATCCATTGAGTTGGCTGGCACAACAACAGTCAGATGTCAAAACTTATTGGGCCGATCGTCAGGGGCGGTTTACAATGGCT
>JANPJH010000125.1:0-17507 GCA_031425415.1 Chamaesiphon sp. VAR_61_metabat_425 | reverse complement strand
CAGACTCAGTGGGAGTACTGAATCACAATGACAGTTCGATCGGTAAAATAATGAAGTGCTAAATATTTGAACTAAAGACTGTGGAAGCAATTAAATTTGGGACAGATGGCTGGCGGGGAATCATTGGTGCGGAATTTACCTTCGATCGATTGTTGATGGTGGCACCAATTGCCGCAGCGGTACTGGCAGATACTTATGGTACCAAAACAGGTAATCGCACGATTATTGTCGGCTTCGATCGCCGCTTCATGGCAGAAAGCTTCGCCCAGCGGATGGCGGCTGGACTGCAACAAGCCGGTTTTAATGTCATCATTGGGAATACTTTTGCTCCCACCCCAGCATTTAGTTGGGCTGCACACAGTCAAAATGCCCTTGGTGCATTGGTAATCACGGCTAGTCACAATCCTGGTAGCTATCTGGGTTTGAAAGTAAAAGGAAATTTTGGCGGTTCGGTATCACCAGAACTTACCAAGCAAATTGAAGCACGATTGGGCGAGACGTTACCACCGACAGAGCCTGGAACTCTCACTACCTTCGATCCGTGGGCGGGTTACTGTCAGGAACTACGCGGCAAAGTCGATTTAGCCAGCATTCAGCGGGCGGTGGCAGTGGGTAAATTAGCGGTGTTTGCTGATGTGATGCACGGTGCGGCGAGTACTGGTTTAGGGCGATTGTTGGGCTTGCCGATTACGGAGCTAAATAGCAATACCGATCCGTTGTTCGATGGTGGTGCGCCGGAACCATTACCTAAATATTTATCGCAATTGATGCGAGTAATTCGCGCTCAAAGTGGTAAAGATGGGGTCAGAGTCGGGTTAGTATTTGATGGAGACTGCGATCGAATTGCGGCTGTAGATGGGACGGGCGAGTTCTTGAGTTCGCAGATTTTGATTCCGATTCTGATCGAACATTTGGCTAAACGGCGCGGCTTTACGGGCGAAATTATCAAAACTGTCAGTACTTCTAATCTCGTGCCAGCGATGGCGAAGTTATATAATTTACCGATTTATGAAACGCCGATCGGTTATAAATATATCGCCGATCGGATGTTGACGACACCTGTATTGATTGGTGGCGAAGAGTCGGGCGGAATTGGGTATGGCAATCATATCCCCGAACGCGACGCATTGCTCTCGGCGTTATATTTACTCGAAGCGATTGCCCAGTCGGGGCAGGATTTAGGCGATTTGTATCGTCAGCTTCAGGTTCAGACCAACTATCATTTTAGCTACGATCGAGTGGATCTTCATCTTGATAGTATGGATGTCCGATCGAAATTAATGCTGCAATTAGAGAGTCAACCATTTGCGGAAATTGCTAAGATAGAGGTAGTCGATCGCAATCTCGCTGATGGTTATAAGTTCAATCTGGCAGATGGCAGTTGGCTGTTAATTCGGTTTAGCGGCACGGAACCAGTCCTTAGGCTTTATTGTGAAGCTGCTACACTCGATCAAGTTCATACAACTCTAGCTTGGGCGCAAGATTGGGCGAAGTCAGTTAATGGTTGACAGTGAGCCACAGAGAATTTAGATCGTCGATAGTGGCTGATTTTTAGAGTTAAATTGTCGGATCGGAAGCTTAAATCTAGTTGGTGGGCATTGCCCACCTTAACAGATCATTATGAAATACTCTGTTTGTTTAATGGTGATGATGGCTACTTTTGGTGCCTCGATCGTGCCAACATCAGTAAAAGCAGAAAGTTTAGTTAGTCAGGTAATTTATCCAGGCGGGTATTCTTCTACGACGATTTATGTACCCTTTGGAACGACAACTACTACCACAGACCGAGTAATCATGAATAGCTATAGCTACCCCGATAGTAGTTCTTTTTCCACCTCAACTACGACCTCGAATGGGGGCTTTTACCACACAAACCGCCGTCGCCGTCAGTACCAACAGCCGACAGTTATCTTCCAACAGAATAATATTTATCCCGGCTCTAGCCGATCGGCTTGTACCACATCGATTATTGGTAGTCCGATTCCCAGTCCGATTCCATTCAATCAACACACGGGTGCGCCATGTCGTTAGGAGCTAGACAAGCAGGCTGGCTAGCGATGTCAGATCCCCGTAAGTTGGTTATTCATCGCCAGTGAGAACTATTTCTGTTTCGATCGAGGGATTTTGCCAGGGATCGGTAATTTCGAGATCGTAACCAGATTTATAATTTTCACCTCGCACCAACTGCCAGCGATCGAGGACATCTTCGATCAAGATTGCATTAATCCAGATTTTACCAACAACAGTCATCGGCAGTGCAAGTAATAAACCCAAAAATCCAAATAAGGTGGTGAAAAATACCTGAGCGATCAGGGTCATCGCGGGTAATAGGGAAACTTGCTGCGCCATAATATATGGGGTGAGAAAATTACTTTCAAATTGTTGAATTAAAAAGTAAATAATAAAAATTGCAACAGCTTTCCAAGGTTCATCTAATAAGGCGATCGACATCGGGATAATTATGCTCAGAGTCGGGCCAACATTGGGGATAAAATTGAACAATCCAGCTAAGATTGCCTGAGCCAAAGCGAGGGGAATGCCCAGAGATAATAAGCCAATCAAACTCAAGATGGCGACTACCACCATACTCAATAGCGCGCCGGCAAACCACTTGCCCAAGGATACTTCACATTCGGCCAAAATACTATCGATTCGTCGCCGATAAAAGCTGGGAAATAGAGAGATAAAAGTGCGCCGATAAGCTGTGGGTTGAGCGAGGAACATGATGGTGAGAATCACCACAAATAAGAGATTGAGAATTACGCCCAAAGAGCTAGAGAAAATCGCGATTGAGCGTCCAGCCATAGATTGGATAATGGGCTGGATTTGGCGATTAAGATCGTTAAGATCTGGCAAATAAGGAATTAATGCGGCAGGAATAACCGCGCGAATTTGGTTACTCCAGCGATTAGCCGATTGGAAAATTTCGGGAAATTTAGTAGTAGTTAGTTCTTGAAATTGACTAATAAATGGCGGGACGACTAGAATAAAAAAGCCACCTAAAATCACAAAAAAAATCACGATCGCCGCAAAGACTCCTTGGGTACGGGAAAATTTTAATTTAGATTGGATCTTTCGCGCTAATTTATTCAAGGCTGTCGCTAACACGATCGCCGCAAAAATCAGCAATAACATCTGGCGGATTTGCCACAATATATACAGAGATAATCCTAAAGCAAATAAACCCAGCCACTGACCTAACAACATAAGTAGTTGATAATAAACCCTAGAGAAAATCGTACTCGATCGCGCGTCAACATGGAACTAGAGCTAGCTTTAACCATCGTCCAAGAACTGCTCGCCCCAGAATATCTTAACCCACCCCAAGAAATGGTCTTTAAAGCAGCTTGGGAGGGCAAGTCCTATCCTGAGATTGCCGAAGCGGCGGGATACGACCAAAACTATATTCGTGGGGTGGGTGCCCAAATCTGGCGAATGCTAGCGACAGCGACTGAAAAAAGGGTCAGTAAGAGTAATTTTCGAGAAATAATCGAGCTATTTGCATCAAAAGCCGCTGCTGAGTCATCATTACCGTCGATTCTCCAGATCGATTGGGGCGAAGCGATTTTCTTGCCAGGCGGCTACGCTAATGATGTTTCGGTTTTTTATGGACGAGAACGGGAACGGCACCAACTAACCCAATGGCTAATGGCAGACCGCTGTCGGTTAGTGGCAATTTTGGGGATGGAGGGAATGGGTAAAACGACTCTTGCCATCAAACTTGTTCAAGAATTGCAGGCAAAACTCCAGGCTAATACTCGAGTTGAACCAGCCTCAGACCAGTTTAGGTGCATCTTATGGCGCAGCTTACTCAATGCTCCACTTCTGAGCGAACTATTACCAGAAATCATCCGCACCCTGATCGATGTATTAGGCATTCAGCCAGATGTGGTTCGATGGCTCAGCAATCGAGCCAGATTACGCCAAGATCTCACCGACCAGAATCTGGAACTAATTCCCCCAACGATCGCGAGTCAGCTCGAATTACTAGTCGAGATCTTGGGACAACACCGCTGTCTAATTGTGTTAGACAACTGTGAATCGATCTTTCAAGGTGGGGCACAAGTTGGCCAATATCGCCAGGGATATACCGACTATGGGGAGTTGTTTAGTACTCTAGGTCGGGTAAATCACCATAGTTGTCTGCTCCTGACCAGTCGCGAAAAACCGACGGAAGTCGGTCAAATGGAGGGCATAACCGCTAAGGTGAGAACTTTGGGGTTAGCGGGATTGGATGCGGCTGGCGGTCAACAGATTTTTGCCGATCGCGGTTGTTTGCCGATCTCGGAGTCCGAATGGTCGGAGATCGATCGATACTACGGCGGTAATCCGCTGGCCTTCCAATTGGTGGCGGCGGCGGTGAAAGATATCGCCGATGGAGATGTGCGGGAAATTCTCGCTCACTTGCGATCGGCAAAATCGGGCTTTGCTGATATTCAAATTCTGCTCTGGACAGCAGTGGAAACGGCTGACAGCAGCCGAACCTCAGGTGATGTACTGGTTGGCAATTCAACGCGAACCGATGACGCTGGTTGATTTAGAAGCGGCACTACATCCCACCTGGAATCAACAGGATGGGACTTGTTTGAATTCATCGTTACTTGCGGTCATCCAATCATTGCGCCGTCGGAGTATAATTTGCATTCTGCAACGCTCCGCGAACGAGATTATCCCTGGACAGATCGGTCGGTGGTCGTTACAGCCCGTGGTAATGGAATATATCACCAGTATATTTGTTAGCCAAATTTGCACCGAAATTGAATTACAGCAGCCTAGACTGCTCGATACCCACGCACTAATTCAAGCAGATAATCGAGAGTACATTCGCCAAACCCAAGTTCGGCTGACGATCGAACCGATCGCCAGCCGGCTTCGCAGCAGTATTGGCGGTGCCCTCAAAATCGGCGCACATTTGCGGCAAATCCTCACCGAATGGCGCAAATCTAACTCGCTCCAACCAGGCTATGTAGCCGGAAATTTACTTAATTTACTGATTCAGCTCAAGTCAGACTTGACTGAGTTAGACTGTTCCGAGTTAGTAGTTCAGCAGGCATATTTAGTTGGGGCTGAATTACCAGGGGTCAATTTTGGCCGATCGCAGATGGTCAACTGTGCCTTCACTCAGACCTTTGGCAGTATTTTATCGATCGCGTTTAGTCCGGACGGCAAAACCCTGGCTGTTAGCGATAGCAATGGCGAAATCAGAATCCGGCGCGCGATCAACCGACAATTTTTGTTTACTTGCTCGGGACATGCTAATTGGGTGCGTGCGGTTAAATTTAGTCCTGATAGCAGATATTTAGCAAGTTCTAGCGACGATCTCACACTCAAACTTTGGGACTTGCAAGATGGCAGTTGTCTGCGAACGTTTGGGGAAGGAATTCATAGTTTTGGGTTGAGTTTTAGTCCCGATGGTCGATATCTCGCCAGTGGGAGCAACACTGGTCACATCTATTATTGGGAAGTGCTAACAGGGCACTGTGTTAAACAATTTTCGGGACATCCCGACTGGTCGATTAGTGTCGGGTTTCATCCTGTAGGACACCAATTAGTCAGTGGGTGTGCTAACGGGGAAATTCGGGTGTGGGATGTGGCGAGTGGTAAGTGCGAGTTAGTCGGCGATCCTTTCGCACTCGTTGGCATTGGCGGAGCCTCAGCAGAAGCCTCTCGGAAAGAGAATCGATCCCATCAAAATTGGGTCACAGCCGTCGATTATAGTCCAGATGGTCAAACCATCCTCAGCGGTAGTCTCGATGGCACACTGAGGCTTTGGAATTGCCCAAGGGTCATCGAGCGGAGCCGAGATGAGAGAAGTCGAGTGGATGTCAATGAAATCAGCTATCGCCCTCGGTGGATATCGTCGGAAGAGATTGACTCCATTTGGTCGGCAGAATTTAGTCCCGATGGCACATATTTTGCCAGTGGGGGGGCCGACGGAGTAGTGCGGCTGTGGCGGACGAGCGACGGTAAATGTTTACATCGTTTAGAGGGACATACCCAGTTAGTATGGTCGGTAGCATTTCATCCCGATGGCGAACGTCTGGTAAGTGGAGGCGAAGATCGGACCATTCGCTATTGGCAAGTCAGTAATGGCAATTGTTTACAGTTACTGACCGGCTATACTAATTGGATTCATTCGATCGCCTGGAGTCCTGACGGTCAAAAGTTAATTACAGCTAGTGGTGATGCTCAAATTCGCGGCTGGGATCTGCACACAGATACTTGTTTATACCAATTAGCCGGACATACGAAACCCACATGTGCCGTCGCTTACAATCCTCAAGGCAATACTTTTGCAAGTGGGAGTGAAGATCGCACGATTAGAATTTGGGATGCGGCGGATCTCACCTGTAAGCAGATTCTGTTGGGGCATTCGGCGGGAATCTCCGCACTTGCCTACAGCCCCGATGGCAGATATTTAGTCAGTGGCGGCATCGATCGAACGATCGGGATCTGGGATCTTCAACAAGGTCGCCGGATTCAAGTTCGACACGGACATACCGATCGAATTTGCGCTCTAGCTTATCATCCCGATGGTAAATCGATCGCCAGTGCCAGTGAAGATAGCACTGTCAGAATTTGGGATCTCGATCGCATTGCCTCAACTCAAATCATTACCCAACATACCAACCGAGTTGTTGCCGTTGCCTTCGATCCCCTCGGTGCTATTCTCGCCAGTGGTGGGATGGATGGAACGATTGTCCTCTGGAATCTCCAGACTAACGAGCATTTTCACACCTTGACTGGGCATGGAGGCTGGATTTTAGCTCTAGCCTATAGTGCTGATGGTCAATGGCTGATCTGTGGTGCTTCGGATTATAAGATCTATATCTGGTCGATGGAAACAGGCACTTGTACTAATATCCTCACCGGACATCAGAGTTGGGTGTTGTCAGTGGCGGTCAGTTGTTGCGGTCAATTTATCGCCAGTGCGAGTCAAGATGAAACGATTCGCTTATGGGATTTGGCGACTGGGAATTTGATTTCGACTCGCCGTTCGATCCGACCGTATGAGGGGATGAATATTACTGGGATGACGGGTTTGACTAGATCTCAGCTCGATGAGTTAAAAACTTTGGGCGCAAGAGATAAATAGGGGCACGTTTGGTTTTCTGTTGAGGGAACACCCGATCCGACATCATTGTCGGCTAAAGGATGAAATAAACTCTGTTTAGGTAAGTTGGGTTTCATTCTTCAACCCAACCTACAGATCTATTCACTATTCACTATTCCCTATTCTACGCACCGATCAAGCCATAGGCAGACATCCGCATAATTTCGCCAGTGTTGAAGCCAATATTATTCAGAGCCTCACCGTAGGCGATCATAAAATCCTCAACCAGAGCATCCTTTTCCATTCCCAAGACCTTTGCATCCTTAGCCACTTGGTTAAGCATCTTCCAAACGAGGGGGAGATTTTGACGGTTGGCAGTTTGGAGTTCGGCTTTTGATGCTTCAAAATTGGATTGAAGCCAAACTTCCCCAAAATTGAGGTGCATGTATTCATCTTTAACTACCCCTTCGGTGATCTTGCGGGCAAAATCATCAGCTACTGGAATATAGATATTGTATGCAGCGATCGCAAAACACTCGATAATCAAAGACTGAATCAACAAACAGGTAACGACATTTCCGGCGGCGGCGGCAATCTGGAAATTTTCGTGTAAATGTGAGAAAAATTCTTTGGCAAATCCCAAATCCGGAATTACAGCTAAGTTGCGCGCACAGGCTTCAAACCCCTTTTTGTGGCGCATTTCCATTTTGGACAACTTCGCCAAATCGTCTTGGAAATCTGGCAACAGTCCGCCCAGTGTAATATAGTTTTCATGCGCTTCCTGTTCGCCTTCGATCACGATCGCGTTGATGCGACTGTAGGCATCTTTATAGGTTTCGCTTGTGAAGTCTAATTCCAAACTGGCTGCCATCTGCACCATAAGTTCGATTTCTCCTGTATATCCAAATAATATTGATCCTAAGTCAGCTTGAAAGCTAACGGCATCTCCGATTAGAGATAACTTTGGTGTAACTTAGATTTATCTAAAGTATGACCCTAGCTAATCTGGCCCACGCATATCTAAAGATTTGTTGCAATTCTCAAACCTATTCATCTTAACCGATCGCAGACCAAAACCGTGCATAAGTTATCCGATTCCAGCTATTTTCGGTGGTGGCGAATTCTTAACTGGCTCCTCCTCTGTGGTGGTGCTGGCTTAATTATGGCTCCACTAGTGGTGGTCTGGTTGACTTCCATTACCCCTGTAGGTTCGATGGCAACTGGCTTTCACTTACCCACCCAGATTGTCTTGACCAACTATCAAGATGCCTGGGAACGGGGTCGTTTTCTATTAGCTTTTGCCAATTCTACCCTGGTTGCTCTAGCTGTCACCGCTGCCCAGATTGTGACATCGGCTTTGGCTGGCTATGCACTCGCTAGGCTCAGATTTCGCGGTCGTCAAGCCTTACTCTTACTAATCCTGGCTACCCTGGTCATCCCATTCCAGTTGCTAGTCATTCCAATTTTTTTGATTCTCAAGTGGGGTTATTTACTCAATACCTACGGGGCATTAATTTTACCGACAGCCGCCAATGGCTTTGGCATCTTCCTCTTGCGGCAATTTTTTCTCACCATTCCCATTGAACTCGAACAAGCCGCCAGTCTCGACGGTGCTAATCGGTGGCAAATTCTCTGGCGGATTATGCTGCCATTATCCCGTCCGGCACTGGTGACACTGTTTTTATTCACATTTATCGGTGAGTGGAATGATTTATTCAAACCCTTAATTTTTACTACTCGTCCCGAACTTCGTACTGTGCAACTCGCGCTGGCGGAATTTCAAGAGCAATTTACCAATAGTTGGCAATTACTCATGGCCGCAGTTGGCATTACTACTGTCCCAGTGATATTACTATTTCTGCTCGGACAGAAACAGTTTATTCGGGGAATTGCCAGTACGGGAATTAAGGAGTAATTTGATTAATTTATTTCAGGTAGTTGCCAAAGTTGAATTTCGTAGCAAAGATGTCGATCGTAAACTAGCCGAGCAGCCAGTCCTTCGGTAATTGGTGTTGCTAACCATTTTTTAAAGAGCGATCGGCCTAAAGCGTGGATGGGTGGAACGGCAATCTCGACCAAGGCTGAAATATACTCGATCGTACTCAACCCGTAAGTCCGAAAAGCTTCGATACACAGATCGATCGTCGGTGCGATTTCGGCAGAAATATCTTCGATTTGAATTAACTTAAATCCTGCTTTAATTAATCCCGCTTCTAGTTCACTTTTAAGATGACAATTAGAGAATATTCCCTCAGTATAATTTTCATCAGACCGCATCATATCTGCCATTAATAAATATCCGCCAGATTTGAGCAGTCGGGCCGTACCGATTGCTAAATCCTCAACCGAAATATACTGACTACTTTCGCTAAACAACACTAGATCGTAGTTGCGATCTGTCTGATAATCTTCAAATCTACTGAGGTGGAATGGTACTTTCCCTTCTGTGTACTTAACAAACTTCTGCTGCTGGAGCGGATCTGGTGCTAATCCTTCCACCTTAAAACATCGATCGAGCATGGTTTTCGCATTACCACCAATGCCACAACCAACATCCAGAATAGTACTAACACCGGCTGGAATTAGATCTAGAAGTTTGGTGGCATAAGCTGCCTGCGCAACGCGCATCCGAGGTAGGGTCAACTCATCTGCCGAAGCGGGGATTGGCTGCCAATACCCATAATGGAGATAAGATGTACCGGTCAGCCCAGTGTAGTAATCGATCGCCGCATTTTGATAGCGAGTTGGCTTGGGAATCTGAATTGATTTGGAGTTAGTCATCAGGCTAGGGTGAAGGGATAGAACTTAAAGACTAGATTTTAGCGATAATAGTTCGCAAATTGTAATTAATTCATAATCACCAAACACCCTATCACCAAATAACCATCCCCAATCCCCAATTCTAGTATCCTGATAACTGACAACTGATAATTGATAACTGATATGGATTGGCACGAAATTTCTGGTGGAGTCACGGCACCACGGGGCTTTAGAGCGGCGGGGATTACTGCGGGGTTGAAGGCATCTGGGTTGCCAGATTTGGCGGTGATTTTGTCTGATGTCGATGCGATCGCGGCTGGAGTCTTTACCACCAGCCAGGTTCGTGCCGCATGTGTGGAATATTGTCGTCAACAACTTGCCGCTAAACCCAGTGCTCGTGCCATCCTCTGCAATTCCGGCCAAGCTAATGCGGCAACTGGCGAACAGGGTTGGGAAGATGCGGTTACTAGTGCAAAGGCTCTCGCCAGCCACCTCAATATTGACTCAGAAGCTGTCTTACTCGCTTCAACCGGGGTAATAGGACAACGGATTAAAATGGATGCCTTAATCGCCGGAATACCTGGTTTAATTGCCGCAGCTACCCATGAGGGTGGAGATATCGCTGCCAAGGCGATTATGACGACGGATCTGGTGAGTAAATCGATCGCTTTTGAGACGACAATTGCCGACAGACCAGTCAGAATTGGTGGAATGGCTAAAGGTTCAGGGATGATTCACCCGAATATGGCGACTCTCCTTGCCTTTATCACCTGCGATGCCGCCGTATCGACAACGCTCTGGCAACAAATGCTCAGTCGGGCGGCAGATAAAAGTTTCAACCAAATCACTGTGGATGGCGATACTAGCACCAATGACACCCTCATTGCTCTAGCCAATGGAGAATCTCGCACGCCAGCGATCGTTCAACCTGGGGCCGAAGCGGATAAATTAGAAGCGATGCTCACCGCAGTATGTCAGTATTTAGCTAAATCGATCGCCCGTGATGGTGAAGGTGCTACCTGTCTGATCGAAGTTCAAGTGTCGGGGACTCTGACTGACAAAGATGCTCGACAAATTGCCCGCGAAATTGCTGGATCTTCCCTGCTCAAAGCCGCAATTTTTGGGCACGATCCTAATTGGGGACGGATTGCAATGGCCGCAGGAAAAGCGGGTGTCCCTTTCGACCAAAATAACCTGGCTGTGCGATTGGGGGAAATCCAGCTTATGACCCACGGACAACCATTAACATTCGATCGAGCCGCTGCGAGTAATTATCTCAAAGCTGCAACTCAAGCTGAATACCTCAAGACAGATACGGTCTTAATTGCAGTATCCGTCGGGAATGGGAACGGTAGCGGAATTGCCTGGGGTTGCGATCTTAGCTATGACTACGTGAAAATCAACGCCGAATATACAACCTAATCAGTTAGTAGTTGATTTCCCCGCCAGTACAAAACAGTGCGCCGTCAGCAGCCGCTAATTCGGCGGCTCTGGCTTCATCTTTAGTACTAACTAAATAGATATTCCCTTGCTGTCTGACGATCGATTGTCGTCGCAGCGAACCGTTAATAAAACGGTAGCCTACGGGTGTAGATAAGTATTTACCGGTCATTTGTTTGATGTTGTATTTACCATTAGCTCGGAGCGAAATTTCGCCCGCGCTCGGTCCACGAGATCGACACTCAAACTTAGCAATTAAATCTCTGCCCTTTGGGGCAACTATACCTTGGTTTTGACCAAATATCGTATTTTTATGGGTATCTGCTGGCGATCGACTAGTCACAACCATCAGATTAGCCAATGTTAGTAATAAAGTAGTAGTGAAAACATGAATGATCTTATTCATACTAACTAATTCTTTGCTAGACATCTCAGTATCTTGACCTTGGATGTTACCCGTTTGTTCCAGCTTCAGGTTTTTATTGGCGACTGTATCGCTTCCTGAGCCAATTTTAGCTACTTGACCTGTAGACAATTATCTCAACATTCACACTATAAAAACATGATAAGATAATTGTGATAAATCGATAAGATATTTATTTGTTGACATCGAAAAATGTATGAATAAAAAAATAGGCATCATTGCTGGTGTAAGTACCGGAGTTGCCGCGATCGCTGGTAGTGGGATCTATTTTTCACCCTACCTCACGCTGAATCATCTGAAAACAGCTACGGCTAATCGAGATGCCCAGGCCTTGGCTAGTGAGATCGACTTTCCCTCGTTACGAAACAGCATTAAAGAAGGGGTCAGATCTCAAGTTATGAAACAAATTGCTGAGGTGCAAAATACTACAACGCCAGCAATGGGTAAAGAAATGGTCGGTAAAATGGTCGATCCAATTGTGGATAAAATAGTTACCCTAGAGGGCTTAGACCAACTGATGCAGGACACAGTGCCCGGTGCTAAAATCAATATTGCCGATCTGGAAAAAAATATTGCTGATTCAGATATTAACATGGGCTATGAATCACTCGATCGATTTGTCGTGAGAATCGTCGATAAAGTCGATCGAGCTAAAGAAGTAAGTCTGATCCTCAAACGCGATGGATTAGCCTGGAAACTATCTGGAGTTGATATCTCCAAAGTCTAATTTACCGATCGAAACAACCAATATCAATGGGTGTTTGTGGCGAAGTTACAAACTTTTGGAAACGGCACTACCTGTGCCTTGAAACATAATCCAAGATAGGAAAAAATTAGAGATAAAAATTGCTAGCAATGACGTAACTACGGCGGTGGTAGTTGACTGTCCGACCCCTTTTGCGCCACCGGTGGTTGTCATCCCCCAACTGCAACCGATAATTGCAATCAATGCCCCAAAACAAACTCCTTTAATCGGCGCACTAAATAGATCCCAAGCATCTAAAAAATTGCGCGCTGAATCGATAAATACCCTGGCTGGCATGCCAAAGATACTAGTAGCGATGAGTAATCCACCCAGCATTCCTGTAACGATCGACAGAATGGTGAGTAATGGTAGCATCACACAGCAGGCAATCAACCGTGGAATCACTAAATAGTCTACTGGGTCCGTCTTTAAGATATAGAGGGCATCAATTTGCTCGCTGACTTTCATTGTCCCAATTTCCGCTGCAAACGCCGAACCTACCCGTCCAGCTAAGACTACTGCGGTCAAAACGGGCGCGAGTTCGCGAGTGAGGGCGAGGGCGAGGACTCCACCGACAACTTGTCCTGCACCAATATTAATAAATTCTCGCGCCACCTGGATCGTAAATACCATCCCAATTGTCGTGGATGTCAGCAGCGCAATCAGTAACGATTCTGGCCCCACCAGAGCCATTTGTTCGAGAATATTTGGATAGTTAAATTTGCCCTTGAGAACATGGACAATTACTTGTCCGCCGAGTAGAAAGGCTGCAACCAACCGTTTAAACCACAAGTTCATAACATACTATCAATAATCGATCGGTGTTAATACGATTATTCCGTATCTTGGGGCATCTAGGGGAATTCAATTGTCGAGACTCTCACCAACGTCCTGTTAATATTAGTTGCAAAGGCTTGGCAACACCAGTGCCGAATATCTAAATTTTGAACTGTAGACCTAAGATCGGCAATAATATGGGCGACGCAAAACGACGGAAAGAGACTGGTGCGGTGAAGCCCGATGGGACGCGGATTGTGCCGTGGTTGCCCCTGACAACCACCCAATCATCAGAATTTGTCCGAATTACTACCAAGTTTGCTTGGATTGGGATTGGGCTGCTAGTATTTGCCTGGTTTACAGTACGGTGGTTTGGTCCAGCGTTAGGATTGTGGCAAATTGTAGGATAAGCGGCAATAGCGGTACGGTAATTAGGGCTATAGATTCTCGCGATCGCCTACCAATCTCCTCGATCGAAAATGTCATAATAGATATGGATATTTGATTCACCTAATTGAAATCAGCCCAGGTTGAGTGTGTATGACCTTCTCAAAGCAGTCCCTAACTCGCGCCTATAGCCAGGAAGATGTCCAACAGATTTTGAACATCGCCCTCGCCCAGTATCCGAGCTCGGATACGGAATTGTCTTACGCGCAATTATTAGAAATTGCCGAGGAACTGCGTATTTCTCCCGATACGCTCCAACTGGCTGAAAATAAGTGGCTCAGCCAAAAGGGTGTAACGAATAAACGCTTAGAATTTGATGCTTACCGCAAATCCAAGTTCCAAGACAAGTTGGGTAAGTATGCAATTACGAATGCTTGCTTGGTGGCATTAAACTTTTTGACTGGTTTTGGCGTACCCTGGTCTTTGTATGTCCTCATCTTTTGGGGGATGAGTTTTGGTTTAGATGCGTGGAAATTCTTCTATCAGCGTCAAGGACAAGCTTACGATCGCGCTTTTCAGAATTGGGAACGCAAACAAAAAATTCAAAAGTCAATCACTGGATTAATTGATAAATTAGTTTGATGCTTCGACTCCGTATCGCCAACGGCGAGGCTACGCCAACATCACAAGTGTGAGATATAGATGTAGGTTGGGTTGAGCCTCGAAACCCAACAATCCCAGCGTTAACAAAACGATCGAGTAAAATTATCGAGGACCGTCACATCTTCCCGTTGGCTTAGCCTACCGGATGTAGGTGAGAAAAATCGTTGGGATCTAATCAATAAAAGTTAACCATTAAGCTTAAACTGAGGACATTGCAGTCGCTCTTAGACCACCCCCATGGAAACGACAACAGCCCGATGATTCACGGGGTACACATCCACACCAGCTTCCCCAGCAGATCGCCCAAAGGCTCCAGAGAATAATCCTTCAAGTCCACCGTCATCTGATTTCCATCCAGCTTGAGAAAACGCCACAGCAAACCACTGGTAACACAACCATACACAGAACTGGCCGCTTCCCCTGCCTTCTGATTGAACTGTTGGGCAGCAATCATTTCCGCCATACATTGACCCAAACCACTATTAATATCGGCTTTTTTCGCCTCTACCAAAACCACCACCGGTGACTCTATTTCGAGTTGTTCAGTCGATCGACTAATTAAGAAATCACAGATTCCCATTAGCCCAGCAGCCGCATCAACTGTAAAATCTTGGCCGGAAAAAAGACTGACTTGATGCTTGAGATGTTTGCGAACAGCTACCAAAATTGGGCTGATCAGCAGCTCCGATTTCGCTTTTTCACTCGGCAAAGCCACAGCTAAAGGCAAGGTCTCGTCTAAAATCTCAACTAACATAGCACTGGGCGTTACCGGCTCGATCGCTGGAAAAAATGTGATATTTTCGATCGTCTCAATGCCAAACGTCTGCTTGACCTTACCAACAGTGAAATCGCTATATGCCATGAATTATTAACCGCTTAGCAACACGTTTCTATTATTTTGTCAAAATGAACCAAAGGTGCCCAAAAATATGAGTGTCAGTTCCCTTTGTGGGTTGGGTTGAGCATTTTTAACTCAATTTAAGACTGAATAAATTAACTCTATCTTAATAATTGGAACAAATTGATCGGTTACGGCATCTAAATATAAGGATACTGTGACCGCTCAATACAGCGCGTAAACTTCGATTCATTCGATCGGAAGTAGCTATAATATTTTAACTACGATTATAAATTATCTGCTAACTATATGTTTTCAACTAGTGCCAAAGGTTGGCAATCGCGACAGCCGTTGCTGTTATTATTGCTATGGATTTTCCTGGGTGCTGGCTTGCGACTCGCTAATTTAGATGGTAAACCACCATGGACGGATGAATTTGCCACACTAGTATTGAGCCTGGGTAATAGTTTTAAATCAGTTGCACTCGATCGAATCATCAGTTTTCAGGATCTACTCGCGCCATTAATTCCTCATCCTAGTGCGACAGTTGGTGATGTCTTAACCAGAGTATTTGTCGAAGATCATCACCCCCCGACTTATTTTGCCCTAGCTCATCTATGGATGCAGTTATTTCCCACCGATGGGGGATATGTGAATCTGTGGGCGGCGCGTGCCCTACCTGCTTTGTTTGGTATTTTGACAATTCCGGTAGTTTATATTTGTAGTTACTTTATCTTTCGCTCTCAAACCATCGCCAACTTTACTGCGGCGATGTTAGCCCTATCGCCTTATGGTGTCTTTATCTCTCAAGAAGCGCGTCATTATAGTCTGGCGATCTTGTGGATTACAATTTCAATTAGTTGCATGGCAATTGCCTGTCAATATCTTGCTAGGCAGCAAAAATTACCGTTGCCCTTAATCTCTGTGTGGGTAATCGTTAATAATTTTGGGATTGCCACACATTATTTTTTCAGTATTGCACTAGCAGCGCAAGCATTAGGCTTAGGTTTATTTGGACTGTTGCAAGTGCGCCACAGTCAAACCTTTGGTACAGTTTTTAAAAACCTCTGCCAGCGATTATATCTCGTCATCTTGGGGACTGCGGCTGGTGTAGCTGTCTGGTTTTGGCTGCTAGCTCGCTCTTACGACAGCACGATGACGGAGTGGATCAAAAATGAACCCCACAAATTAATCGAAGTATTTAATCCCCTCTTTCAAGTGATTGGGGTATTAATTCCAATGATGTCGCTGTTACTCGTCGAAGTGACAGAACTGCCACCAGTAGATATTTTTGGAGCAATGTCGATCGATATTAACCTTCCAACGATCATTGTATCGGGGATTCTGATGCTGATTTTCTTTGTTTGGGTGGTACCGATGCTCAAACGGGGACTAACAATTCAATGGTACCAACCGCAAACACAAATTGGGACGATCTCAATTGCGAGTTTTGCGGTTAGTGCGATCGGGTTATATTTAGTCATACCCTGGCTGACAGGGATGGATATTACTCGTGGGGCGAGATATCACTTTGTCTATTTCTCTAGTGTAATGATGCTAATTGGCTTAGCCTTGGCTCGTTGTTGGCAAACTACCCCTTCCCTCGCCAAGTGGGTATCTGGGAAACAAGCGGTGAGTATTGTGTTGCTGATGGGATTAGTGAGTGGTGTGATCGTCTCGGCTAATTATGGCTATCATAAATACTACCGCTCCGAGCAGATTGCCCCGATGATTCAGCAATCAGCTCCAGTTCCTGTGCTAATCGCCACTACGCACAACAGTTTGGTACAAGTGGGGGAATTGATGGGATTAGCTTGGGAAATGCGTCGCACCGATAAAATTAACCAAGCTAGCCAAACCCAATTTCTGTTTGCCCACCAACGCCAAAAACTGTGCGAACAAGATTGTCCCCCCACGAAGATTTTACGCCAGACACTTGATCGACTCCCGCACCCGATCGATCTTTGGATCGTCAATTTTCATGCCCCTGTCAGTCTCCCAGCTACCTGTAATGCTGATAAAAAGTTCACGCGGGGAGTCTATGGCTATGAATATAAACTCTATCACTGTCAACCGATCGAAGATGTTGGTTAAGTTTTGAATGTCCCGCAGAATAAATTCATTCCACCGAGTCATCTCTACAAGTTGATATAATTATCATTGCGGAGACATATCGCTACGACTTCAGATCGCAAATAGTCTAATTAGCATCACCCCAGGCGAATTAAATTACATTCATGATTCAGTGAATAAGTATGCGGAAATCATCATCATTGCTGGCAATTGCGGTTGTGGTTGGCACCCTGTCCATCGCATCTGTATCCCTTGCCCAGTTACGAACCTGGGGGAGTGAAGGGACAATTATCGGTCGAGTATTTGTCGATCGAAACGGCGATGGCGAAAAGCAAGCAGATGAACT
>JANPJH010000124.1:0-3366 GCA_031425415.1 Chamaesiphon sp. VAR_61_metabat_425 | reverse complement strand
CAGTGCGCCAATAGCAGCTAGCCCAGTCAGCAGTGTTGCTAAAACGACACTCGGACGCACCAATCCCTCAAACGTGATGATATCGGTATCTCGATCGACAGCAGCAATTCGGTACGCTCGATCGGTAAAATACTGTTGGAGTCTTGGCAACAAGACGGCTTCAGAATCGCTAGTTTCTAGCACCATCTGTTCGATTCGGTCTTTTGTTGAAGCGCGAATGAAGAAAAACAACCCTACCACAAGAAGTAGGGTGAGGAGGAGTGTGGAAGTTAGAACGGGAGTCATTTTAGGGGGTTAGGAGTTGGGAGTTAGGAGTTGCTGTACCACCGTATGGGAGTTGCGGTACCACCGTATGGGAGTTGGGAGTTGGGAGTTGGGAGCATTTATCCTTTTCCCTTTTCCCTATCCCCTATATGGGTGTAAGGTTGCTGATGTTCGCCAGTATAAATTTGAGTGGGGCGGAAGATGCGGTTTTCTTGGAGTTGCTCGTTCCAGTGTGCTAACCAACCAGCTACCCGTGCGATCGCAAATACGGGGGTGAATAAGTCGGCTGGGATACCCATCTTACGGTAGACTAGCCCTGAATAGTAATCAACGTTGGGATAAATCCCCCGCGCTCCCAGATATTCTTCTAGGACACGCTCTAGTTCTAAAGCGACATCATAGTAGGGATCGTAGCCAAATTTGGCAAATAGTTGTTCGGCTAAATCTTGGAGAATAATGGCGCGAGGATCTTTAACACCCTTATAGACGCGATGCCCAAACCCCATAAACTTATATTTGGGATCTGACTCCAGACATTTTTCCACGTATGGGCGCACATTTGCCACAGAGCCAATTTTTTGCAACATGGCTACTACTTCTTCGTTAGCACCACCATGTAGTGGTCCAGCCAGAGTACCTACCGCTGAGGCAATCACTGCATAAGGATCTGTGAGGGTAGAAGCTGTCACCCGTGCAGAGAAAGTCGAAGCATTCATTGTATGCTCGGCATGAAGAATCAGACAGACATCCATGACTTTCGCCACGATCGGATCTGGTTCTTTTTCTGTCAACATATACAGAAAGTTCGCGGCATAGTCTAAATCATCACGGGGTAAAACTGGATCGTTACCCTTCCGCATCAACTGAAATGCTGCCACCATCGTCGGAATTTTTGCCAACAACCTAATCACAGCTTGACGCACATAGTCTGGTTCTAGAGCCTGATGACGGGCATAAAATAACCCTAAAGCGGCGGCGGATGCTTGCAGCGCATCCATTGGATGCCCAGTTTCGGGAAAACACTTCATCATGTCTTTGATCCGATACTTAATCCGCCGATGGGAATAAATATCGCTGGAAAACTCCTTCAATTCCTGCTGAGTTGGTAATCTGCCCCAAATCAGTAAGAATGTAGTTTCGACAAAGTTACTGTGCTGCGACAATAACTGGATCGGAATACTTCTATATTCTAGAACGCCTTCTTTATCACCTCGATCGGTTGTTTGGATACCGACATAACTGATGCTCGATTTAGCAGCAGGAACTCCTTCTAGGCCAGGTTTGTAGTCAATCATAAAGTTATCAATTATGAATTAGCAGGTGATTGGGCATAGCTAGTACGATCGATCATACCTATTCTTGAGTCACTAACCGCAGATATGCTGTCGCCAAAGCATCAGCATCGCCAACATTACCAGGAAATAAGACAACGGGAAGATTGGGAAATTGGGGGTGATTTGGTGGCGTGACAATTGCGGAACAACCAGGTAGAATCTGACCTAACAATCTGGCTGTAGGCATGGCTAAACCTTTGCTGAGGGTGTCATTAGAAGTAATTCCACCTTTACTAATCAAAAAGCCAATGTCGTCTGGTAGAGCGCGAATAATATCCATTAATAGCGCAGAGACAGCTTCGCCAAATTTGAGTCGGATTTGGATACTGTCGAAGGTGAGTTCCTGACGACTAGTATAAATGGCTGGAGTGTTTCCGGCTTGGTGAATAGCGTTAACTTGCTGCTTTGTCAGCTCCAGCAATTGCGCTCTGGTTGCAGGATCGTCTGCCAATAATTGGGAGACATCGATTTCGACACCAACAATCCCTCTAGCTTTCAGGAGTTGGGTTAATTGTTCTGTAGTCTTTTTTACATGAGATCCAATGATAATTGCGCCTGGTTTACCATCGCGGACGTATTTAAACATTTCGGTGGATGGAATTGGTTGGGCACCCAGATTAGCTAGAGAAGTCAGGATACTTGCGCCACTACGGAAGAGAAATTTTTTGCCATGACTGGCGGCGGTGATGATATCGGCGGCAAATTTGTCGAAATCTGACTGTTGTTCGCCATCCACCACACAACAGCGATTGCGCTCTAATTGCATCAATCGCTCTAAACTACCCGATCGCACCTCATCGAGCAAAAATCTTACCACTCGATCGGCAGGAATTTTCCCCTGAGTTTTTTGGGCGACATAATCGGGGAGATAACTATGACTGTAAGCAAATACTGAATCGCGGGCAAATTCGGTTTGATGGACTGGTGTTTCTACCCCATTTACTAAGAGGTAATGGATACTATCGCGGGTGATTCTCCCGCCTTCAAAGAAAGCTGGCATCAAAAAGTGAGCATCAAAGCCGCCTAATTCCGCCGCAATTACATCGGTTTCGATCGGGTAGTGTCCGCGTAGGGTAGAATCCGATCGACTTACTACTAAAAAATCGGTGATACCTACTTCCTGCAACGCCTGCTTTAAATTCTGGCAAACCTCTCGCGTCACCTTCACCGCTTGATTTGCTGTCAGGGCGCGAGTATTCGTCAAGACAAAAAAGATCGGCTGTGCATCAGTCAAACCCAGTTTCAGTGTCTCGACATCCCACTGTGTCAGGAGTAAACAACTATGGACTGTCTGCGAACCTGTGGGGTCGTCATCAAGGACAATGATTTTGGGTTGATTCATGGGGAAAAGAGAAAAGGGAAAAGGGAAAATGAATCAGGAACAGACACCGATCCTTTCGGCACTTCAGGAGTGGGTAGATAAATCTCACGCTCCCTTTTATACTCCTGGGCACAAACGCGGCGCAGGGATCGATCGAGGATTAAAAGATCGTTGGGGTGCGGCTGTATTTGGGTGGGATTTACCCGAATTACCTGGATTGGATAATCTACAAGCACCAACAGGCATCATTCACACGGCGCAAGAACTAGCCGCAGAGATATTTGGCGCACAGCAGACATGGTTTTTGGTGAATGGTTCGACAGCGGGAGTAATTGCGGCAATTTTGGCTACCTGCGGCGAAGGGGAGAAGATTATTTTACCGCGCAATATCCACTCTTCCGCAATTGCAGGAATTATCCATGCTGGAGCAATCCCGATTTTTATTGC
>JANPJH010000123.1:0-15601 GCA_031425415.1 Chamaesiphon sp. VAR_61_metabat_425 | reverse complement strand
GAAACTTGCGAGTTGGCGATACAGTTACCGCCCAAATCGACACCGCTTGTCGTCGCCGTGCCCAAGCAAATCATACCGCAACTCACCTATTACAAGCAGCCTTAAAACTCCTGGTAGATCCAGAGATTTCCCAAGCAGGTTCGTTAGTTTCATTCGATCGCTTGCGGTTCGATTTTAACTGTCCTCGCGCCCTGACACCTGCGGAAGTTCAACAGGTAGAAGAGTTAGTAAATACCTGGATTACCGAAGCCCATGCAGCGACAATTGAGGTAATACCGATCGCGCAAGCTAAGGCTAAAGGGGCAGTAGCCATGTTTGGTGAAAAATATGGCGATGAAGTCCGCGTCATCGATTTCTCTGGCGTATCGATGGAATTATGCGGCGGTACTCATGTCAGCAATACTGCCGAAATTGGCGTGTTTAAAATCATCACCGAAGCGGGAGTAGCTGCGGGAGTGCGGCGGATTGAAGCAGTTGCAGGAAATGCTGTTTTAGATTATCTCAATGTCCGCGATAAAGTAGTCAAAGAATTGAGTGAAAGATTTAAAGCGAAACCCGAAGAAATCATCGATCGAATCTCAACCATGCAAGCGGAACTTAAAGCCAATCAGAAGCAATTGGAAACAGTGAAAGGGGAACTCGCGATCGCTAAATCCGAACAATTACTAACTCAAGCCCAAACTATTGGCGAGTTTAAAATCATCATCGCCGAACTGGGCGATGTTGATGCCAATGCCCTGCAAACTGCGGCGGAACGGTTGTTAAATAAACTCGGCGAAGGCGCGATCGTATTAGCCTCAATTCCCGAACCGGATAAGGTGAGCTTGGTGGCTGCTTTTAGCAAGGGGGTAAATGCGAAGGGTTTACAGGCTGGGAAGTTTATCGGCAATATCGCCAAAATCTGCGGCGGTGGCGGCGGTGGGCGACCGAATTTGGCTCAGGCTGGGGGACGGGATGCAAGTAAGGTGCAGGAGGCTTTGGGGGTAGCTAAGGCGGAGTTGGAGGCGGGTTTGGGTTGATGGTGGGGTGGCGGGGACAGCGTGCGGTTGAAACCGCCGCTCGTGGTGCGAAACCCGCCTTCGCGGGTTAGGATTTAGTCCGCGTAGGCGGACTTTGCAACATGAGCGACGATTTCAATCGTGCGATCTAAATCGGCTCCCAATCAGGAATCAAAGACTTCCGCCGATGATGTTCCTCCTGCCCATCGATATACTCACACAAATCATCCACTCCACTCTTACTCACCGTTAAAGCACCATAACTACCCTGCCATTTGAACAAGAAATCTGGTCGAATCTCATGGTTGATAAAATGCGAAGAACTCCCCTTCACCTGTTTGACAAAATCCGCAAGTGAAATAGTTGGATTCAGAGTTGCCAACAAATGAACGTGGTCACTAATCCCACCAATTCTAATTATTTCGCATTTCAAAGATTTACATTCTTCTCGAATTACCTTGTACGCCCCATCTCGAACTTCTGGAATTAACATCGGGTGTTTATCCCAAGTTGACCAGATATGGTGAATATAGATGCGAGTAAAATTTGAGGGCATTTTGAGGATCGTGAATCGCTCTAAAATTGACAATCCTAATATGCCCAAATTGAGTGGGGGATCGATCGTACTAGATTCGTCAGCGGTTGAAACCGCCGCTCATGATGCGAAACCCGCCTACGCGGGTTAAGAAATCCCAGTCCGCATAGGCGGACTTCGCAACACCAGCGACGATTTCAATCGTGCTGTATTAGATCTAGGACTTACGCATTGACAAAGTGATCGCTTTGTCAATGCGTAAGTCCTAAAATAGCATGGTCGCCTTTCCCAGATCGATAGAAGCTACAACCACCATTTTCTAATATTTTGATTAATTCTCGCGGTTTGAGTGAGGGAATATTTTTAGGCATATACTTTATGCAACTCGTAAACTTCCCGATTATTAGTGGTGGTTGTATTTTTACTATTTGATTCCCCAAGATCTAAAAATTCATGTAACTCTTTAATTGAGATCGATCTTACTATTTCTGGCTCCGATCGATAAATATCTATCATCGAATCGATCGCTATTTGGAGATTGTCGATTGCTATTTCTTGAGTTATGCCCTGTGCGGCAATTCCATTTTCCAAACATAATGCTACCCAATATTCTCCACTTCGGCGGAGAATCAAGGTATAAAAGCTATTTGAGTTTACTATTGACATTAATTTTATAAATTAGTCTCAGATTTGTTAATTTCACCAGTTCTTGCAATAACTGTTCTTTTGCGGTCATGGGGTTACACTAGATATTCACAGCCCATAATGATTATAAATTACCAAGCTTGCAAGAAGAAAATCGATCGTCCCAAATTGGTCAGCATTTGAAACCTTCAGTTATGATGCAAAACTCATCCTCGCGGGTTAGGAGAAGACTTCGCAACACGATCGACGAAATCGATCGGGCGGTAATCGATCGCAATAATCTAAATATGTTTTTCTGGTGGATTTAGGGGTTATGGATTTGGGGATGACAAAATGGGAGGGTTTCAAGTGTTAGATTTAGAGTAACTAGCAACTTGCGTTAATATAGACATCGGCAGATTGCGATTATTCACGAAAAAGAAATGAGATATCTATTGGCTGGTGATATCGGTGGTACAAAAACTTTGCTGAGACTGGTACTCGCCGACTCACCCGTTGGTTTCGGCTCCAATTTGGGCGATCGAATTGAATTCGAGCATTTATACCCCAGCCAAGCATACCCAGATTTAGTACCGATCGCCCGTGAATTTCTCAGTGCAGCCCAAACCCATTTAGGCACAGAGATTCAGGTATCCAGCGCGTGTTTTGGCATCGCCGGACCAGTCAAAGATCGGGCATCCGAGCTAACTAACCTCAGTTGGCACCTCACCGCCGACAGGCTTCAGCAAGAATTGCAGATTCCCCAGGTAGAATTAATCAATGACTTTGCCGCGATCGGTTATGGCATTCCTCAACTACCCTCTAGCGACCTCTACACCCTTCAAACTGGACAAATTCAACCAAATGCACAAAAAGCGATAATTGGAGCTGGTACGGGGCTGGGACAGGGCTTCTTGATCCATAATGGCACGGAATATGAGGTATTTGGGACAGAAGGCGGACATACCGATTTCGCCGCTCGATCGACTCAGGAATTTGAGTTTTTCCAGTATCTTTGCCAACAGCGCAAACTCGACAGATTATCTTACGATCGAGTCATCTCTGGCCCTGGAATTGTTGCTATTTATCAGTTTCTCCGTGATACTAGCAACTTATCCGAAAAACCCGATATTGCTGATGTAGTTAAGTTATGGGAACAGCAGACTGAAAAACTAGCCAATCCAGCCGCCTTAATTTCCGCTGCGGCGATATCGAAAACCGATCCGCTCTCCCAAACGACGATGGAGATGTTTATCTCTCTATACGGTGCAGAAGCTGGAAATCTCGCGCTCAAAATTCTCCCTTATGGCGGACTGTACCTAGCTGGAGGCATTGCGGCTAAAAATATTCCACTACTTATAGATGGGATTTTCACCACCGCATTCAACCAAAAAGGTAGGATGAGCGAATTATTGGGTAATATTCCTATATATGTAATTCTCAATCCTCAAGTCGGCTTACGCGGTGCTGTCGCCAGGGCTGCTAGCCTCCAGCCTAAAATGTGACCGATGTAACGGCATCCTTACAATTATTCTGTCATACTTGTAGATATACATAGTGTATTGACTACGTTTGTGGGAATCGGGACTCTAAAGTATTAAGATTGTCAATCAGACAAACATTAAAAAATAATAAAGGTTATAATAATCCGAGTGGTGCTTATAAAAGGAGAGCTATGTTTCTCAGACTGGCAAATCAACATCGAGAATTCGTCAAAGACCTAGTGATGAGCCTTCAGGCTCTAGCAACGGTGCTTGAACAGCGTGGCTATGAGGCTGCCTGCTACACCTGCGGCGACCAAATGAATAGTGCAAACTTCATGGTGAGCTTAGCGCAGAACCATCTAATTCGGTTCCTGGTATCTGATTATGGAATTACCTGGACAGAATTGCGCGACGATCGCGAATTAATGAAGCTAGAGGGTGCTGAAGCAATTGCTCAACTGCAAGAACTCGCGGACCGACTCAAATCACCTATTCATTCCACTGCTTATGTTATGGTTGGTTAGTTAGTTAAGCTCTTTCTAATCGATCGAACTAATTTTAGTAGAATGGTCTGCGACTCGAACGGCTGACGGTTATGAACAGCCATCGAACCGATTGCAACCTGGCGGTGATAATCCAAGCTTAGATCCAACGATTTATCCTCCGTCACCAGTCATAGCTATACATTCATGAAACCTGACATGGCTTCTTTAGATTCGAGTTGGCGACATGAGTTCATTCAAACCAACAACATCCGTTTACACTGCGTCACCCAAGGTGAGGGTGAGCTAGTAGTGCTACTCCACGGGTTTCCCGAATTTTGGTACTCTTGGCGGCACCAAATTCCCGCCCTTGCTCGTCATTTTAAAGTTGTTGTCCCCGATCTCCGAGGCTACAATTATTCTGATAAGCCCTTGAGTGGCTACGACATTGATACCCTAAGTAATGATATCCAAGGACTAATCGAGTCGCTCGGATATGTCAAAGCACATATTGCCGGACATGATTGGGGTGGAGCCATCGCTTGGCATCTCGCCCAAAAGTGTCCTCAAGTACTCGACAGATTAGCAATTCTCAACGCCGCCCATCCTCAGCGATTATTTCAGGAGATGGGGACTAATCTCGATCAACTCCGCCGCAGTTGGTACATGTTTGCATTTCAAGTTCCGGGTTTACCAGAGTGGGTGATTCAGCAAAATTTCAAAGATTTTATTCTCAATGTCTTTCGGGGGCAAGCCGTTCGCAAAGGAGCCTTTAGTGCTGAAGATAATCAAATTTATCAAGAAGCTCTAGAAAAACCTGGTGTATTAGCCGCTGCACTCAATTATTACCGTCATCTGCTCGCGCCGCAAAATTGGCTCCAAAATTGGAATAGTGTGCCCCAACTAGTTACTGCACCCACACTCGTTTTGTGGGGCGAAGAAGATAATTTTTTGAGTAACAAGCTGACGGAAGGAATGGAAAAATTAATCGCCGCGCCCTTCACGCTGAAACTGATTCCCCAATGTGGACACTGGATTCAGCAGGAAGTCCCCCAAATCGTCAATCGAGAACTCTTGAGTTTTTTCCAATCTACCAATCGTTAAATATTAGACAACATCTCAAATACAGCCCCGACTTCTTGGAGAAATCGGGGCTGTATTTGAATCAACGCAATAATGGCTCTCGTTCGATCTGAGAATACATTTTCTTGCAGAGGCGAATTTCTGTCCCCTGACGATTCCAGACGACTCGATCGAAAATTTGATGTAGGATTGACATACCCCGACCTGACTCTGATTCATCATGGGGTAGCAAACATCCCGATAATTCTTGGGTGTCTCCTGTCGGTGGGCAAAACCCACCACCTTCATCAGAAATAACCCACCAATATTCCCCCTCTACAAAACAAAAACGGACAATAACCTGCTTGTGGGGATCGAGGTTATTTCCGTGTTTAGCGGCGTTGACTAACGCTTCTTGGAGTCCTAATCTAATTTCTGCGTGCCATTTACCAGGAACTGTCGATACAAGGCTATCAAGGATCGGACGAAGAAAGAGTGTAGAGGCAAAGCTAACTTTATCCCACTCAGACTTCACTGGACTTACTGGACTTAGTAGCATAGCAATCTTTTAATCCCCATAAAGCATTCTTGCCGGATTATAATCGCCAACTGTTCCACAACATTGTGATTTTTCACAGTTAGTTTAGAGCCACCACCCGACTGTATTAGCGCAATCACTTTTAACGGCAGGTGGCGAGATCCACACTTACTATTATACCAAAAAAAGACTTATGAGTCTAGCTCATAAATGGTAGAGTTTACCTATCTCTGTTATCGTTGTGATCTCAGCTCTCATAATACTTTAAGCTTACAATAGCAAATATACAAAGACTATGTTTGCAAGAAATCCGATCGGGAGATAAAGAACGTAAAATAATTAAAATAATTATCCTATATGTATCCGATCTGGACACATCACGGCAGTTAGTTATGCCTAGTTACCTGTCTTTTGCCTCGATCGCGATTGGCTTTTTGAGCTTAAATCCGAGCTTATTTTGGCTGTTTGTCGGGATTGGTTTGTGTGCGATCGAAGCTTTTGTTCCCACCGCATTTACGGCGTTTACGATGGGCATCAGTGCCTTAGCGATCGCGGTAATTGCCATGCTCATCCCCACGCAGATTGGAGTGCAAGTAGTTTTATGGTTGGCAATTTCGGCGGGACTGGTGTATCTATCCCATCGACTGATGCCGAATCGCGATCGTCAGTCACGGCTCAATGGCACAGAAGCCGCAGCCCTCACCGAAATTCTCCCCGGTCAAATGGGTAGAGTAATGTATGAGGGTACATCCTGGCGAGCCAAATCCGCCGATGAATCGACCACTATTCAGCCTCACCAACCCCTCTATGTCGTCGGTAGAGAAGGAACTACTCTAATTGTGATTCCGCAAAATTTGCTCAATTAACAGGTAGAACGTAACTAAAAATTACCGATCGCGTTTAATTCCTATCCCCCTAATTTCAGGAGTCGATCCATGAATCCAGTTTGGATTATTGCCGCATTTTTAAGTATGACCGGATTGTCTGGTATTAAAGTCATTAAACAAGGTGATGAAGCTCTAGTAGAAACCCTGGGTAAATATAATGGTAAAAAACTAACTCCGGGGCTAAATTATGTCATTCCCAGTATTCAACGGGTGGCTTTTATTCAAACTATTAAGGAAAGAGTTTTAGATGTGCCACCACAGCAATGCATTACCAGAGATAATGTATCAATTACGGCTGATGCTGTTGTTTATTGGCGGATTTTAGATTTAGAAAAAGCCTGCTATAAAGTTGAAAATTTGCAACAAGCAATGATTAATTTAGTTCTGACCCAAATTCGGGCAGAAATGGGTAGATTAGAACTCGATGAAACCTTTACTGCACGCACTCAAATTAACGAAACTTTGTTACGAGAATTGGATGAATCGACCGATCCCTGGGGCGTGAAAGTCACACGGGTCGAGCTTCGCGACATTATTCCTGCCAAAGCAGTAATGGAAGCGATGGAATTACAGATGTCCGCCGAGCGCAAAAAACGGGCTGCAATTCTAAACTCTGAAGGAGAAAGAGAATCAGCAGTTAATACGGCAAAAGGGTGGGCGGAAGCACAAGTTTTAGAAGCCGAAGCTAAGCAAAAATCGGTGATTTTAGCGGCTGAAGGCGAACGGCAACAACAAATTCTCCGAGCTACAGCGATCGCCGAAGCTGCCGAAATTATTGGCGCGCAACTTAAAACCAATCCCCATGCTCAAAAAGCGGTAGAAGTTCTCTTTGCCCTGGGATATCTAGATATGGGTAGTAATATTGGCAAGAGCAATAGTAGTAAGGTAATGTTTATGGACCCACGGAACATTCCCGCCACGCTCGAAGGAATCAAAAGTATTATTGGCGAACAAGCTAAAATTTCGGACTAGAGCAGGAGGCAATACTGATTAGTATTGCCGCTCTTTTATTCATTGAACTATTCTCGAAGGCAGGGTCGCTCTGACCCCGTTCCAAGAAAGCAATACACTCTACGTGGGAAGTTTGAGGAAAGAAATCCGCAGGTTGAACGTGGGTGAGTCGGTAATTCCCTTGTTCGCACAGGACTTGTAAATCTCTGGCAAGAGTAGCTGGTTTGCAACTGATGTAGATGATTTGAGCGGGTTGCATTGCCGTGAGGATATCTAGCACCGATCGATCGCAACCCGTGCGCGGTGGATCGAGCAGAACAATATCTGCTTGAATGTCAAGCTCAGGTAATAATTCTTCAACTTCACCAGTGCGGAATTCGACATTATTAATGCCATTCAGCCGAGCATTAGCTCTGGCTTGGGCGACAGATGCCGGATGAACTTCCAGCCCAACGGCGCGTTTGACTCGTTTAGATAAAGGGAGGGTAAATGTGCCGATCCCGCAGTAGGCATCGAGGAGAACTTCTGTACCTTGGAACTGCGCTCGCCGGACAATTAGATCGAGGACAGTTTCAGCTTGTTCGGTGTAAATTTGGAAGAAGGTATCAGATTTAAGTTGAAATTGTAAATTACCGAATGTCTCGCAGATATAGTCTCGACCGATAATACATCGAGTTTCTGAGCCGAAGATCGTATTATTGATTCGATCGTTTAAATTGAGACAGACTCCGACTAAATTGGGATAGCGTTTCATCCATTTCTGAGCTTGCCCTTCCATACCTGGAATATCAAAATCTGTCACTACAAATGTTAAGAGAATTTCTCCGGTGCGTCGCCCAATTCGCATCAGCATGTGTCGAAATTCGGGGCGATTGTCTGGCTCTGGTTCTACAGCGAGAACTTGCGGGCGGACTTCGGGGCGATTGCGAAGTTTGGGTTTGGGAATACCATTCGTGCCAAGATCTACTTGCTGGTTAGGGACTTGAACAAAACCTGTCCGGCGTTTTCCCGGCTCTCTAGCTCCTTTATTTTCTGGCTCGTACATCTTCCAACCGCGATCTTGCAAATCTTGCTTGATCTCGGCGAGGAGGGGATTCAATCGCTCATCTTGAACGGGACACTGGTTGAGATTGACGATTTGGTGAGTGCCTTTGCGGTAATAACCAACTTTAATACTGCCGATGTCGCTGACACCCAGCGGGTAGGTGACTTTGTTCCGGTAGGCGAAGTTGCCCTGTGCGCCGACAATCGGGGCGACAGGCGGTTCCGCAAAACCACCAATTCGTTTGAGGGCTTGAGTTACTTGATTTTCTTTGGCGGTGAGCTGATAGTCGTAGTCAATGTGTTGGAGTTGACAGCCGCCACATTTATCGGCGACGATGCAGCTAGGCCGAACGCGGTGGGGTGAAGCTGTGATGATTTCGAGTAGTTTACCGTGGGCGTATTGACGTTTGACATTAACTAGTCTAGCGGTAACGAGATCGCCTGTAACTGTATCGGGGATAAAGACGACTTGGTTGCCCACTCTGCCGACACCTTCTCCGCCTTCGCTGACATCGGTAATTTCAATTTCTACTAAGTCCCCTTGCTTCAATGATTGGCTGGGGGTGGGCAGTTCGCTAGAACCATCAGCAGGAATATTGTCAGGAAACATGGTGGTTTGCAGCAGGAGGGCAGTCTATTAGGATAACAGTTATTGGCAAATTGAGTATTAGGGATTGTAAAGAGATTCTTTACCCCTTTCTTTGTGGGGCCGAGAATAGCTAAACTACTCTAATAGCAGCTATCTAAAAATCGATCATAATTAATACATCAATAGTATGAGTGTAGTTAGTCAAGTTATTCTTAAAGCCGATGACGATCTGCGTTACCCCAGTAGCGGAGAACTCAAAAATATCCAATCTTTTCTGCAAACTGGCGAACAGCGGATTCGGATCGTGACGACGCTAGCCGAGGGCGAGAAGAAAATTGTCGAGCAAGCGAGTAAGCAATTGTGGCAGCAACACCCTGACTATATCGCACCAGGCGGGAATGCTTACGGCCAAAAACAACGCGCTCAGTGTTTGAGAGATTATGGTTGGTATTTGCGGTTAGTCACTTATGGCGTATTAGCTGGAGATATCGATCCGATCGAGAGAATTGGGCTAATTGGTGTCCGAGATATGTATAATTCTCTCGGCGTTCCAGTTGCTGGCATGGCTGATTCGATTTCTGCACTCAAGGCAGCGGCGTTAGGTCGGCTCAGTGATGAAGATGCGATGGCTGCGGCTCCCTATTTTGATTATATTATTCAAGCGATGTCCTAGACAGTTTCTGGCTGTTGGCGATTGCCCCCACAAATAATGACCGCCAGTGTTGCTGGGGGTCATTATTTATTAAGTTGCGTTGTAAACTTAGATCTACATCTTAGATAGTGCCTTAATTTATCGTGCTCGATCGCCAACCATTGCCTAATCCCAAGTTGCCGTGGAAGTCCTTGGCTTTATTATTGATTACCTATGTTGTATTCGGCTGGTCATTATACGGTTTGACTAGAAACCGATCGATTTGGCTATTGGTAGCTTTTGCCTCAACGATCCTGGGGGGGATTGTGACTTATCCGAGTCGGAGTGTATCCTTGGGGTTTGGCGGTTTTTTTAAGACAGACGTGAGAGCATTGATTCTGATTGTTGGGGCGAGTATTTCATCAGTTTTTCTCCTCACCTCGCTGCAATTTTTCGTCGATACAGTCGTGCTGACTACGGCTGGGTTGTTGGTGAGTTTAGACTTAAAAACGAGCGGCTGGAGTAAGTCCTTCAATCTGTTCTTGATCGTTGGCTGGCAACTGCTGGGATTGAGTGTCGGACTAGCTTTACGCTATATTTCATTACATCCTCTGGCGAACATTCCGGAATATTTTTACTATGATTACTGGCTAAAAGTACTCGATTCACTCTAGAGGTGGGTTGGTTTTCACGTTCAACCCAACCAAGATTTACTCATGAATTATGATTTTTTCTGACATCATGGAAACGACTGTAGTCAAAATAGCGATCGCCATTCTCGAATTTATGGATAATATCCTCAAACCGATGGTCGAAGAGGATGTCTTCTGTCGCATAGCTGTGACGAGCGTTAATACTATAGGCGACCGTCTCATCAATACCACCGATCGATACATTAATTTGGGCATGGAGTCGTTCTAGATCGGCAGCAGTAAGACCATACAGGGGACTATCAGCATCGATCGAGTGCATGATCGTCCAAGAGAGCGTTAGACTAGGCGTGCGCTGTCGCAGTAATTTTAGCTCGTGAATCCGCCGCATAAATTCACCCTCGGCAGTGATTTCATCTAAAAATAGATATGCTTGCGCTGTAGCTTCTAAAATGTAGTTGTTCCGTTGATTGGCAACTCGAAACATCAGAGTTGGCTGCTGATTATGGGTGGTAATAATGATAAAATGACTGAACAACACTCTAGCCGTCGGACGCGAAAATCTTGCAAACGATAATCCTGTCACCACCGCAATTAATAACAAACTAGCGATCGCTTGAATTGTTACCAGAACATCGGCATAAAACGTCTTGGGATGGATTGCCCCATAACCGATCGAAGCTAGCGTCTGGACGCTAAAAAAGAAGGCATCGCCAAAAGCACCTGGTTTGGCACCCTCCAGACAATCGCCCCCAGCTAGATAGGCGAAGGCAAATAGAGCATTAATGATTAAATAAGCCGCCGAGACAATCCCAATAAACCCTAGCCAGGGAATAGTCAGCAGCAAATGATACGGGTCGCGCCAATGGTGATACCATTGACCCATCCCGTGGATCGTCAATCTACCATTCAGATTTTCAATTCTCACAATGCGTTGCTTGCGGCGGAATCTAGTTTTCATACAGTAGTAGCTAATGGAGAATTTGCTAGCCGATGACGATCGATCATCGATAGAATTGATTGTAGAAGTAAATAATAGTGCCGACCCCCGGCTCGATGTGTGGCTGACCACCCAATTACCAGAGTTTTCGAGAGCGCGATTACAAAAACTGATCTCTAGCGGACAGATTCAGATCGGCCAACAGATTTGTACTCACAAGCAGTATAGATTAAAGTCTGGCGATCGCGTGTGTGTATCTATCCCCTCACCAGAACAGCTCGATCTCGTCCCCGAAGCAATTCCCCTCGATATTCTCTACGAAGACGAGCAGCTCCTGATTATCAACAAACCTGCGGGAATGGTCGTTCATCCATCGGCTGGACACAGCGCAGGTACTCTCGTTCATGCCCTACTCGCCCATTGTCCGCTGTCCAGTATTGGTGGCGTTCAGCGTCCCGGCATCGTCCATCGCTTAGACAAAGATACCACTGGAGCGATCGTCGTCGCTAAGACCGATTTTGCCCACCAGCACCTCCAACAGCAGCTTCAGGCTAAAACTGCTCGGCGAGAGTATTTAGGGGTAGTCTACGGGGCACCAAAGACCGATAGCGGCACGATCGATCTCCCGATCGGTCGTCATCCGGTCGATCGACAGAAACAGGCCATCGTCCCACTCGATCGCGGCGGTAAAGCTGCTGTCACCCATTGGCAAATCAGCGAGCGATTTCGGGGGTTTTCGTCGATCGAATTTCGGCTCGAAACCGGACGCACCCATCAGATCCGCGTTCATACTACCCAGATGGGGCACCCGATCGTGGGCGATCCAGTCTACGGTGCGGGTAGAGCCAATATCGGGGTAAATTTGCCTGGGCAAGCTCTCCATGCTCGGCAGTTACAGCTAATTCATCCGCTGACAGAGGAGCTTGTCAGCGTCATCGCACCGCTACCAGAACGGTTACAGACATTGTTGCAAGTGCTGCGAAGCCGCTAGCTTCTATTTTTTATGAGTTGCCTTGTCCGGTAATGTGCCGCAGGATAATATCGATCTTCCCGTTCTGTTCATCTATCTTTCTATTCAATTGACTGAGTTGGGTTTTAACTTCGTCAATTTCCTCGTGTACTCTGTCGAATGATTCCGTGATATAACCGCCAGGAGTCATGGTATTTTCCAGTGCCGCTTGGGCGTTTTCTATTTTTGTTAATCTATACTCAACTTGAGCGATGCGGGTAAACAAATCGCGGTCGTTGGGTTCGCGAGATTGTGTCATGTTGGGTAACATTTATTTAGCTAGCTTGATAGTCAATGCCGCTAGTTATCGCGGGTAGTTATACTTCTATTTTACGGGCTGTTTTGATAGTGGGCTAAATTTAGAGTCACACAGAAGAGGTATTCTGGATTATGGGTTTCCCCGGTGACTGAGGTTGTTTGTCAAAGTGATGGTCATCCGCCTTGTCTGGCTCTCGCTCTGCGGGAATTTCCGCAGCATTCACCGCTGTTTTCTGGCGTTCTTCAACCCCGATCGCTATTTTAAGTTTGTCTAATAACCACCATCTCGGTGGTGTATTAATCGCGGCGGATTTGATACTGGCACCATTATTTGCGGCGGCAGATGGGTGTGTTAAATAAGTTTGGAGATCTTCGGTTTGTGGCTGGAGCGGGGCAGAGATGGAGAGAGGTTGCTGATGGCAGGGTTGGGGTATGCCGACTAGTCGATGATGGTGATGAAAAGGTTCCAACTCTTCTGGGTTAAGAAAGCGGTAATTCTGGGTTGAGGAAGAAGAGGTAACTGGCAATTGGTGCTTTAATCGTTTCGGTACCGGAGCGGCTCTGCGAACGGCTAATGGAGTAGAGTTAGGTGCGTCTGTCGCCTCCCCTAGTTCGGTGGGGGCTGAAAATTTTTTTAACCTTTCTCGCTCAAAATCAGACTTAAAACTACAGCGGGGTTTACCCAGCCGTTGCCACTGTTTAAGGATATCATCGACAGATTTGAGCTGATAGCGACCTCGAAACACAGCTTCGACGATCGCTTTGACGATCCAACCAGGTTCATATTGCTCCAGCCAAGCTGCCACAATCATCTCGGTTTGAATTCTCTCCGTGTTCAAACCGTAGTCATCAATTAGTGCAGCAATAGATTCTGGCTGAAACTGGCTCATTTATCAAGAACGATCGCAATTAAATTACCCGTAGCATGAATGGCTAACTCGGTGTTTTTCGATACTTAGGTGATTTGACTGAAGATTTGAGTTGTATTTGGGTAAAATACTTAGGGTAATGCCACTCAGCCCGATCGACTGTTCGACGAAGTGTAAGTGCTAGACTATTTTTGAATTTATTTGAGTAATAAAAGTTACCATTAACTTGGAATTCAGCCAACTCTTTGATAATTTTTAAATTGTTGTAGTTTAAACCCGTTGGCACATCTTAACATGGTAAATATCTATTTAACTACTAGCAAGATAATATTAGTACCAATAAACTATGTTTATCTAGATCGATGCTAACATTTCGATCGGGTCATTCTGCCGCTATTGATAGGATCGATCGAATCAGCTTGAGAAAGAGCGAGATCGCTACTCATCCACATCTAGAAGTCTGTGGTATAGATTATCTTAGCAATTGCTATCTTCAATACAAATATAGCTAATAACTATAATCTAAGTTTCTGATAAATTAATAGAGCGTCCTTATGCAGCCGACAGCCACACTATTATTTTCTTGTCCAGATCGGCGTGGTTTAGTAGCTAAAGTCGCTAACTTCATTTACTCAAATGGAGGAAATATTATTCATGCCGATCATCATACAGATTTTAATGCCGGTTTATTTTTAACTCGAATTGAATGGCACATTGAGGGCTTTAATTTACCGCGTGAATTAATTGCTCCAGCTTTTGGCGCGATCGCCCAGCCGCTAGGGGCGACTTACGAAATTCACTTCTCCGACACGATACCCAGGATCGCAATCTGGGTCAGCCGTCAAAATCACTGTTTATTAGATTTAATTTGGCGACAACAATCAGGAGAATTCTCGGCAGAAATTCCCCTAATTATTAGTAATCATCCCGACCTCGAATCGATCGCTAATCAATTTGGAATCGCTTATCATTACCTACCAATTACCAAAGATAATAAACAGGAGCAGCAGGAACGGCAATTAGAACTCCTCCAGGAATACAAGATCGATCTGGTGATTCTGGCAAAGTATATGCAAATCATCAGTCCGGAATTTATCGACAGGTTTTCTAGTCACAATATTATCAATATTCATCATTCTTTCCTCCCCGCTTTTGTCGGTGCCAATCCCTACCATAAAGCCTACGATCGCGGGGTGAAGATTATCGGTGCGACAGGACATTATGTGACTTCCGAACTGGACGCTGGTCCGATTATCGAACAAGATGTCGTACGAGTCACCCACCGCGATGATGTGGACGATCTGATCCGCAAAGGCAAGGATCTCGAACGGATCGTACTCGCTCGTGCGGTTCGACACCATTTGCAAAATCGGGTGCTAGTGTATGGCAATAAGACGGTGGTATTTGATTAGGGGAGAGCTGTACCGCTGTAAGGGGAAAGGGAAAAGGGGGAAGGGGAAAGGGTTGATGTGCTTTTTCTTATCTACCCATCTACCCATACACTCATCCACCCTTCTCTCCACGCAGTGAATAGGGGTAAAAATGAGGATTGGGAATTGGAGCGTTTTGTGGCTATGGGCAATGGGAATTTTGTGGGGGCTGTGCCATCATGGCATTGCAGTTAGTTTGCCAGTTGTCGATTTGCCCCAATTGGCGGCGATCTCGGGCAGGTCTGAACTGTCAATGATTGAGCCGAAAATAAATAGCCCAGTGGTTAATTATCGATCGATTGGAGCTTTATTTCTGATGCCTGCTCTAGTCGAGGAAATATTGTTTAGAGTGGTATTAATTCCACACCCGATCGAGGCTGCAACATCTAGAGATATTTATTTGTGGACAGCGATCTCTTTAGGATTATTTATTATCTATCATCCGCTCAATGCTTTAACACTACACAAGCCAGGTAATCCGACTTTTCTGGATTGGCGATTTCTCTGTTTAGCTGGGTTGCTAGGTGGAGTATGTACGATTATTTATCTGATGACTGGCTCGATTTGGGGCGCGGTGGTGATTCATTGGATCGTGGTAGTAAGCTGCTTGAAGTTATTTG
>JANPJH010000122.1:0-39410 GCA_031425415.1 Chamaesiphon sp. VAR_61_metabat_425 | reverse complement strand
TAAACCGCGTTCCATGATTTGATTCTCTAACTTGACTCATTTCTTCTATCTTACCAATTCACGTTGTTGGGAGATGCGAGTTTGGCGTTTGGAGATGATTGAGATCGATAACCCGATCCGATCGATCCCTTCGGAATTTGGTTTGATCGGGGTTCAATTTAGTAGTCTGTTATGATACACTACATTTTATCGCTGAATTACTAAATAGCGATCGAGCCTTGGTTTCAGTCAACCGAACAATATCCTGTAAGGGAGCGATAACACGATGTTTTCAGACTGTCAAGAAATCCTTGGAGATCTAGTTGGCGATCGGCGCACGGTAGATATTGAGCCTAGATTCCAGAAAATTATTTCTAATATTGCTAAATTTTTCGGTACAGTTGCTCAAACTAAAGGTAAAAGGGCAACTCATTCTTTCGGTACGGTAGCCTTGGGAACACTGACAGTTTTGCCAGAAGTTAGCATCCCCGCGCACCGGATTTTTACTCCGGGCAATCAGTTTGCGATATTATTGCGTCATGCTAATATCAAGGGCTTTCCTGATGATGCCATTCTGGATGGACGTGGAGCGACGCTACGGATTTTGAACTCCGCTCCCAATGACGATCTCAGTGCTCTCGATCTGAATGGTTATCTAGTTGATATCTTGATGAGTACGGGACGTTGTTTCTTTTTGAATAATGCCTCATCTTTTAGTCGCTGGGTAGCATCACCAATGGAAGAGCGCGCAAAGATGCTGCAAGAATTTCCCAAAATCATCCCGATTTTTCACGAAATTATTCGGAATCCAGATTCTTATACTCAGCTTCACTATTATTCCGAGACAGTCTACTTATTTAAGTCAACAGAAGGCGGTAAAGAATACTTTATGCGCTATCGACTAATGAATGCAGATCGATCGGCAGATACTGGCTTCATCGATATCAAGGATGTTCGATTACCATTAGATTTTTTGCCACGATTAGCTGATGATTTTCGACCAACTAACTATCTCAGACAAGAGTTCAAACAGCAAGTTATCAGTAAAGGTGTAAAGTACATCTTGCAAATTCAATTACAACCAGTTACTGATTCCAAAGCAGCAAATGAAATTGCTAAAGATTGTACGATTCCTTGGGATGAATCGCTCTATCCATTTCAGGATGTAGCCACACTCGATCTCAAATCGATTGTCCCAGATGAGATTGCGGAAGGGTTAGAATTTAATCCCTATCATGGTACTAACGATCTGTCCTTAATCCTCGCACATTCGATCGATGAAACTGCTTCAATCAATCACTTACGATCGGTAGTTTATCAGATTTCCGCGAATATGCGAAAATACCAATCTCCTAGTGCCGAACTAGTCGATTGGGGTACAGCCGATCGACCTTCCAATCAAGCCTTATTCCCTTATTATGGCAAGGCTGGTGTAGATTTACCCCGATTCGATCCTGCATTAACTTTGCCGCCTAGAGTGGCTCCAAAACCGCGTCTAGTTGCCAATATTGGATTGAGTGCTATTCCCGCGAAGGCTGCTCCGCCAATAGAGTTATTAGGTATTTCCGGCGTGACAGATATCATCAAGCAGTTGCAAACGCCGAACGTGATGCCTGCCAATTTAACCCGTTGTCGCCCTGATAAATTTAGTGATGATTTTTTCGTAGAGCGACGGCTGAATGGTTTTAATCCTGGTAAATTTAAACGAGTCGAGAAAAAGCCTTGGCAATATATTATTCGGTTTGATTGTCACAAGCATAAAGTCGAACCTGCGGGGATTTTACCTGCACTGATTGAAGCTAGATTCGTACTCAATTCACAACAGCTTCATGTCCACTCAATTCAATACGAACTAAATCATCAAACTATTACCCACTCGCCTGGCGATAGCGATTGGGAATGGGCGAAAAAAATGTTTAGATCTGCTGAATTTGTTTTTCAAGAAACTCAGTCACATCTAGCCCGAACTCACTTAAATATCGAGCAATATGCCATGGCATATTATCGCAATATTACCAATAACCCAATTCGGCTATTACTAGAACCCCATCTAGAAGGAGTATTGAATATTAATAAAGTGGGTGCGTTAATTATCTTTGGGCCGACTGGTGTAATTCCAGAAGCGTCCGCTCTAGATCATTTACAAGTAGAATCGCTACTCAAAGAGGAAATTTCTCGTTTAACTTATCGGAATTGGCACCCCCATAGTCAGACAATCAAAGCGGTTGTGACGAATAATCATTTTGATCGTGCAGCGTTAGCCGTCTGGAAAATTATGGAAGAATATGTGGGTGGATTTTTTGCAACTCATGAGGCAGAAATTCTCAAATCTTGGGCAGAAATTCAAGGTATGTCACAAGATTTAGTCAGTAATTCACTCCTTGCACCACAATATGGCACTTTAGCAATTAACGATCTTCAAGATTTACGCCAACTCTGTATTTATGTCATCTATCATTCATCATTCTTACACTCTTGGGTAAATTATAAGCAGTATGAAGATGGTGGCGATGTAGATTATGCAAGTTTGGGATTATGGGATAGTCACGATCCGGCATATAATCCGATCTCTGTTACCCAGAAACAGATTCAACAGGTACTAATTGCTTGGACTCTTTCTAACGTTCGCTATAATCCAGTGATGGAAAATGGTAATCCAGTTCTCAAGGATTTATTCTGGAAGCATCGCGATGAAATAACTCCAGGCTTAGCTCTAGATTCGATTATGATGAGCATTCATATTTAAAGGGGTGAATTGGATCGAATGACTCAATCCGAATCATGTAAAGACGATCTTAATGCAAATAGAGTCGTTGTGGAGATTGAAGAGACTGTTTACAAACAGTTTCAGGAAGCTGCGTTTCAAAAATATAAGGAGTCAGTTCTTGTCTACAGTTCAAAAGTTTGGCGAGAAGCCAGGAGCGTTGCGCTACAAAGAGATCCTGACGTAAGTGCGATCGAAATTACAACTCCAGATGTTGAGATAGCCACTGTTCGCACCGAAATGAAACTCATTCGATTGAGACAACTTCGGTTCCCTTTCCGTTTAGTTCAACAATTCGTTACACTAGTAACAGGAATTGTCGCCAAACTAGTTTATGATTCAGCTCATGTTCAGACAGGGGAACCAGGTAAAGACTTCTTATTTTGGTGTATCGTATTTCTATTTTGTATAGCTGGGACCCTTTCACTTAACTATTTTGAGATGAGATCGGAGTTATTACGATGACAACTATACTTGAAGAAAGACAAAAAAATCGATGGTTGATGTTGCAGAAAGTTTACGAAATAACAAAAGGAAGAGCTGAAAAATACAGCGTCAATATGTATGTAGTAGGAGAGCAATTGGGATGGGATCGGGAAAAAACAGAAGCTGCCTATGACTATCTGCGGGGAGAAGGTTTACTGAAGATGATGAATTTTGGTGGTAATATGGTACTTACTCATCAAGGTGTTAGAGAAGTAGAAGAAGCATTGGCAAGTCCGGAAAAGCCGACTCTTCATTTTCCTCCACAGATCACCAATATTTATGGAGATAATATTGCAGGTGATAAAGTTATGGGTGACAAAATTGGAACCCAAATTAATAACAACACAGAGTTAACACAAGCTTCACAAGAAATTAAAGCTTTATTGGATAGACTTTCGGCGAATTATCCTGATGATAGTAATAGAGTTTTGGCAGCAAAAGCAATAGATACTATCGATCTCAAACCAGAGCTAAAATCTCGGATTATTAAAGGATTAAAAGCAGGTGGTTTTGCTGCTTTGGAAAAAATGATCGATCATCCAGTTGCAAAATTTTTTATAGAAGGTGCAAAGGAAGCATTTAAATCATAAAAACATATAACATTTTACTGACCTTTGACGATCGATAGTTTGAGATTAAATTCAGCTTCAAAAGCAGGTTTTTTGTAATCTAAACTCCAACGTTCTAATACACATTCATCATCTGAATCAGTGGGAGAAAAAGTAAGCTGACATTCACGCTTAGCTAGATCGCAACTGAGGCTGACATGCTCGATCGCGCCAACCCGACCTCGATCGAGTGCGACAGCTAACCGGAGAATAGCACTCAATTGAGATACGATTTGTCGCTGTTCTTTAGATAAATTTTGTAGATTCTGGTGCTTTTTCTTGGGTGGACTTTTGCGGTGATAACGGGCGATATTGGCAATAATATCGATTTCGGATTCGGTATAACCTAGTAACTCCCCATACCGAATTAGATAGTAAGAGTGTTTGTGGTGGGCATCATGACTGACAAAATGACCGCTATTATGGAGGATGGCTGCACTCCAGAGTAACTGTCTGGCAGTTTTACCCCAATGGTGTAAAGACCCCTGTGTTTGGTCGAATAAACTGAGTGCCAATTCAGCGACTCGTTGACTGTGGGGAAGATCGACACCATATTTACCCGCAATTTGGAAGGTATTCCGCTCGCGAATCGAACCCTGATATTTCAGTCGATCCTCGATTAGTCCTTGTGTCAGCATCCAGTCAACAATTACACCCTCCCGCAGACTGCGTTCGCACACCGAGAGAGATTGAAGCCCCAGCATCAGCATCGCTTCTTGCAAAATCACCGCACCCGCGATGATGATTTCCGCCCGCCGCTCGGAGATGCCCTCAATTGTCATTCGCTCGGCAACTGTCATTCGTCGCAGCCGAGCGATCAGACTGCGTAGTTCGGGGATCTGGATCTGACAACCATGAATTCGGGTGGGCACATTACCCTGTTTATCCAAGTTCAAAATCGCTGCTAAAGTTTCAATTGTGCCCGAAGTGCCAATCATCTTCGGGATTTCTCCTAGCTGGAGATTGGCTTTAATATCTTCGATTGCCCGTTCCAATTGTCCGCGTACAAAGGCTTGGAGATAAATAAATTCTCGATCGCTAACTGGATTACTGGCAATCAATTCACTAGTCAGGCGAACTGCCCCAATTTTGGTACTGCTAAGGGTGCGGGGTGAGTGACTATCACCTAAGATTAGTTCAGTTGAGCCGCCGCCAATATCAATAATCAGATGAGGTTCGTTATTAAATTCGACTCCAGAGAGTACGCCGAGATAAATCCGCCGTGCTTCCTCTTGTCCCGAAATCAGATTGACGGCTAAACCTAATTCTGTTTCGATCGACCGGATAAATTCATGCCCATTTGGAGCTTCCCGTACCGCGCTAGTCGCCACTGCTAATATCCGTTGGGCGTTGAGACTTTTGGCAATCTCCTGACAGCGGTGGAGCGCAGCCAGGGCACGTTCGATCGATGCGGGGGTAAGGTTTCCGGTTTGAGGATCTCGATCGCCCAGCCGCACTGTTTCTTTCTCGCGGGCAATAATACTAAAGGCTGGTAAGCTGGCGTTAATCCGCACAATCACCATGTGAATCGAGTTGGTGCCTACATCGATCGCGGCGATAATCGGATCGGGGATTGTTCGATCGAGCGAATTTGAGATATCGTCTGGATGAGTTGAAGATTCTACTGCCGCACTTACCATCTGCTAATTCCGGAAGTTTTACCAATCTCATTCTCCCTCATTTCAACACATCTAGAACATTACCCGATCGATGTTCGATCGGCCGCAACTACATTACTCGACCCAGCAACCACAGCTAGAATTTATCAAAGATCGAAAATGTGCAGTTATTGGATTGTTGATTCAATTTTAGCTCAGGTGACAATCTTAAAACTAGTCGATCGAGGTCAGTATCCTCAAAGGGGGTAAGATGGCAGTGAATAGAAGATCTCGAATAGTGAAGTTAAAAGTGATTAGCTGTAGCTGTGGATTGTTTAGCATCTAGATTTTGGGCAGTTTTATGTTGTGAATCTTGGTGCCAACCTACTTAGTGAAGAGTGAATTGTGGATTGTGAGCAGGGAGTAACTATCAATTATGTCTAGTGTCAAACTCGAACAAATCAATCGTAAATTCGACCGCACGATCGCGATCGATGATATTTCGTTCGAGATTCCCGATGGTGAATTTTGGGTGTTAGTGGGGCCATCTGGATGTGGTAAGTCAACGCTATTACGGATAATTGCTGGACTGGATACAGCAACTAGTGGATACATTTCGATCGGCAATCGCATTGTCAATGATGTACCTGCAAGAGAGCGCGATGTGGCGATGGTATTTCAAAACTATGCGCTCTATCCCCACATGACTGTTGCCGAAAATTTAGGCTTCGGTATGCAAATGCGTGGTACCGATAAACAGCTCATTAAAGAGCGAATTAATACTGTGGCTAAATCTTTAAGTATTGATTTGTTACTCGATCGCAAACCCAGTCAATTATCTGGTGGACAACAGCAACGAGTGGCTTTAGGTCGAGCGATTGCCAGATCGCCCCAGGTATTTTTATTAGATGAACCGCTTTCTAATCTCGATGCTGCCCTGCGTGACGATACCCGCACGGAATTAAAACAACTGCATCAACAAGTGGGCATTACGACTATTTATGTGACTCACGATCGGGTCGAGGCAATGACATTAGCCGATCGAATTGTCGTACTCGATCGCGGTCGGATTCAACAAATTGCCACACCTCAAGAAATTTACGAACATCCAGCTAATCAAATGGTGGCAACTTTCATTGGGACACCACCGATGAATATTATCCCAACAATCTATCAAAATGGAATCTGGCACATTGGCGAACAAAACCTTCCCTGTTCGCCAGAATTAACTACTCAATTAGCTTTGCGAAACGGACAAGGACTAAATTTGGGCATCCGTCCCGAACATCTCAATATTGTCCCAACTCAGATTGATGAATCACTGTTAGTGACAATTCAAGTCATCGAACCTCTCGGTCGAGAAATCCTGCTCAAATGTCAAATCTGTAGCACGGCAATCTATCTCAACTTACTAGCATCTGCCGATTGGGCTGGAAGAGTCGGCGACAAGTTAACTGTTCAATTAACAACAGATCGGCTGTTTGTTTTTGATGCTAGCACGGGTAACAGATTATTTCCCATTCAGTAGTAATCGATCGAATTTAAACAAGTTCAATAATGTCCATCCTGATTCCCTATATTTTAGCTAGATCTTCTTCCAGCTTCTTAATTTCCTCGATTGTCCAACTAGGACAACCGTGCCGAGTTGTTGTCACTTTACGGTTTATGACTTGACCTTGACCATTTTTCAGGACTTCGGTGTGAGTCACCGCATCTCCGTTTTGCAGATAGTTCGTTAGGGTATTAATTGCTTTGAGCTTGAGTGACTGCTTCCGCTGAGAAATTGAAGCTGGAGGTAGTTTATCCGTTACTGGTATCGAAACGGGTATCTGAATTTCGATATTTGCCTTAGCGGGCAATTTAGGGCTAATTGGCGAAGGAGCTGCGGTGGAAATCTGTGGCTGAACTTTAACTGCTGGCTCTACCACCGTCGCTTGGAGTCGGAAAGTGGGTTTTGGTGGAGCAGGTGGCGGGGATACTTCATTTTCACCAACAGTTCCGTTGAGCAGTTCTTTGATATTATAGATTCCTTCGATTTGATCGATATCCTCTGTATCCTCAGTATTAAAGGTACTTAAATAAGACTCTAGATCGAGATCTTCTTCATATTCTGGTAAATCGATTTCTTGTTCGAGCTTATCTAGGGGTCGAGCATTAATTGGCGGACTAACCTGTGTGATTGGTGAAGCTGGAGTAGAGAGAACTTCAGTTGGCATGTTCGCTTCAGAGGTGAGATCGGTAGGCATTGAAGTGAGACGGATAGATTCTGATTCGATCTGTTTTGTAACTGGTGATGACGATTGCGATGTTGTAACAGTGTTAGGGACAATTTTGTCAATCCAGACAATGAGATCGTCTGCTAATATTGTCAATCCGCCTCGATTAGTTTTGAGAATAAAGTTACCCTGTTTAGGCTGCAAATCTAAGATTTGACACCAGTTGCCTTTAGAGAAAACTAATACATCGATCGGTGGGTTCTGATTATTCAGTTGATAGCGTTTATTATTCCACCAAACCTTCCATAATTGGAGGATATCAGTATAGTTTAATTTATAACCGTTAGGTACTTGATAATAATGATGTTCGCTAAAGTCAGGGTGAGATGACTTCTGCTTTGTAATAAATCCTCGACTTGTTAAAAGTTCCACGATACTTGAGGTGTAGGTAGAGTTATTGTTAATTAAAACTTTTCGCTGCCACTCATTTGTCTGCTTACTAATCCCAATTAATTTACCCTTACTATTGATTAAGCGAATCGATGTTTCGCTGCACTCTAGTTTCAATGTTTGGCTAGAAATCGAGTATCTTTGACCCTTGGCAAAATATCCAATTATTTCTAGTTCTTCAGTTGTCAGATTAGGATATCGATGTTCCACTGCATGGGATTCTGCTGAGCCAGAATCTTCGCCAACGCTAACGGATCTATTATTGATGTCTGCCATAGGGTCAAACCAGCCAAAATTCAGCTATGTGGAGTTTTGAAATGTAAGCTCGATTATTGTGTGGTAGTAGCTAATTTTTTGATGAACCAATGAGAATTCCTGCATACGCCCATTCTAGCTATCTAAACTTGCTATCGGTCAGTGGGTGCAGAGATTTTGAGCATTTCGACTTAGGTAAAATGTGCAATCATATTAGTTATCGATCGCCTAACCGGATATTTGGCGATCGAGATTACAGTAGTTAATCAAAAATTAAGTTAATCCAGTGACAAGAACTATATGACTGCATCTATTCGTGACACTGGCAAAGTTCAGCGCAGACAACCCTCAATCGTTCGCATATTTCACTGGGTGAATATCATTAGTCTATTTGGCATGATTGCCAGCGGCTTACAAATTTACAATGCCAACCCCGTCTTTGGTGGGCGAGAGGGTTTACATATTCCGTGGCTGTTTACGTTGGGTGGTTGGTTGGCTGGGGGCCGGAATTGGCATTTTGCGCTGATGTGGGTTTATGGGTTGAATCTACTTGCCTATGGGTTGTATGTCTTTTGGACAAAGCGATGGCGCGATCGATTTGTCGGTAGTAATGATGTTCGTGCTTTGCAAGCCAGCCGCAATCCCAAACGGCGACAATATGCTTGGCATCGGGTTGTTTATAGCAGTATTATCCCTGTTTTAATTCTCGCGATCGCAACCGGGTTATCAATGTATCAACCCGTCCAATTCTATTGGCTATCTCGCTACTTTGGCGATTGGCAAACTTTACGAACGGTTCATTTTATGACCGTCCCACTTGTCTTGTTATTCACCTTAGTTCACTCCACTCTGGCGTTAGGGATTGGTGAAGGTAAAATTGCCACAGCGTTTCTCGCTTTTAAACGTCACGAGGTCGAATCCTAACCTCTAATTTCGATCGAAGATCCATTCTATTACGGCGCGGAAATCGGCAGTAATATCATCGGGGGTAAATAATTTTTTCTAGGGAGTAGAGCGGGCACTGCCCGCCATTTCAGTTTCAGCCGATAGAGATCTGACCATTATTTAGCCCGTTCGATCCCCTATCCCTGCCAAATTTTCTCTAGAATATCCGATGGGGGGATATCCGCAATTTTACCAGTGCGAGATTTAATCGCGATCGATCGGCCATTCTTTGGTAAAAGTTTTGTGGGGTCAGTTGGGCCAAATAGCGCAATTGTATAAGTCCCAACAGCTACCGCCAGGTGCATTGGGGCACTATCAGTACATAGCATCAGATTAGCACCCGCGATCGTGGCAGCGAGTTTCCCGACATCGGTAGGACTGATAACTTTGACATTCGGACAAACAGCTAGGATGGAGTCTACAAACGCGCCATCATCGGGACCTTTAACAATCGCCACTGGTAAATTAGGCTGACGGGTTTGCAAGTCCTTGATCACTTGTTGCCACTGTTTTACGGGATAAATTTTATCAAACCCCAGAGTTTGAGACAGTTGACCCGAACCGCCATGAATCAGCACATAACCACTATCCTTAATCCCCAGCCGTTGCTGTTCGGTCTCTGCCCAGTCAATATCAGCTTTGGGTACATTTATCGCTAAATCTGGACAAGGCGCGGTTATGGCCAAACCTTTGACTAGATCGTGATACATTGCGGCTGCATATTGATCCCGATTCAGGGCGACGGGATTGGAGAGAAAAATTTTTCCTACTCCTGTGGCATAGCCGATTCGCATCGGGATACCTGTCAGCCATAGTAAGAAGCCGACCCCCCACCGTCGCCCCAAAGACATGGCTACAGCATATTCGCGATCTCGAAGGATACCGAGGAGATTACCCCAATCGGCAGGGCCATTAGTGTCTTTGAAATCGAAGGGGATGACCTGATTGACAGACTTGGAAACTCGATAAGCCGCAGTAGATCGAGGTTCTACCACTACATCAATTTCAGCCTCAGGATAACGTCTTCTAAGGTCATCTAATGTGGGGAAGAATAGGATCTGATCGCCAATTCCACCAGGGACAAGAGCCAGGATACGCATTTGTACTCAAGTTACTGCTGTTTATGCCTAATTTTAGCAGTTATTCAGTTGACAATTATCACTATCCTCCACTAGAGATATTACTAGCAACGATAACTTGAGCTTCGCGGAGAATTTGATCGCCTTGTCGGTACCCTCTAACTACCTCCTGCATGACATGATTCGCTGGCACTGAGTCACTTTGCTGCTGGGCAATTGCATACATACATTGAGGATCGAAGGGCTGGGCTAGGGCGACAATCGGGGTAATTTGTCGTTGGCGAAGGATTGTTAGTAGCGATCGCCGAATCATCTCGATTCCCTCTTGGTTACTGACTAGTGCCGTCAGCAGAGATGTATCTGAAGCAGGTTTTGGTTCCCCAAAGAACAATTTATGCCAAATACTAGATTCTTGGGCTTTAGGGTGCTGTGCGGCGGTGATTTGAGCTTGGCTATGCGCGATCGTTCGATCGAGATCGTCCATCACTGAGAGTAAATCTTTAAACAATTCACGATCGTCATTTCCTTTGGCTGTTGCCGACGTATTGTGCCGTTGTTCACTCCTCGACTGCTCTACGGCTAATGCTTGTTGTAGTGCCAGGTTCGCAGACTGAGTTAGTTTATTTTGTTGTTTGACCTCATGTCGCAAAGCAATCCATTCTCCCACCATTTGATACGGATCGAATGAGGGGAGAGACTCAGGTGCTGCGGCTAGGTATTCCGGTAGTTCTGGTACTGTCTGGAGATAATCGAGCAGCCGATTTGCTAATTCTTGTCGATCGATCATTGGGGGTAAGCTATTCTTCGGCTAAATGAATAATGAAGTTAGAGGTGAAGATTAAATTTCTTAAAAAGTTTCTTTTAGCAAGTCTTCAATGCTAATTTCGAGGTGAGTCATCAATTTTTTTCTCAGCTCTTCGATCTTTTCTGGCTCGATCGAGATGCCGATTGGGCCACTTTTAAATAAATTCTCGCCTGGGCTAATTATCCCTTTTTTAATCGTTTCATAGGCAGCGCGGATGGCTTTAAATTCTGTCGGATGTGTATGTGCGGGGAATTCGCGTAATTTCTCATGGTATGCAGCTTTGACTATCTTTGAATTAGCATTTATGGCAATACCGAGTAGCTCGTGGGGGGTAGTCATTTGAGTAAGGGTTAGGGTTTAGGGGTTAGGGGTTAGAGAGTGGATAGTGATTTTATCGATCTTCCCTTTCACCCCTTCCTCTTCTGAAGCGAATTAAATTATCACCATAAGTACGAGGGAGCCATTTTTTCACAGATCTAGGAAACTACGTTTGCGTTTTTTGGGTCTTTTGAAGTTGAAGTCATCATCATCATCGTCATCGCCGAAAATACCAGATGGATTTTTGAGCATATCTGAGATAAATTTTTTCTTGAGCATTGGCATGATGATATCAAGTTCAGCACGAGAAACTTTACTGCCCAGGGTTTTGCGAATCATTGCTTCAAAAGCAGCTTCGACTTCTGGAGGCATCTCGATGTTAAAGTTGCCCGGTGTTGGCATCAAAAAATCATCGGAATCTGGTTTGTTTAAGTAGCGATCTTCCAGACGGAATGCTGCCAAAGCCTTAGCATCCTGTAACTGTCGAGCTAACTCGAAGCCTGCCGATCGCCATTTATCATAGGCGTGGCTATTGGCAGAAAAGGTTGTTGCCTTGGCTAATAGTAACAGGGGGTTTTGCTGTTCGCGAGACAGGGCGGCATCAATGAACGATCGTAATACATTTGTCTGGGTAAACCACCGGACTTGCAGTTGCAACAATGCTAGGGCATTTCCAGGTTGAGGAGCCGCAGCTAAATATTGTTCGATCGGCAATTGGAGCTTATCTGCATTAGGCGATTTGACGGCTAGCACAATTAGATGAATGGCACAAGCCTCCGGGACTTCGGGAATTAGATCGAAAATCATCAGCATGTAGCGGGTACTCAATGCGGCAATGCCTTTATCGCGCTTTGCTAAGATTTCGATCAAAAGGGCGATCGCTTGGAGCACTGGCAATTTGGCGGCGGATGACAAGCCATCGAGCAGCAGATCCCAGGCTGCGGTAGCTTGAGGCTGATCGATCAAAATTCTGCCAGTACTGGTGGGATTGCCTTTGGCAGCCTCGTTAAAAATTTGGCAAACCCGTAGGGTTGGTTCGGTTGATTTTGTAGTGGGAATGATGTCGCTAAATGAGTCATAATCGCGAGTGGATAACGCCTCGATCCACGGCGCAATCTCGACGGCTGCGGCTTGAGGGAGATCGCCAAATTTTTTGCCATGACGCTTGCGGATATCTGCTGCTTCATCCGCCTTATTTGCTTCGAGTAAAGCGTCTTGCAGTGTTTCATATACTTGGTCAAATTCACAACCTCGATCGAGTGCTTGCTTGAGCAACTCAATCCCTTTGACAGATTCACCTTCAGCGATCGCCATTAAGCCCTGACGCGCCATCACTTCTGGGGATGTTGGACAAATCCGTTCGGCTTGCTGAACCGAACCAAACGCCGCACGGGATCGATCAAGTGCCATCAAGCAATCAGCAATCAGACAATGGGCATGGGCGAGGGTGAGATTGAGCTTTTCTGGGAGCCAAGTTGTGGGGTTTTGTTTAGCATCTAGCTCGATCCACTTGACAAACCGGATAAGTAATCGTTGTCGTTCTTGATATTCACACTCCTCATCAAGTGCCTTCAATAAATTAGCTACTAGTTTGGGATTTAGCTCCTTTTCTTGCAAGAGTGGCTGCCACAGTTTCACCGCACAATCCGTTGCGCCCTGCATCATTGCCTGTTCGCCAGCGATCGTTAGAACTGTCGATTTCAGTGCCATTAATTCGGCAGTTATTCTGGAGTTAGACTTGAGCTGCAACAGCAAATGTCCGGCATCATGAAAGTTGCCGGCTGCCATCAATTGTAAACTCTCTAGCGCAGCAAAGACTTCTGGATTAGCGCAATTATCTTTAGTCGCCAGATCGCTGCGAATCTTGCCCTGTGACGCTTGCTGCCAGATCGCCAATTTTTTCAAGACTGGACGATCTGGTAATTTCTGTCCGCCAAAAATTGAAAATCTTGATAACCCTAACTTACCCGCAGCTTCATCCCAATTGCCTTGTTGCTGATGGCTATAGGCAATCCAAGCATCGATCGAATCGCCTGGTGTTAGAGGTTTTTTGACCTTGCCAAAGGACATAATGGCAAATTTTGGGTGATTTGATTGTAACTCCATTACACCCCGCACCCAGTGCAATTGCGCGGCACTAAACCGCTTTGATTGGGTCTTAATTAACTCAGCAACGGTGGCGACATCGCCCTTAATTAACAACAGTTTGAGGTAGCAAAGGCTCTCCTCTTTAGATAAAACCTTGCTCTCAAACGCACTGGCAATTAAATCCAGAGCTGTATCCAACCGATCTTGTACTAGCAAAGTTTTTGCTAGCCAGTAATAAATGTCTGTTGTCAGCCCCAGCTTAATGGCTTGTCGGAACGAATTTTCAGCAGCCTTAAACTCACTTTTGTCCAGCTCTTGTTGTCCGCGCAATCGCCAAACTTCCGCCTCAGTGGGGGAGCAGACTAGATCCGGCTGAGATTGGCGAATTTTCCTGATTTCATCGATCGCCTGCCGATACTTTTTCTGGGTTAATAGCGTTTGCAGTGTTGATTGAGACATGCACAGAAGGTTGGTTTCAAAGTATTGCCAAAGGTAGATATTTCTGGAGATTTGCTTTAGAATCGCCAGAGACTAATGCCTCGAAATTAAAAAACTAGTTTAATAATTATAGATTACCGCATGGGCAGAACTGTTGGGATTGATTTGGGTACAACGAACTCTGAAGTCGCGATCGTCGAAGATGGGCAAGCGCGAATCTTGCCGATTGCTGATGGGAGTTTGATGTTACCTTCCTGCGTCGGTTTTAGCGAAACTGGACAGTTACTCGTCGGTAGAGCGGCTCTGCGCCAGTATGCCGCTGCACCAGAGCGCACAGTGAAGTCAATTAAACGGTGGATGGGGACGGATCATCAAACTAGTTTACAAATTAATGCTAGTGAAACCCGTGAGTATCTACCCCAGGAAATCTCGGCAATTATCTTAAAAACTCTCAAGCAAAGAGCGGAAGAAGTATTAAGCGAAGCTGTTACCCAAGCGGTGATTACTGTCCCAGCTTATTTTACCGATGCTCAAAGGCAAGCAACGAAACTAGCGGGGGAAATTGCGGGGCTAGAAGTTATTCAAATTATTAATGAACCTACTGCTGCGGCACTGACATATAATGGGCAGTCCGAAGAAAGCGAGTTAGTCTTAGTCTATGATTTGGGTGGGGGAACTTTTGACGTTTCGGTGGTAGAAATAACTGGCGAAGTGACAGAAGTTCTCGCTAGCCACGGCAATAATCGCTTGGGTGGAGATGATTTCGATCGAAGGTTGCAGATCCATTTAGCCCAAAAGTTTCGGCAGATTCATCAAGTCGATGTGCCAGAAGATCCAGCGACTCAAGCCAGACTGCTTCAAATTGCCGAGCAGGTAAAAATCGACCTGAGTTCTCACGCCTTTGCAACCGTTAGGGAGACATTTCTGGGCACGAAAGGCAGCACTGCGTTGCACCTGGAAACGGAAATTGCCCGTAGTGATTTTGAAAACTTAATCCGCCCATTATTAGCCGAAACCCTGACGGCGATCGATCGAGCATTGACAGATGCTGACTTGACAGCCGACGAACTCGATCGGGTTATCCTCGTGGGTGGTTCGACGCGCCTACCCTTAGTACAGGAAATGGTAGCAGAACATCTCGGCCAACAACCGATCGATGGAGTCCAGCCAGATCTCTGCGTTGCCATCGGTGCGGCGATTCAAGCAGGTGTATTATCGGGTGCCCCGATCGATGCTATTTTGGTAGATGTTTGTCCCCACTCACTCGGTATTTCCGCCGTCATCGACACGCCACTGGGTAAACAACCTGGCTTCTTTAGTGTAATTATTCCTCGCAATAGTGTTGTCCCCGTTTCTCGTTCGGAAGTATACTCTACAGTAAGCGATAATCAACCAATTGTTGAAGTTGATGTCTTTCAAGGTGAAAATGTTGTCGCAGAAGAAAATGTGCCACTAGGTTCATTTACGATTGAAGATTTACCGCCTCGCCCTGCTGGCACACTGCAAATTGAAGTCCATTTTGACTTCGATCTCAACGGTATTCTCACCGTCACTGCGACGGAAAAAGGGCAGGGCAACCAGAGTACTTTGGTGGTGAATAATGCCACCGTACATCGCTTATCTAGCAACGAGTTAACGGCGGCTCGTGCCGAACTAGATGCTTTATTTGCTAACGATCGAGATTTCGCCGAATCGATCGGTACCGCTGTTGACGATCCCGAATTACTGGACTTGCAAGCCCGTAGCTGCGCCCTGCTCTCCACGCTGGAGGATGAAGACGAAGTTAGTGAGCTAGAAGACTTAATCGAACAACTCCAGGAGTCGATAACTAATAGAGATCGCGAAGAGATTGCAACAGCCCAAGCAGAATTAGCGGATTTTCTTTACTACGCGACAACTAATACCGATTCATGAAATGTCCCGTTTGCCGTGCCACCTATCGGATAACTGAGTCACTCGTTGGCAGAGCCTCTCAGGATGAGAATCGAACTAAGCCTTGTCATCGGTGTGGCGCAGATCTGGCTCCGTTGATTGAGTTACAAGATCGAGCGATCGCGCATCATCGCCAAGCAATCGCTCAATTCACCGCTGGAGACTTACAAACCGCCATCGCAGAGAACAATCGCGCAATTGCTTTGAATTCTCAAAATTCAGTTTTTCATGCCTTTGCTGGGCAATTATTCGCGCTTGCAGGCATGTTCGATCAAGCTATTCGATCGTGGCAAATTGCCCAAAAGTTAGATCCCAAAAATACGTTTGCAACTACTTGTTTGCAGATCCTCGATCGAGCAAATCCATCCTAATTTTAAATCATTGCTCGTTGATACCACCTTTCCTTACTTAGACGCGATTGGCATTCGCCAGCCAGTCCCGAAGGCTCGATCGGTTATTTTCAATCCTGGTGGAGCTTGACGGCGTTTAAATTCAGCGCGTTTGACGAGTTTAATGATTTTTTCCACGATTGACGCATCATAACCACTCGCAACGATTTGTTCGAGTGATTGATGTTGACAGACGATCGCTTCTAAAATTGCATCGAGAATTTCATAAGGTGGTAACGAATCTTGGTCTATTTGTCCGGGTTTGAGTTCGGCACTTGGTGGTTTAGAAATGATCTGCTGCGGGATAATTTCTCGTTGGCGTAGCCTCTCGGAATGAGAATGCCGATTTAGCCAATTGCAAAGTGAATAAACGCGCATTTTTGGCACATCGGCAATCACTGCTAAACCACCATTCATATCACCATACAGCGTACAATAACCCACTGCCATTTCAGATTTATTCCCCGTTGATAGTAATAAATAGCCAAATTTATTAGAAAGAGCCATCAATAATGTCCCGCGAATCCGCGATTGGAGATTCTCTTCCGCTATTCCAAATTCAGTACCTGTAAATAGTGGTTCCAAAGTTCGATCGAATCCCTGCATCAGATCGCCAATAGGGATAGTTTCAGTCTTGATACCTAAATTAGCAGCTACCGCGATCGCATCGGTGACAGAATGTGCGGAACTATAAGGAGAAGGCATTAATACACCCAAGACTCGATCTGCGCCGAGGGCTTCAGCCGCAATTGCCGCAACAAGTGCAGAGTCTATGCCACCACTCAAACCAAGAATTACTTTTTGAAAACCACATTTGCGAATATAATCCCGAACACCTAATACTAATGCTCTCCAAACTTCAGCATCGATACAATCTGGCTGTGGCTGAATTATACTTGGATTCAAGTCTTGCTTAGACTCATCAAATTCAATCATGAGTAAGTCTCGATCGAATGCTTTACCTTGACAAACTAATTCACCCGATCGAGCTAATCCTAAGCTACATCCATCGAAGATTAAATCATCATTAGCACCAACCTGATTGACATATAAAATCGGTCGATCGTATTTGATGGCTATATGCTTAAGCATCGCGGCTCTTAGCTGTTGTTTTCCTAAGCTAAATGGTGAAGCTGATAGATTAATCGATAGATCGATATTGTGTGCCGCTAATTCGGCGATCGGGTTGACTAGATAACTTCTTTTGCCCCAAAAATCTTCGTCATTCCAGAGATCTTCACAGACTGTCACCCCAATTTTAATTCCATCTAAAGTAAAGCAATTAGCCTCACTACCCGATGTGAAATATCGATTTTCATCAAACACATCATAGGTAGGCAAAAGCCGCTTGTGGAAGATGTTTTGGACTTTTCCAGCCGCGAGCAAGGCGATACTATTAAATAATGGTTTGCCGCCTTTTAGTATAAAATCTGGGTTGGGAGTAGCTACGCCAATTAAGACCGATAAATCTGTCGGTAAATCTCGTGCAAGCTGTTGCAGAGTTTGATTCATTTCAATAATAAAACTATCATTGAGTAATAAATCTCGCGGTGGATATCCACACAATGACAGCTCAGGTGTTAGTAATAGTTTTACTCCTTGCGTGACAACTGCTTGAGCAGTTGCTAAAATCTGTGCGGCATTCCCTTGGAGATCGCCAATGGTTGGGTTTAGTTGAGCTAGGGCAATTTTCATAATATTTTAAGCATCAAGGAGGCAAAGAAGATCCGGCGAGGTGGGTTTAGGTAACTAATCGTAGTTGTACTAGAAATATTGAAGACAAACCACCCAACCTACTTATCTAAAGTGAATGTTTTTTAAACAAACAATAATGGTTTATCTTTTAATGGAGCAAATGCAACAGGATCGAAGCGATATAAACTAGCTGGTCTGCCACTACCACGAGAGGATTTAATACCTGTTTCTTCCAGAAATTTTAGTTTAATTAAGCGATTACGAAAGTTGGAATAATCTGAGAAACTTTCGCCGAGCACAGTAGTATATAATTGATAAAGATCGCTAAGCGTAAAAAGTTCGGGTAATACATCAAATGCGATCGGGCTATATTCTAATTTATTCCGGAGGCGTTGATGTCCGTAATCAATAATTTGTTGATGATCGAAAGCAAGATCGGGCAATTTATCGATCGGGTACCAAGCAATGCCCCCAACTCCGGTGGCAATTAATTCGGCGGCTTCATATCTGACTAGGGCAAAATAACTAACCGATAAATATCGCACGCCATAACAATCGGGTGCCTCTCGCGGATCGCGCCCTGGCCCACCAAAAGTATATAATTGTTCTAAATATAGATTATTAACTCGAATTTTTTCGGCGAGAATGCGATCGGCTGCCGCTTCTAATGTTTCGCCCTGTCGGACTAGAGTGCCGGGTAAACACCATTGTCCTAAATAGGGTTCATCTTGACGCATTACCAAGAGAATTAATAGTCGATGTTGTTGAGTATCGATCGAAAAGATGGCATTATCTACTCCTACCTTAAAATCGGCAAGAATCTGTTTTTCTTCGGCTGTTAGCTGTTTTTTCAAGTTACGCAATCCCATAAATTTATCAATATCTCCTCAATTGGTTTAATTCATGATTCATATAGTCTCTGCTGTTGAATATATTTAGCTACTGCTGGTGTTAAACCTTGAATCGAATCACTAGTAGAGTCGAGATGAGGATGGTTAGTCCGAATAATTGTCGAAGAAATAGCTGGCGTAGCTAGTGGGGCGATCGAGATTTGTGCCCCTAAATCTGTTAATATTTGCAGATTAGTTGGTTCGATCTCGCTACCTGTGCGTGGGACAATTAATAGTTTCACTTGAGCTAATAATTCTGCCGCATGATACCACTGGGGTAGTTGAGCGACTAAATCTGCACCAACTACTAAAACAAAGTCAGCATCATTCCACGTTGTTTTCGCCTTAATTAGTGTTTCAATCGTTCGCCGACTACTTAAATCTGGATAAACTTGAGCGCGCGGACTAATTGAAGGATTAATTTCTGCAATTAATAACTCTAGCATCTGCGAGCGTTGGGCTAGCGATGCCCCATGCGTTTTAAATGGATTATCCGCCGCCCAAACTGCCACGCGATCGAATTGTGAGGCTAACCAGCTAATTATTTCCTGATGAGCGATGGTTGGGGGATCGGCACTAGTACCAAATAAAGCAACCTGCATTGAGGAAATAGGGAATAGAGGATAGGGAATAGGAATAGTTGTTAGAGATTGCATCACTTTTATCCTCGATCGCCTAAGCTGTGGATTAGTTGTTCTAAAGATGGTGAAATACTAACTGGAGCCGATTTATGATAATTAATATCTCGAATATCGGCTGGTAAACTGGCTACATTTAGATCTACACGCTGCCTAATCGTAATTAAATCATCATCTAGCTGTAATCGATGACCTTGCTTCATCACCAGCTCCAATAAACCCGCACCCTCACTAGCCAAACCGAGACGATCTCGATCGAACTTGCCCTGTTTAAATTGACGGCAGATTTGCTTTCTACCAGGGTAAGTCATTTTACCTGGAGATCGCTTCATTGTGGGAATACCCTCGATCTCAACTAATTTATATACGCCATTTACTGGGCTACCAGTGACTAATTTAGTACCCAAACCATAGCCGCTAATTGGGGCATTAGCTGCCCGTAGTTTGGCAATTTCCCACTCATCCAAATCGCCACTGGCAAAGATATCTACTTCGGGCAGGATGGATTTTACGGCACGTGAGAGCGTAATTAAATCCCCTGAATCTAACCGAATTCCCGATAATTCCATTTCTCCAGCCGCTACTCGTGCTGCCAACGTGGTTGCAGCGACAATTGGATCGTAAGTATCGATTAGGAGCGGTGCCCCAGGGAAATAACGGTTAAAAGCAGTAAAAGCTGCTTGCTCGCCGCCACCGACAGCATCCAACGCCATCACCAGAGAATGTGCCATTGTGCCACTAGGTTCATAACCTAATTGTAAAGCAGCTAAAACATTTGAGGTCGTATCCAATCCTGCCGCGATCGCCGCACGAGCTGCCCATAGAGAAGCTTGAGGGCTAAATGCCCGCCGCGTACCGAATTCCAGTAATGTGGCATCTGCGCCAGCGACATCGCGCAACCGAGCGGCTCTAGTTGCAACGAGGGTTTGATAGTTGATGGCATTGAGCAGATAAGTTTCCACTAGTTGCGCTTGCCATAACGGAGCTTCAATTCGTAAGATTGGCTCATTCGCAAAAATTGCCGTGCCTTCGGGTACCGCCCACACATCTCCAGTAAATTTAGCGGTAGCTAGCAGCTCCCAAAATCTGGCTGGGGCATTTTTAAAAACCTTTGTGGCTTGAAGCTCAGCAATCCGTGCGGGGGTAAACCGCAATTGCTCAAGATATTCTAAAGCTTGGGCTAAACCCATCGCAATCAGATAACCAAACCCTTTTGGTAACTTTCTGACAAACAATTCAAAGCTAGCTGCAGATCGATCGAGCGATTCCCCTACATAGCAGGCGGTCATGGTCAATTGATACAGATCGGTTAGTAAGCTATAATCTTCAGTGGACAAGGATAGTAGCGGCTGTCTGTCTTTGTTTGCTGGCAGGGGAAAGACAATGGGTAAATTCATTACTTACTCAAAATGGTTTAATCATATTATGGTAATAAATACCATAATATGTCAACATCCTGATTTAAATATTTTGAGAGTGAATACTCTTAGCTTTGTGAATAAACTGCACATTGTCAAATTTCGGATCGTTCGCCAAAAAGCCATCCACAAGAGATATTTCGCCACAAACAGATCGATTTATTTACACAAGAATGGTATCGGAAGTGACATTCAAGGGTAATATAATTAAGAGACGTGTCAAATAATCTCATCACATAATAGCGATTTTGCCTTCTAACTTTGCAAACTACTACCAAAAAATTGCTGAGATCGCGTAAATCTGCCGTAATCGATGGGTGATAGAGCAAAAGTAAAAGCATTAAATCGACAGGACAACAGGACGGGGAAATTGGTAAAACCCAAGTGATGAGGCTGTTAACTGCTAACTGTTGATAGTTATTGCTAGATAGAGTATGTATCGACGATCTTTCTGCTTAGGCAGATGCTATGCGGTGAGTTACCCTATTTCTGGCCATTCAAAAGAGGCTGCACCAAAGATCTAGACTCAGAATGTAGATAAATATCTGATTCATTACTGTTTGGATATTGATTCGATCTTCCGAAGCTATGATTGAATATCCCATCTACTGAATTGTAGTAAGCCGTAGTCTGCGATTGTAACTCCATCGCGATCCACAAGCGTTAGTAACGCACATGTGGGAACACTCTGGTGCTGCTAAGATTGTGATTAAAGAATGCCCTTCACGTACCACGCAGTAAGTTAGCAAGGCTACAAATTTAATAAATGAATATGTTTTTGGGTGGAGGTAAATTAAACTATATGGAATTTTCGATCGCCACGCTGCTGTCGCATGTTAGTCCGGATAAGTTAGTTGCCCCGAAGTTACTGGAAAAGAAATTGGGTTGCGAAACCCCATCGAGTATCGAACAGTTGGATCTAGCTCTAGAATTATTAGAAAAAATCGGTATCTTGACTAAGGAGAGGGGAAAATTTCGCCGCGAATTGACAGAGCGAATCGTGGAAGCAAAACTGCGCTGTTCGAGCAAAGGGTTCTGTTTTGCGATTCAGGATGATGAGGTAGCTGATGATATTTACATTCGCGAAAGTCACCTCAGTAATGCCTGGAATGGCGATCGAGTGCTGATCGAGTTAATTAAGGAAGGAACTCGTCGCCGCAGTCCGGAAGGGGCGGTAAAACTAATTCTCGAACGGGCGAATCCTTCAGTATTGGCGAAGGTGAAACGGTTGGATAGCGGTGGCTATCGCGGGACACCTTTAGACGATCGACTATTATTTGAATTGGATGTGGTCACTAATGGTCACAATCCTACCGCAACAAATGGCCAGGAACAGATTGAACTCGATGAAATTCTCGACCATCTAGTGCATGTCGAAGTGCTTCGCCACGCGATCGGCCAAGATTTACCATTAGGTAAAGTAGTCAGAGTCTTGGGCACTACCACAGAGTCAGCGGCGGATATTGATATTGTCACTTGCAAGCACGATTTGCACCTAACCTTTAGTCCAGAAGTGGAAGCCGCAGCCGCGCAAATCGCCAAAAATCTCAAAGATCCGATCGCCAGCAAGCGTGTGGATTTAACTCAGCTACCGACAATCGCTGTCAGCGAAACTGTTCAACCTGTTGATAGTGCCCTGACAATCGAGCAGTTGGAAGGTGATATTCTGCGACTGGGGATTCATGTGGCAGATATTGCTAGCCATATCACTCCTGATGACAGGATCGATCGAGAAGCCAAAAAACGCTGTACGGCAGTATATTTAGGCGAAAATGTTATTCCCCTATTCCCCGCCGCAGTCCATGAGACTTGCGGGTTTATCCCCGGTGCTGAACGACTGGCAATTTCGGTCTTGCTGTCGCTCAATGAACGCGGGGAATTGGTCGAATTTAATATTCAGCCAAGCCGGATTCAATTAGATTGGCTGCTCCATCCAGCCCAAATCAATGCAGCCTTGGCCGGCGAAGCCACCGATCTTGCCCCACAAGCGATTGAAATCATCAAACCGATCTGGGAGACGATTGCTCCTGCTTTCAGAGCACAGCGACGGTCTAGAGGCGGTTTGGAAGTAGATTTGATCCAGAAACAAGCCCCATTTTTGGATGAAGGTCGATTGGGCGCGATCTTTTTGGATGACTCTCAATCCTTGCTCACTGATGTGATGGTGATGGCTAACTACGCCGTTGCCGTTCATCTCCAAGCACTGCAAGTACCTGGAATTTATGCCGTTCAACATAATCCAGATCTAGTCGAAGTCAACGATACGATCAAACTAGCAATTAATTTAGGCTTAAATTTCGAGGGTGAAGCCGAAACAGAAGTCAACGTCGCCGACTTACAACGTCTCAGTCAGCAATTTGCCCAATCACCAGTACCGCAGGTACTCAACTACCTATTCAAATCTCTGCTCAAAACCACGGTTTATAGTACCAAGCCAGGTACGCACTTTGGACTCGCGATCGAAAATGGTTATACTCACTGTGTCTCACCACTCCGCCGCTATCCAGATATTCTAGTCCAGCGCGTCCTTCACGAGGTATTTGCCACCGGACGCGATCGCAAAACTTCCCGCGCCAAAGAAATCGTCAACCTCGGTAGCAGTAGTTGTCATGGGCAAATTACCTGGAACGTGCTCACTCCTACTGTCCAGCAAGAACTCGAAACTCAACTCTCCGGAATCATCGCCCATCTGAACGATCGCACAAAAATCGCCCAAGATGCAGAAAATGACCTCGCCGGATTACAAAAAGCTGAGAAAATGAAAGCCCGGACGGGAGAGATTTTCCAGGGCTTAATTACTGGCGTTCAGTCCTACGGTTTCTTTGTCGAAATTGAAGATTCTCTCGTCGAAGGATTGGTACATGTTAGTTCGCTCAAAGACGACTGGTACGAATTTCGCCCCCGTTATGCTTGCCTAGTCGGACGCAAAAATCGCACATCTTATCGGCTTGGAGATCGCGTTGAAGTTCAAGTCAAGAGTGTAGACTATTATCGTCAACAAATCGATCTAGTCACTGTCACTAGCGTGATGTCTGAAGCTGCTGATGGTGGTCAATCTAATGATCCGGGTGAATCGATCGAGTCTGACGAATTCTCTGAGTTTGCTGAGTCCGAACCAACTCTAGCACAAGAGTTTGCACCGGAATTTCAGGAGTAACTAAATAAATTGTGATTCTTCCTGGGGTGGGGGCAATTCTACCCAAGATTAACTAGCTAACCCAAGTTGTCCCTACTAGAATGCCAACGATTGAAACCCCACGGCGGTGCAGGAACATATCTTATATTCAGCGATCACTCATCACTCATAATTTTAATGAAGCCTCTGATCCTTGGTGTTACTGGTGCATCTGGCTTAATTTATGCCATTCGATCGATCAAATATTTACTTGAAGCGGATTATCAAGTCGAATTAGTCGCATCTAGATCTACCTATATGGTATTTCAAGCCGAAGACCAAATTCGACTTCCCAGCGAACCTGAAGAACAAGAGGAATTTTGGCGCGAACAAGCGGGTGTACCGACATCTGGTAAGTTACGTTGTCATCGGTGGGGAGATGTCGGCGCAAATATTGCTAGCGGTTCGTTTCGCATTCAAGGCATGTTGATTATCCCCTGTAGCATGAGTACGGTGGGTAAGTTAGCCGCAGGCTTGAGTGGAGATTTATTAGAACGCGCTGCTGATGTCCAACTCAAAGAAGGAGGCAAACTCGTGATTGTCCCGCGTGAAACTCCATTTAGTCTGATTCATCTCCGCAACCTGACAACTCTAGCCGAAGCTGGTGCCGCGATTGTTCCGGCAATCCCCGCCTGGTATCATAAACCTCAATCGATCGAAGATTTAGTCGATTTTGTCATTGCCAGAGCTTTAGATCGGCTAGATATAGACTGTGTGCCGCTCAGACGATGGAAGAGTGATGATTGAGTAATAAGTAATTTCCCTAACCCTTAATCCCTAACCCCTAAAATGCTGCCTCTGAAAATCATCATTACCCTACTAGTACTAGTCATCTTTGGGATTGTGGTTGGTTCTAACTTGTCGGTGATGATGACAGTAGTGGTATTAAATCAGCCCACAGTGGAATTACCGATCGGGATATGGTTAATGATTGCGGTAGGATTAGGCATATTAACGAGTAGTTCAATTCAACTGATCTTGTTTTTGCAACGGCGTTCCTTGACTAAAAAAATCCGCCAATTGCAAACGCGATTACAGGAGCAAGACGAAGATATATTTACCTACACCTCATCATCAATCCCAGAGCCAGTATCAGAGCAAAACAGTGAGCCAAAGCCCAAACCCAATCGATTCAACTTTGGACGAAATCGGCGAAAATCGACATCTAACCAATCCGATCCTAACTTTACCAGTCCATCACCAGCAAAACTGATCGATCCTAATGATAATGATTGGGAAGAAGAACCGCGATCGAATCGTCAACTAGACTGGGATGATGTAGAAGCCCCAACTTATTCAACCCCATATCCAACCAACCGCGACACATTAGAATCTAAATCGACCCCAAATCGTGAGCCAGAATTAACTCGCACTAACGAAATTTATGATGCCGATTTTAGATTAATTCAGCCACCCTATAAACAACCACCGGATGAAGAAGAGCTGGAATACATTGAAGAAGACGAATATGAAGAAGAATCTGCTGGAGCAGCGGATGCTAGCGAATCGATCATTATTAACCAATCTAACCGTCAAAGCGATTTAGATGAGGAAGATTGGGGATTTGATTTTGACGATGAAGATGTGGAAGTTGAAAGGGCAAAATCGAGGAATCGAAAAAATTAGCTAAAGTTCGCAACTCGATTTAAGATAGGTGGTTGAGTTGATAAGGGGAAAAAAAAAGGGGAAAGGGGAAAGGGGAAAGGATAAAAGATAAAAATTTTCTTCCATAGGGTACGCCTAACTCCTAACTCCCAACTCCCAACTCCCAACTCCCAACTCCTAACTCCTAACTCCTAACTCCCAACTCCTAACTCCCAACTCCCAACTTAATTTGTGACTGAATCGAACAAACCACGTAAATCGATCGCTAATATTGCCGGAATCGTCGCGGCTGCTACCCTAATTAGCAAAGTATTCGGGCTAGTGCGCCAGATGACTTTAGCTGCCGCCTTTGGGAATGGGATTGCGGTAGAAGCGTTTACCTATGCCTATGCAATTCCCGGATTTTTACTAATCTTACTCGGTGGGATGAATGGGCCATTTCATAGTGCGATCGTTAGTGTTCTAGCCAAGCAAAAAGATAAATCGGAAACTGTCCCAATTGTTGAAACAGTAACAACGATCATCGGGATTATTTTAATCGGCGTTAGTGCCCTAATTTTCTGCTTTGCCAGCAATGCGATCGATTTAAGCGCGCCTAATTTACTCAATACTGGTGATGCAGTTAGAGGTGCCCTAGTCCGCCAAAGTGCGATCGAGCAGTTACAAATTATGTCCGCAATGGCAGTTCTCGCGGGCTTCATCGGCATTGGCTTCGGTACCCTCAGTTCGGCTGATTTTTATTGGTTGCCCTCGATCAGTCCCCTGCTATCTAGCTCTACGACGATTATTGGGGTGGGGGTGTTAGCTATTTATTTAGGTGATAAAATCGCCTTACGAGAATCCGCGCTTTTGGGTGGCAAAGTCATCGCTGGAACGGTACTAGTGGGGGCGATCCTGCAATGGTTGATGCAGGTTGTTACCCAGTGGCGGGTGGGCTTGGGCACAATTAAACCGCGATTTGAGTGGCGGCGACAGGGTGTGCAAGATGTCTTGAAAATTCTCGGCCCAGCCACATTTTCCTCTAGTACACTGCAAATTAACCTGTTCATTGATAATGCCTTTGCTTCCGGCATCGTCGGTGCAGCTTCAGCGATGCAGTATTCGGGGATGTTAATTCAGGCTCCGTTGGGAATTATCTCGAATGTGATTTTAGGCTCCCTCTTGCCAGAATTTTCCAGGCTGACAGATCCCGATAATTGGACGCAACTCAAAGATCGAATTCGTCAGGGGTTAATTATCACGGGAATTGCCATGATGCCCCTGAGTGCGATTATTATGGCTTTATCTTTGCCGATCGTCCAAACAGTTTATCAAAATGGTGCATTCAAAACCCAAGACTCCCAGTTAGTTGGCTCAATTTTAATCGCATCGAGTTTGGGAATGTTTATCTTTTTGGGGCGGGATGTTTTGGTGCGGGTATTCTATGCACTCGGCGATGGTAGTACACCATTCAAGATTAGTATGGTGAATATCTTTTTCAATCTTCTATTCGACTATCTATTCTGGAAACCATTCGGCGCAGCGGGGATTACTTTATCCACAGTTTGTATTAATATCATCTCCTTCTCGGTGATGTTATTTTTACTCGATCGACGATTAAATGGTTTACCGTGGCGCGGCTTTTTACCCCTTGTAGGGATATTTCTCGCCAGTGTGGTAACAGGTGGAGTGACATGGGGAATCAGCTATGGTTGGCAGCAGTTTATCCCTGTGAGTAATAAGATTACTTTGCTGATCCAATTAGTCCTATCTGCGGGAATTGGTTTCGGTGTATTTATCGCGATCGTCTCTCAACTTAAATTACCAGAATTTGACAAGTTCGCTGGGCAAATTCGCCGAAAAATGTTTAAGAAATAATTTATTCCTCAATCTCTAGTTAGATCTTACTGATAGTTGGCAGATTAGTTGCCAGTTTGTTGCCTAACTTTTTCTAGTAGTTCCTGAGTTAGTTTCATAAATGCTTTAGAGCCAGAAGAACCAGGATTTTCGATGACTACTGGCTGAAAACTATCGATCGCTTTGGCAACATTAACATCCATTGGAATACGAGTTTGAAAGATTTTGCCAGGCTCAAAGTCTTGGACAACTCGTTCCATCACTCGATCGTAGTAACGAGCAAACAATGTGCTGCCAGAAAGAATAAAAGCGATTCCTAATAAACTACTTTCCAAGCAGTTCTTATCACCTTCGTGAGCTTCTCTTAGCTTAGCAATCCGTCGCTCTAGTAACTGCATCCCTACGAGCGATAGCGGTTCGGGACGGGCAGGCATAATGTAAAAATGACTAGCCATAATCCCACTTCTAGTCAGCAAATTATAACCGGGCGCACAATCAAGGATGATAAAATCATACTCATCAACCACCGAGGCTAAAATATCTTTGAGTAAAGAACCCTCAAATCCATTCCAAACATCGATAAAATCTATATTTGGATTTTCGATCGTTTCTTGATGCAGCTTTTCAGAAACAAGAAACTCATCGTAAATATCAATGTCTCCAGCCAATAAGTCTAAGCCTTTAACCCAACAGACATCTGGCGTAATTAAATCTTTAGTATTGAACTTATAACGACTACTCGGTTTGAGAATTTTAGAGATTGAATAAGCGATCGTCTTTTTGTCGCGGCGAATTTTAGCAAAGTCTTGAGGTGTCAACAAACTTAGAGTAGCACTGATCTGAGTATCGAGATCTACGACTAGGACACGCTTGCCATGTAATTTAGCCAGACATGCAGCAAGATTGACGGTGAGGGTGGTTTTACCAACGCCTCCTTTCATATTGACAGTGGCGATAACTAGTCCCATGATTTACCTGAAATAGCTCCCTGACTTTAGTGTAAGGTGCGGATATTATCCGTAACCGCTACATATAATAATCGGTTTCGATCGCCTTGAGATCGCAACCGATTATTCTAGTTGACATAATTTTACTCAGAAGTACATTAAATTCTCGACGATCGCGGCTAACTTATCCGCCGCCCCAGCTTCACCCCGAACTTGACGCAATGCCGATTGCATTGCACCTAACTTCTCAGGCTGCTGAAGATAGTCTAGAGTAAAATCCGCAACGGTTTTGGCATCTAAATATCCGACTAATTCCGGCACAATTTCTTGTTGATTTGCCCAAATATTCGGCCATGCTAGTTTACGACTACCCAAGGTGCGATAGGCGATCGTATTAATGATTTTAGCGATCGGCGTACCTAAAATTGGTAGATTAACCAAGATGCCTAATCCCCCGTCCCAAGCCCGCATAGCATCCAATTGCTGCATCGCAATCAAAACAATCATCGGTACGCCTAACGCGCCTAATTCAGCCGTATTCGCGCCGATCGTGGTCAAGCACAAGGTACACTCAGACAGCCAATCATAGGCGGGAAATTCCGTCCGTAATTCTACTGTTAATCCTTTCGCCGTTTTAAGATATGGATGTTTGTCGCCCTGCTCTAGAGTTGCGGTTGCACCGTTGACGAGGGCAATTACCGGATTGTAGCTAGGATCGGCATAATTAGCGAGGGTGGCGATATCGATCGTCGGAGCCACCGGAATCGCAAATTTTACATCAGGACTAGCTGCTTGAATGTATTCAGCGATCGCTAGCATCAGCGGTAATCCCATCCCCAATTTTGCTGGTTTGGAACCGGGCAAAATCCCAATCAGTGTAGGTGTTTCGTTACCACGATCTGCCATCGGTGTGAGGCTCCGTTGACTCTCCACCATCAAATCGCCCACCACAGTAAATTTATCAGCGTATTGTGGCTTCACTTTCGCGATTACTTGGGCATTCATCACCGCGAATCGATCGATTAAATTATGCCAGCGCGCCGACCATTCAGCATACACTACCGTTTGGTAACCCAACCGTTTACCAATGACGACCGGAAAAAACTGATCTCCCCCTAAGAAAATAATTACCCCCCGCTCCCGCCAATCCCAATTTGTCTCAGTTTTGCCCCAGACCAGAAAATTAGTAAAATGTTCGGCACCCTGCACTCGATCGACTTCAGGATAACTCTGCAAAATCTGCACTTCTCTACCGCTAGCATTCGGACATGGTGACAATACCACCGAAATCCTGACCAAATCTCGATCAAACCCCAATCGATCCCGCAACGCTCGCACAACCGGACGCACCCAAGTCGTCACCTCACCAGGGCCATTAGACAGAATGATAATATCGATCGGATTCATTAAATTTATTGCGTGGAAATCACCTCAACCCTTATTTCAGTCTCGCTTTCTGACTCAACTGCTTCCGCCGCCGTGTTCTAGCTGAAACGGTAGCACCATCAACCAAAACCCCAGCTACCGGAATTTCTTGATACTGACGTTCCGCTTCTAACTGCTTGAGTTGTGTATAGTCTACCCACTGAATACAATTCACCGGACAAGTTTCGATCGCTTCTTGAATCGTATCTTCGATATCCCCATCTTGGCGAACTACTCTGGCTCTACCATACTCCGGTTCGATAAAAAATGTATTTCGGGCGACATGGGCGCAGTGACGACAACCAATGCAGGTCAATTCATCTACATACACGCCCCGTTGTCTCCACACCCCACCGAGTTCTGGCTCAAACCCCGATCGATTTTCTGCATCTCGCAAAAATCCGCCGAGTTCTGGAGCCAAGTCAGATCGATTGTCATTCGTTGGTGGGGTAAAATCAGGCATGTTTAGGCACTCCAACGTTGGACGACGAGCTTAATTGAACCATCTTGTTGATTGCGTTCTTCGGCTACTTGGAAGCCTTGTTTAGTGGCTTCAGTCACAACAGTATGATAGGCATACCGCTGAGTCACTTGACTGAGGAACCGATCGACCGACCAATTTTGCTGCCAGAATTGTAAATCGGCGACTAGTTCGTACTCATTATTCCCATTCGAGCAAAAGCCGATATCGTAACCATTATCCTGTTCGATCGTGACTGCTGCTGTGCGGGTGTCGCCTTGATAGCCACGTACTGGTTGAGGGCCAGCCTTCCAGTCGATCCCTAAATCAGTTAATGCCGCAGTGAGGGATTCTACGTTGCGAATTTTGGTCTTAATATTGCTGAAATGTGACATGGAATTTAGGGTAAAGGATATAAGGGGATTTATAAGATAGTTTGGTAACCCAATTACCACGTAGCCTGATTACTAGCAGTGGCAGTAAGTTCTACATTGGCTGCGAAATATTCCGCAGTTTGTTCTTGGTTGACTACATGACCTAATTCAGATTCGATCGCTGCCGTTACTACAGTACAAGCATGACCCACTACACCAGTGACTTTCTCCTGGACTCGTCCATCAGGATAGATGACAAACTCTAGCGTCTCCATGCTCATCGGTCGGTAAATCCTCCGGTATGTATTTTAGTTATGGCTCGACAACAACTTTTCACTTACACCATGCGGTCAGATTGCCGTTGTGAGTCGCGAAGTAATTATTACCGTTCCTTGGTAAAACTTATTATTTAGCTTAGCTGCTACTCGCATTATAGGTAAGTTTCCCCTAAGTTAGACGCTACGTCAAGTTTCGTAAACTTTTATGATAGTTTATCCCTTCCTGTGGACAGCCCCTAATTGTAACAATACAAATCGACTGTCCTACATGTGCATTGTCGAACCGATCGACATCACTAATCGCCAACAACCGGGGTATCTTAATCAGGTGGGAATGGAAATTAGGCATCACGAGATCGAGTGTGATGTCTTACTTCAATAACTTAAGTTGTCAGTTACTACTGAGCTAAAAATTGGAGGTTCGGGAACAGTGGAGGTTAGAATAGTGGTCGAGGAGTAGATCGACGTTACGATCTCCTTTTATGTCATGTGATGTCTAATAGTCACCGTTTACGGTTATATGTACCAATCTTCCACCCGCAACAACTTTTTAGACATCTTCCTCGATCCAACCACGATCGCCATCCTCGGATCGATCGCTCTACATGCGCTGATTGCGGCTAGTTTTCCCTTCTTCACTCAACCAGAAAAGCCTGGTAAAAAAGCTGATCCAGGCACCGTTAAGGTAGTAGAACTCACGCCCAACGAACTCCAACGGATTCCTCAAGCACCTCAGCCCGTTATTCCTCAAACATTACCCCCTGTCTATCAGCCGACCACACCCATTCCACCCCGTACTCCCCAGCTCTCCACCAATCCTCAAACCATTCCCTCCTCCCCCGTCCGAACTCCATCCAAAGGGCAAGTTAAACCACAGCGAGGAACAAAGGAACAAAGAGCAACAGCTCAAGCTCAACCCTCACCACCATTATTCGATCCAAACATTACTTTTCGGCCCACTCCAACCCCCAGTAAACCGCCAGCCAAACTGGGCAATACTACTAAACCATCACCCCAACCATCTCAAACACCACTTAAACCAGCCAGCCCAAAGCCACCAGCGGCATCCCCGCAACCACAACCAACGCCAGGCACGGATAATGATGGTGAACAGTCGCAAGCTCAACCATCTAATCCCGCTAAAACTGGTCAGCAACCGACGGCTACACCTCAGCCCTCCGGTACTTCTACGCCATCACCTGGATCTCAGCCATCTCCTCAGCCATCTGGTACTACGGGTGGCGGTAGTGAGGGTACTGGAGTCTATGGAAAATATACCCAAGCAGCTAATGATAAGCTCCGACAATATCTAACTAAATATCCAGATCTCAAGACCTATCCACCAAAATTACTATCACAAAAATATCCGCCCGGAGTCCCCTGTAGCAAAGTCAAACAACCTCCATTTATTGTGCTGATGGTAGCCTTTGGTAAAATTCCGCCAGGTCAAGATAGTAATATTTTAGGTAGTGATACAGCACCTCTGCTGGAAAATGAGAAGCCATTTATCAGCGGAGATCCGATAACATTAGCAAATAAAAAATTACTGGAATTATTAACCGATGCCGGATTTAATGATGCAACTACTGCCGATAAGAATCGGCCAGAACCAGATAAAGGCAAGCCAGTACTCTATCAATATCGAGTCCAATTCGATCCGGAAACCTGTAAGAATTAGGGCTTAGAGATGAGAATGGGAATGTTTTGTTTCGAGGCTCTGCATGGTGGGCTAACCCGTCGGGGAAACGACATTGGCGAAGCCACTGTCTTGACTGAAACACATGCGGAGGAAACCTCCGCGTGATTTCAGTTGCTCCGACAGGATTTACGCGAATCAAGAGAACACATCCGCAACCCGACTTACCGTAAAAATGTTTATTATCAGTAAATTGGGTAAAAACCTCCCCGTTCACGGGGACTTTTCCGGAGCGGACTTTAGTTCGCCAGTATGCGCTGGGGATAGTACTTGCTTTTCAACCTACTTTAAGCTACAATCTCAGCATAAGCAGCCAAAGCCAATGTTAGTTTTTGAGTTTCGCGCCTACGCCAAATCAGCCCAGTTTGTCGCCATTGACGAAGCGATTCGTGCTACCCAATTCATTCGGAATAAGTGCATCCGTTACTGGATGGAAAACCCGAAAGTCTCTAAGTACGATTTGAATAAGCAGTGCGCCATTCTTGCGGCTGAATTTCCGTTTGCCAATAATTTAAATTCTATGGCTCGTCAGTCTGCGGCTGAACGCGCATGGGCGGCGATATCTCGCTTCTACGATAATTGTAAGAAGAAAGTGGCAGGACTCAAGGGTTTTCCAAGCTTTCAAAAAGACAACCGTTCAGTCGAATATAAAACGACTGGATGGAAGTTGGCAGAAGATCGTAAATCAATCACCATCACCGATAAAATTGGGATCGGCAGATTGAAGTTAAAAGGTACAAGAGATCTAAACTTCTACCAGCCCGACCAAATCAAGCGGGTGAGGCTGGTTAAACGGGCGGATGGCTATTATGTTCAATTTTGCATTTCAGTCGATAGGGAAGAGGAGATTTTACCCACTAAAAGTACGATTGGATTAGACATGGGATTAAACCATTTCTATACCGATTCAAATGGTGAGCAAGTCGAAAATCCTCGCTTCTATCGTCAAGCTGAAAAAAGCATGAAGCGTTCACAGCGGCTAGTCTCACGCAAGGTCAAAGGTTCTAGTAATCGCAGAAAAGCTAGGGTTAAATTAAGTAGAATCCACCTCGAAATAAGCAGACAACGTGAAGACCACGCTATCAAATTAGCGCGGTGCGTAATCCAATCTAACGATTTGGTCGTCTATGAAGATTTGAGAGTGAAGAACATGGCTAAAAACCACTGCTTGGCTAAGTCAATTTCTGATGCAGGTTGGTATCAATTTAGGGTTTGGCTGGAGTATTTTGGAAAGGTATTTGGGAGAGCTACGGTAGCTGTAAATCCCGCCTACACATCCCAAGAATGCTCTAGCTGTGGCGTAATCGTCAAGAAATCTCTATCGACTAGGACGCACGTATGTCAATGCGGATGTGTGCTAGATCGGGATGAAAACGCTGCTATCAATATCCTCAATAAAGGACTATCTACGGTGGGGCACACCGGAAGATCTGCGCTTGACGTAGGTAACGCTCAGGGAGATTCGTCCTCTACTATTGCTGGTGCAAACCTGTGATGGCAAGATGGGTCGCCGAACTGAGAATCCTCGTGCGTTCACGCCGAGGAGTGTCAATCCTTAATCAAATTCCCACCCCAAAGGCTAAATGCCAGGTAGTTGCCACAAATACAATCATCGCCACCAGGGCTAGTAAACCTTGGAGCAGCAAGCCAATTACAGAGCCGACAACGATCCCCACTCCAGCTTTAAAAGAAATCTTGAATCTGTCGCCGATCGGTACCGGGCGGGGGTATAATAACTCGCCCACAACCGCACCGATAAACGGCCCAAAAAATATCCCAACTAAGGGACCACCAAAGGGTAAAGCTGGCAGCAGCCCAAAGAATCCGAGGAATAGACCCGCGATCGAACCAATTTGGCCCCAATGACTAGCCCCCGCTTTTTGACCGCCCCAGATGCCCGCTAACTGCTCGATCGCAAAGCACATTGCCACCACAACACCAGACACCACCAACGTAACGGTCGCACTGTCCCAACCATAGAGAAATCCAGCGATTACGGATGCACCCAAAATCAGGCTAGGGCCAGGTATGACTGGCACCACAGCCCCAACAACTCCAACCAAATTCAGCAAGAGTAGCGCGATATAAATCAGTGTTGCAGTTGTCACGTTAGTTATTAGTTGAACTCACACTATTCATGATTGACTAGAATCCGGTTAATGCTGGAATGACTGCTGTTAGTGCCTGCATCGCAAATTGTAAGGCAAAGATCGCGATAATCGGCGAAAGATCGATCGAACCAATTGGCGGTACAAACCTGAATAAATTGAGATAAGGATCGGTGACAGGACTAAGAATGCCAACAATTTGCTGCATCCAATCAATGTTGGGAAACCACGTCAATAACAGCCGGACGAAAATAATCGCCAGGTATATATTCAAGAAGTTTGACAGACTGACAATTAGCAGTGGACCGATGGCGGCGTTGTTCATAAAAGTTATTATATTTAGCTAAAATCTGCTTCACCTAGTTTAACCGATCGGTTGGTACTTCTGGATTGTTTGGCTTACCGTACAAACCGAACGGACATAATCTGTTAACTCTGAGCATCAGCAGTTTTTTGCTCGGCAATGTTAACTTCGGGGCGATTCGGCCGAGAATCTCGGATCTCTTCTGGTGGATGGCCGATTGAAGAACGGACTGAATCGATCGCACTATTTAAGTCACTAATTTTATCATCCAAACTGCGCCGCGCTAGTTCCATCCGATCGGCTGTCCGCAATCGACGGGATTTGAGCGGTCTTTTTTCATCAATTTCGCCCGATAGTAAACCACGATCGGTTTCATCCTCTAGTCGATTGGCTCTTTGGCTAGCAATTGTCGCGCCAATTACCCCACCCACAACTCCACCGACAAGGGTACCTAACCAAAAACCACTGCCAAATCCATCACGATTGCTCATAACTAGAATATCTCACTCAATTACTATCTTAATTATCCACCAACCGATCGCGATAAACTGATAACTGACAACTGATAACTGACGACACAAGATGGGCAATACCTTCGGGCATTTATTTAAAATCACCACTTATGGCGAATCTCATGGCGGTGGCGTAGGCGTGATTATCGATGGTTGTCCGCCCCGAGTGGAGATTACCGAGGCAGAAATTCAGTTTGAACTCGATCGTCGTCGTCCCGGACAGAGTAAAATCGCTACACCGCGCAAGGAAAGTGATAGTTGCGAAATTCTCTCTGGAGTGTTTGAGGGTAAAACACTGGGTACGCCGATTAGTATTCTCGTCCGGAATAAAGATGCTCGCTCTCAAGACTATGACGAGATGGTCACTACCTATCGTCCTTCCCATGCAGATGCCACCTACGATGCCAAATATGGAATTCGCAATTGGCAAGGGGGCGGCAGATCTTCAGCCAGAGAAACAATCGGACGAGTAGCGGCGGGGGCGATTGCCAAAAAAATTCTCCACCTGTTCCATCAAGTAGAAGTAATTGGCTACGTCAAACGGATTCAAAACATCGAAGCAACCGTAGATAGCAATACCGTCACCCTCGCCCAAGTTGAGAGTAATATTGTCCGCTGTCCCGATGTTAATTGTGCCGAAACAATGATCGAACGGATTGAAGCCATCAGCAGAGAGGGCGATTCGATCGGCGGAGTGGTAGAGTGTGTGGTACGAAATGTGCCCAAAGGTTTGGGCGTTCCCGTCTTCGATAGATTGGAAGCAGATATCGCCAAGGGTGTAATGTCTCTCCCCGCCACCAAGGGCTTTGAAATCGGGTCCGGGTTTGCTGGGACCCTTTTGACTGGGAGCGAACACAATGACGAATTTTACACCGATGAGCATGGGGAAATTCGCACTCGGACTAATCGGTCTGGCGGTACCCAAGGGGGAATTTCCAATGGCGAGAATATCGTCATCCGAGTAGCATTTAAACCCACCGCCACGATTCGTAAAGCCCAAAATACTGTTAACAAAGCGGGAGAAGAAACTACCCTCGCCGCCAAAGGTAGACACGATCCCTGCGTTTTACCCCGTGCAGTCCCGATGGTAGAGGCAATGGTTGCGCTGGTGTTGTGCGACCATCTATTACGGCATTATGGACAGTGTAAGGTGTTAGATAATCTATAGTGTTGCGAGGACAAGTTAATTTTACCAACAGGGGAACAAGGAAAATCTTGCATCACGGTCGGTCAATATCTGACAAATTTTTACCGACCAATTGAGCTTATTCGTTTTGATGAACGTACAGGTATCGTGTACATTTTCGCGGGTGAAGACTTACAAGTTGTGATTTACCAAAATGGTAAATGGAGGTTTAAATGAAACCAGATTTTGATACCATGAGCATCGCTGAACTGAGAGCTTATCTGCTTTCACATCGAACTGATGATGAAGCATTTTACAAATTGGCAGATCGACTTGAAGGGACTTCTGATAGTAACGATCTATATCCAATTCCAGATAGTTCGGAAAATATCGCCATCATGGAAGCAGCCATCCAAGGACATGTTAAAAAGCTGAGAGAAGAACATCAAAATTAAATGAATGCGATCGTACATTAAGACATTTTAGACAGTATAAAGTGTTGAAATTATGAATGCTGATTGGTACTTTTCAGATCCCCGACTTCTGGAAGAAGTCGGAAATCTATCGCTAAACCCTAACCCCTAAACCCATGTCTCGATCGAAAACACTCCAATACTATCTCGCCGCTCGATTGCTGTTAGCTCCGTTGATGCTATTGACGATCGTTACTTTAGTTTTTTTCCTGCTTAAAGCCACTCCTGGCGATCCTGCTGATGCCTTTTTAGGTAATCGGGCATCAGATGAAGTTAAAGCAGATTTACGCAAACAATTAGGACTAGATCAACCAATTTATGTTCAATATTTTGGCTACATCTGGAATATTTTACATGGGGACTTTGGTAAATCAATTACTAGTTCGGGCAAAGAAGTCGTTAAGGTAATTCAAGAAAACTTTCCAGCGACACTGGAACTGGCGATCGGCAGTATGCTAATCGCGTTTATAGTTGGCGTAACCGTTGGAACTATTTCCGCATCTCGCCCAGGGACAGTTGCCGATGCTGGGGGGAGACTATTTGGGATTATTAGTTATTCAATGCCAATTTTTTGGGTAGGAATGCTATTGCAATTAGTATTAGCTGTTCAATTACATATATTCCCCCTCGGCGGTAGATTTCCAGCCAATCTCACGCCCCCCAAAACGATTACCGGACTTTACACGATCGATAGTCTATTACAGTTTGACTTAAGCAGCTTTTTTGTCTCTATTTACCACCTTGCTTTACCCTGTCTGACATTGGGAGTCCTCCTGAGTGGAATTTTTGAACGGATTGTGCGCGTGAATCTCAAACAAAGTATGAAAGCTGAATATGTCGAAGCTGCCAGAGCGAGAGGGATTCCCGAACGTCAAATTCTGATTTCTCACGCCCTGAAAAATGCGATGATTCCGGTGATTACGGTATTGGGTCTAACTACTGCATCTCTACTTGGTGGAGCAGTGTTAACAGAAGTTACCTTTTCTTGGCCAGGATTGGCGAGTCAATTGTATGAAGCAATCTCAAATCGGGACTATCCAACCGTTCAGGGAATAATGGTCTTCTTCGCCGGAATTGTGGTGATTGCCAGTATCTTAATCGACCTAATTAATGCCTGGATCGATCCGCGCATTAAGTATTAATCGATAGACTTCCTGCATAAGTCTGCGCTTGAGAGTGGGTAGAGAATAGAAAGTAGTCTGGAGATTTGATTAGTTCAAAAAAATTAAGGCGATTAAAGAATTTGGGCTAAAAATTGGCGGGTTCGTTCTTCTTTTGGATTTTGAAAAAAGTCGATCGGATGAGCTTCTTCTACTAGCAAACCACTATCCATTAACACAATTCGATCGGCTACTTCCCTCGCAAATCCAACTTCATGGGTGACGACTACCATCGTCATCCCCGATCGTGCCAAGGATTTCATCACCTCCAGTACCTCCCGCACCATTTCTGGATCTAAGGCAGATGTGGGTTCATCAAATAACATGATCTTTGGTTGCATGGCTAAAGCGCGAGCAATCGCTACCCGCTGCTGCTGTCCGCCGGACAATTGCCCTGGATACTTCCGTGCTTGGGCTAAAATCCCCACCCGTTCTAGTAGCTGCATTGCGTCTGCTTCCGCCTGTGTCTTGGAGCGTTTTCGCACCCACATCGGCGCAAGAGTGACGTTTTCGAGGACGGTGAGGTGGGGAAATAAATTAAACTGCTGAAACACCATCCCCACTTCTTGGCGAATGCGATCGATATGTTTGATATCGTCGGAAATTGCGATGCCATCGATCGCAATCGTCCCCTGTTGATAGTCTTCTAAAGCATTAAATGTCCGAATAAAAGTTGATTTCCCCGATCCAGATGGTCCCATAATCACCACCACTTCGCCAGGGTATACCGAGAGGCTCACGCCCCGGAGAACGTTAAATTGACCGTACCACTTATGAACTGATTCAGCGACGATAATTGGTGCCGGAGTTGCAGGTGAGGTATTGTGCATAAGAGATGTGGGGGTATTGGGTGGATGTATCGAACAAGAAACAGTGAATCAATTCTTTTCCCTTTTTCCTAACACCTAACCCCTAACTTCTAACTTCTAGTTGACGGCTG
>JANPJH010000121.1:0-4705 GCA_031425415.1 Chamaesiphon sp. VAR_61_metabat_425 | reverse complement strand
TCTTTGACTACTTTATCACGGACATTGAGATAATCTAAAACAGCGTTTCCCGCTACCGCTTCAATCCGCCGGACACCCGCAGCTACCCCCGCTTCGGTGATGATTTTAAACACGCCAATTTCGGCAGTATTGCTCACATGGGTACCGCCGCACAATTCCATTGATACGCCAGAGAAATCGATGACGCGGACTTCATCGCCGTATTTTTCACCAAACATCGCTACCGCACCTTTAGCCTTAGCTTGCGCGATCGGTAGTACCTCAATTGTCGCTGCATGGGCTTCAGTAATCCAGGTATTTACCAACTCTTCTACCTGTTGAACTTCCGTAGATGTGAGGGCGCGGGGGGAGTTAAAATCGAACCGCAATCTGTCGAAGGAAACGAGGGAACCTGCTTGGGAAATTTCCGGATCGACGAGTTGTTTGAGGGCTGCTTGTAACAGGTGAGTTGCCGTATGATTAGCTTGAGCGCGACGACGACAACTAGCATCGATTTGGGCGGTAATTAGATCACCTACCCGCAGACTTCCGCGCTCGATTTTGCCAAAGTGAACGAAGAAAGCTGATTCTCCCTTGGTTTGCTCTTCTGGTCGGGAAACCCGACCGGAGCAAATCCGCTTTTTGACATCATCAATACGGACTAATAAATTATCTCCCGATAAGTAACCGCGATCGCCAATTTGTCCCCCAGATTCGGCATAGAAGGGACTTTTATCTAATACGATTTGGACATTTTCGCCCGCATCGGCTTCCGATACAGAAGTTCCAGCCACTAACAAAGCGACGATTTCCGCCTGACTATTGGTAGCATGATAGCCGACAAATTCAGTCGCCTGGATATGTTCCGCGAGGGTATCGAGGGCACCTTGGACGGTAAGATCGATCGTCTCTCGACTACCACGCCCACTATCAATTTGCACCTGCATAGCTCGATCGTATCCTGGTTCATCCACCGTTAAACCCTGTTCTTCCGCAATCTCCTGTGTCAACTCCAAGGGGAAACCATAAGTATCGTAGAGTTTAAAAGCATCATCCCCAGGAATAACAGTATCGCCCGATTGCTTGACTCGATCGATTACTTCCGTCAGCAGTTTCTCACCCAGAGCTAATGTTTTTAAAAACTGCACCTCTTCCCGTTGAAGTTCGGCAAAAATTTTCTCAGATTTCTCCCGCACATTTGGGTAAACTGACTCGGAAAGTTCGATCGCTTTTTCGGCTACCTTCGTCGTAAACTCACCCTCAATCCCAATTAATCGCCCATGTCGCACCACCCGCCGAATCAGCCGCCGGAGAATATAACCCCGCCCAGTATTTGACGCGCGGATAGTATCGGCAATCATGTGAACCACAGCCCGAACGTGATCGCCGATAACTTTGAGCGAGATTTTAGTTGACTCATCGCTGGTATGGTAATCGATTCCAGCGATATCCGCCGCAGTTTGGACGATCGGAAAAATCAGATCCGTCTCATAATTATTCGGCACCCCCTGAAGGATTTGCGCCATCCGCTCCAAGCCCATCCCCGTATCGATATTTTTGTTCGCTAAAGGTGTCAGATTCCCCTCAGCATCGCGGTTGTACTGCATGAACACCAGGTTATAAAACTCGATAAATCTGCTGTCATCCTCTAGATCGATTTCCTCATTCCCCAATTCGGGATGGAAATCATAATAAATCTCCGAACACGGCCCACAAGGGCCTGTAGGCCCCGATACCCAGAAATTATCATCCGCTCCCATCCGCTTGATTCGCAGGGGATTCACGCCAATTTTATCCCGCCACAGCGCAAAAGCCTCATCGTCATCCTCAAACACGCTGACAACCAACCGCTCAGGGGGCAGATTAAATACCTTAGTCGAAATTTCCCAACCCCATTCGATCGCCTGTTCCTTAAAATAGTCCCCAAAACTAAAATTGCCCAACATCTCAAAAAACGTATGATGCCGCGCCGTCCGTCCCACATTCTCGATATCATTGGTGCGGATACATTTCTGGGAAGTCGTCGCCCGTGGAAAATCGGGCTGACGTTGACCCAAGAAAATCGGTTTAAATGGTAGCATCCCCGCGATCGTCAATAACACCGTCGGATCTTCCGGTACCAACGAACCACTCGGCAACGGCTGATGTCCCCGCTGGCTATAAAAATCGAGGAAGGCTTGACGGATCTCGGCACCACTGAGTTTGAGAGCAGACATAAGAATTTAATATGGAGAGGCACAATAGTAGCTATCTCTACTATTGTGCCATTTTTGGCTTCAGCAATAACAACCTACCGCTACCTGCTTGACTTTTTATTCTCATTACGAGAACATGGACTTATGCCCACTCATTCCCGTCCATGCACATCGTCAGTCGCAAAAAATTACTGGAGTTTGCAGAAATACATGCTGATGCCGCCGATTCACTCGATGCTTGGTATCGGGTAGCAAAATCAGCCGAATGGGTAAATTTAGTTAATGTTAAGGAAACCTATCCAGCCGCCGATATTGTTGGTAATTTCACTGTTTTTAATATTAAAGGCAATGACTATCGCCTGATTACTAGCATTGTTTATGTAACCCAGCGTATCTACATTAAGTATGTATTAACTCACGCTGAATACGATAAGGATAAATGGAAAGATGATCCATACTATTAACCGGAATGTCTATGGCGATCTTTTGGCTAAATATCAGCCTAAAGCGATCGAGACTGAAGCTGAAAATGAAGCGGCAATTATGCTGGCAGAATCTTTGGAGCATCGTCAACGCACACCAGAAGAAGATGCTCTATTAGAACTGCTAATTATCTTGATAGAAAAGTTTGAAGATGCTAGCTATCCAGAACCGAATGCCGAACCAGATCAAATGTTGCTGCATTTGATGGAAGCGCGGAATATGAAGCAAGAGGAATTAGTAGGGATAATTGGCTCTAGAGGGGTAGTTTCAGAGATCGTTAATAGCAAGCGATCAATTAGCAAAGCTCAAGCCAAAGCATTGGGGCAATTATTCCATGTGTCTCCAAGTCTATTTATTTAACCTCCGATCGTCAATAACACCGTCGGATCTTCCGGAACCAGAAAACCACTCGGCAATGGCTGATGTCCCCGCTGGCAAAATCGAGGAAGGCTCGACGGATCTCGGCACCACTGAGTTTGAGAGCTTTTCAATAACATCAGGTCTGAGATTTTTCCTAAACTATATAAACGTTCTATAATTTCCATAGAAAAGTAGGTGCAAGACGAGTAATGCCCAGCACCCTAAGCCAAAACATAGCAATTAATTTAATTATTTTACTCGATCAATTTGCAATGTTAGTTATTCGATCTCGATGTGTAGCTTGGGATAATCTTGGGATTAGATCGATCGCTTAATTATTCGATCGATGATTTGTTTTAATAATGCTGTAACTTCGACTTCTGGATTTGCTAAATCGAAAGGATATGGTTGCTTAGGCACATCGGTAGAGCGAGTCATCAACACCTTTAATGCCGATTCGCCAACTCATCGGATCGCATAGCAACAACCCAACCAAATCGAGGTTATTAGACGCAAGCCCCCAGAGGAGAACTAAATCGTGGACTGGAAAGCATACGCTCTTGTCTCACGAACTAGGTGATAATTGATTATCAATAACTGATAACCGATCGATAGTAACTGTCATGTCAGATACCTCAATTGAATCTACCCTCCAGGAAGCACGGCTATTTAGCCCATCAGCAGAATTTTCTCAAGCAGCACAGATTAAGAGCTTGGCAGAGTATGAAAGTATTTACGCCCGCGCTCAAGCTAATCCCGAACAATTTTGGGCAGAACTCGCTGAGAGCGAGCTGCATTGGTTTAAAAAGTGGGATAAAGTTTTGGATTGGCAACCCCCATTTGCCAAGTGGTTTACAGGTGGTAAGATCAACATCTCCGATAATTGTCTCGATCGACATCTGACCACTTGGCGCAAGAATAAAGCCGCGCTAATTTGGGAAGGCGAACCTGGCGACTCGCGCACGCTGACGTATGCACAACTGCATCGGGAAGTCTGTCAGATGGCGAATGCACTCAAACAGATGGGTGTAGTTAAAGGGGATTTAGTCGGGATTTACATGCCGATGATTCCGGAAGCTGCGATCGCCATGTTGGCATGTGCGAGAATTGGAGCGGTTCATACTGTTGTATTTGGCGGTTTTAGTGCCGATGCTTTGCGAGATAGACTGGCTAATGGTAAAGCTAAAGCCGTAATTACCGCCGATGGTGGCTGGCGTAAAGATGCGATTGTCCCGCTGAAAATTCAGGTTGATAAAGCCTTAGAAGATCGTGCTTGTCCCACAGTGGAGCGCGTCTTAGTCGTGCAGCGCACCAAGCAAGAAATTCCCATGCTTGAGGGGCGAGATATCTGGTGGCATGAAATTCTGCCGACAGTATCCGCCGACTGTCCAGCAGAAGCGATGGATGCCGAGGATATGTTATTCGTCCTCTATACTTCAGGCAGCACGGGCAAACCCAAAGGTGTAGTCCACACCACTGGTGGTTATAATCTCTACAGCCACATGACCACCAAATGGATTTTCAATCTCAACGATACCGATGTCTACTGGTGTACCGCCGATGTCGGTTGGATTACCGGACATAGTTATATCGTCTACGGGCCATTATCCAACGGCGCAACCACCGTGATGTACGAAGGAGTCACCCGCCCATCTAAACCGGGCTGCACCTGGGATATCATCGAAAAA
>JANPJH010000120.1:0-4352 GCA_031425415.1 Chamaesiphon sp. VAR_61_metabat_425 | reverse complement strand
CGATTGGCACAGGAAGGAGCTAAAGTTGTCGTTAATTATCGTTCTAATCCCGAAGGTGCAGAACAAACATTGAAAGCAATTAAAGCGATCGATGGTGAATGTATGATGGCTGAGGGATTTTGCGATTACAATCAGGGTTATGCGATCGGTGCAGATTTGGGAATGGTTGATGATGTCCAGAGATTAATTGCCGAAAGTATCGAACATTTTGGCACGATCGATATTCTGGTTAATAATGCTGGAATCGAAAAACATGCGAACTTTTGGGATGTGACTGAGCAGGACTTTGATGCAGTTATGAACATCAATTTTAAGGGAGTTTTCTTTGCTACTCAGTCCTTTATCAAACATCAAATCGAGCAGGGCAAAACTCGTGCTAGCATCATTAATATTAGTTCGGTGCATGAAGAATTACCATTTCCCCACTTTACTGCTTACTGTGCTAGTAAAGGTGCCTTGAAAATGATGATGCGAAATCTGGCAGTAGAACTTGGTGGTTTAGGTATCACTATTAATAATGTGGCTCCAGGGGCGATTGAAACGCCAATCAATCATCAGTTATTAAACGATCCAGCTAAATTGGAACCTTTGCTCAAAAATATTCCCCTCGGTCGCTTGGGGCAACCGCAAGATGTCGCTGCGCTAGTTGCTTTCTTAGCTTCAGATGATGCTCGTTATATCACTGCTTCTACGATGGTTGTCGATGGTGGGTTGTTATGGAATTACCAAGAGCAGTAATTTAGTAATCGACGGCTTAAATAGCCCAAGTTGCTACCTACAATTCCAGCGGTTAAAACCACTGCTTGTGATGCAAAGTCCGCGTAGGCGGACTAGGAAATTCAGTCCGCCTACGCGGACTTTGCACCATGAGCCAAGATTTCAATCGTCGGCTTATTTATGCAGCCAATAATGAGCAAACAATCCTAATCCAAACACTCAATTTTGATTTTGTTTAGTATGAGCAAAACCTCGACATTTGCAAGCATAAAAAAGTTGTTACCTCTGTTCATTTTTGGACTCGGATTAGGCGTAACTTCACCATCGGATTGGTTGCCAATAAAATTACCAGAGTATTCGCCATTGGTAATGGCACAAGCCCCAGTCTCTCAGGTAATTGCCGTTGACTCAGTTGGGATGACAGTCGCTGATATGGATCGATCGGTGGACTTTTATACCAAGGTTTTATCCTTCCAGAAAGTCTCAGACGTAGAAGTTCTGGGTACTGAGTACGAACAACTGCAAGGATTGTTTGGGGTACGTTTGCGGGTAGTTAAACTGAGACTTGGAAATGAGTCGCTCGAACTTACCGAATATCTCACCCCCAAAGGAAGACCGATTCCCATTGATTCCCGCAGTAACGATCGCTGGTTTCAACATATCGCGATCGCTGTTAACGATATGGACAAAGCGTACCAGCATCTACGCAAATATAAGGTACAACACGCATCTACCGCGCCACAACGCATTCCCGATAGCAATAAAGCCGCCGCAGGTATTCGCGCTTTCTACTTTAAAGATCCAGACGGACACAATTTAGAAATTATCTATTTCCCTGCTGGTAAAGGCGATCGAAAGTGGCAACAGCCTACAAATCGGACATTTCTGGGTATCGATCATACGGCGATTGTCGTGTCTAATACAGCCGCCAGTTTGAAATTTTATCGCGATTTGCTCGGTCTGAAATTGGCAGGAGAAAGCATAAATTACGGCACCGAACAGGCACATCTCAACAACGTGCAAGATGCAAAACTGCACATCAGTGGCTTGCGATCGACCTCTGGCCCTGGCATTGAATTCTTGGAGTACCTGGAACCAAAAGATGGGCGATCGCTGCCTGCGGATGCGAAACCGAACGATCTAACCCACTGGCAAACAACATTGGTAGTCAAAGATATCAACGCAATTGTAAAACGGTTGCAGCTCGTTGGCGGAGCCTCTCCAAGGGAGAACCAAGTTACATTTATTTCTCCTGGTATCGTGACTATTCCTGGACGAATATTCGGATTTAAACAGGGAATTTTAGTGCGAGATCCTGATGGTCATCCAATGCGCTTGGTGGAAAAATAGTAGCACTAGCGATCGCGAGTATTCCAAGATCCTCCGCTTTATCGATGTGAATACCATCGATCGAAGTTGTGAAAAAGTAGCTTTATTAACAAGCAGCAATCAAAACTAGGAGCAATAATTATGTCAAACACACCTTTATTTATTCCCGTTATTCTCGGCACTTCCCGTCAAGGTCGGCAGAGTGAATATGTTGCCAAATTCATCGTCGAGCAGATTAGCCAGCGAGAGGGTATAGAAACGGAGTTAATCGATATTCGGAACATGGCGATCTCCACTGACGATGCAGGCGAATCGATTAAAGATCCACAGTTTTCTGCCACGATCGATCGAGCTGATGGCTTAATTATCGTGGTGCCAGAATACAATCATGGTTATCCAGGTTTACTCAAACATGTTTTAGACACCTGCTTAAAAGAATACATCCACAAAGCTGTTGGATTGTGCGGTGTTTCTGCTGGTTCGTTCGGCGGTACGCGGGCGATCCAAAACTTATTGCCTGTGATGCGTGAATTAGGTCTAATCAACATTTTCTATGACCTCAATTTTAGTAATGTCCAAAAGTTGTTTGATGAGACTGGCAATTTAATCGACAAACCGACCTACATTCGCCGGATGGAAAGGTTTATGGATGAGTTGATTTGGATGTCTACAGTCCTGCGTTATGGACGGCAATCTGTCAGCGTCGGCACGTAATCTGAGTTTCTCCTGAGAAACCGCTGAAGAATCGTTGGCGGAGCCTCTCGGAACGAGAATCGCATATTCCCAGGAATTTCTCAGCCAATGTTTAGCTCAAAATAATTCAGAGTCAGGATGCTCGATCGATACTAAGAACAGCTTCAAATACTGTTTATTCTTAACAACTAGATCGCTATGAAATTTCTATCTAATCTGAACACCGCCGTTACCATCAATCGCGTTACACTCGGCATCTTTTTCTTTCTTTCTGGTATTTCTAACTACCTCAACTTCAGCGTTAAAAATGGCTTCTATCAGACCGTTCTCACCCAAAAACTTCAGTTGTGGGGGCCATTCCCTAGCGGCTGGGAAGGAGTTGGCCCATTACCAGAAATTATTGCCATTTCCTACGCCTGGTTATTACCACTCGCTGAAATTGTAATTGGAGCCTTATTTGCTCTGAATTTCTGGGTTAAATGGACGGGTTTATTACTGATGTTGATGACCTTCAGTATCGTGCTAGCGTTTGGCATTATCCCCGCTGGTAGCCTCTTCCCCAATGCGGCTGAAAGCTTTAACAAAAACATCCTGTTCATCACCCTCATCTGGATTTGCATTGCCTACGACGCTTATGCCCAGAAAATGAGTCGCCGCAGAGCGCGTTCGGCTGAATCCGAACTCACTGCTAGTGATGACGAATTTCAATTGTAGGGTGTGTTGGCGATCGCGTAACGCACCTCCATAATTCTAATCCGATTTAGAAAACTCGCCATCTTCGCCCTCATCCCCAAACTTCATAAAATTCCCAGGAGACACCCATGACAACCACGACTCATTACGACATCATCATCATCGGCACAGGCGCAGGTGGCGGCACCCTAGCATACCGCCTCGCACCCACGGGTAAGAAAATTCTAATTCTAGAGCGCGGTTCCTTCTTACCCAGAGAGAAAGCCAACTGGGACACCGTGCAAGTCGTCCAAAAAGACCGCTACCATACCAAGGAAGTTTGGTACGACCACAAAGGGCACGAACTGCATCCCGGTGTGGGTTACTATGTCGGCGGCAATACCAAAGTCTATGGTGGTGCTTTATTCCGCTGGCGCGATCGAGATTTCGATCGAGTCGTCCACAAAGGCGGTATTTCACCATCCTGGCAACTCAAATACCAAGATTTTGAACCCTATTACACTCAAGCCGAACAACTTTACGGAGTCCACGGGCAACATGGGATCGATCCCACCGAACCGCCCGCCAGCGGTGCTTATCCCTATGCCCCAATTCAACACGCACCGCGCATTCAGGAAATTAATAATGCGTTGCAAGGTAAGGGTTTACACCCGTTTTACATGCCGATGGCGATTAAACTCAACGAGGTCAATCGCCGCTTGAGTGAATGTATTCGCTGCAATACCTGCGATGGATTTCCCTGTCTGGTGAATGCCAAGGGCGATGCCGATGTGACTTGCGTGCGTCCAGCCGAGCAGTTCGAGAATGTTACTCTGATTACCAAAGCCAAGGTGGAACGGTTGTTGACTAGTGATTCTGGTCGCGAGGTGACGGCGGTAGTGGCTGAAATTGATGGCGAAATGTGCCGATTTTCGGGAGAT
>JANPJH010000119.1:0-14957 GCA_031425415.1 Chamaesiphon sp. VAR_61_metabat_425 | reverse complement strand
ACCTGTCTCAATTCGGCGCGTTCTTCTTCTGTCAATCTGACAATGTATTTTTTCGCCATTCCACACACACCCTTCTGTTCCTAATTTTGGGATTTGCCTCATTCTAACAACCCTAATTTTTAATCTTGACGCTGCACTAGTTATTTACTCACTTTTGCCCGAAAGATTAATTTTTCTTGCTGTTGGTAGCCAACATATCGAACGGTGACTAATTCTTGAGGATTGGCTGTACCTTCGATGAGTTGATGCCATTGCGGATCGTAGGCTATTTCGGTACCGACGGCACCAATTACGGTGACATCCCAGTGAGCAATTAATTTGTCGATCGATTGTACCAATGGGAATAGTTTACTAGCGGGGAAATTAGGGTTATTTGTTGCTGCGTGTTTAGCGGTGGGAAAATAAGTAAGAAAGGATTCGAGAATTTGTAGACTTTGGTGCTGAAATTCTAGTTGTAAGGTGTCGCGCTGTTGTTGAAATTGCTGTTGCAGATGGTGATATTCTACTCTAATGGTAGCTAGTTCTTGGCGATTAGAATCAATCTGTCGATCGCTAAATATCTCTAGCAATTCGATCGGTGATATTTTTAATCCATCACTAATCTTAACTAATGTCTGCCACCGCAACGTAGCTATTTCACCTGATCGTAATTTATCGATCGAATGAGCCGAAGTTCCGGTCGATCGATACAGTTGCCTGAAACTATTAATCCCTACTTTCTGCATTAACTGTTGTAATTTCGAGGTGCAATTCTCTACTAAAGATTCTGCACTAGTTTGTCGATCTCGATTATTCATATCACATTAAAAAGGGTGAGCATTGCCCACCCTACTAATTACTATTTATCCAACAAACTTCTTAACATCCAGGCAGTTTTTTCGTGTAATTGTAACCTTTGGGTGAGTAAATCTGCCGTGGGTTCGTCGCTGGCTTTTTCCACCACCGGATAAATCGATCGAGCGGTACGACAAACAGCTTCTTGTCCTTCCACTAAGAGTTTAATCATCTCTTCAGCCTTGGGTACAGAAGTTGTTTCGGGAATCGAACTTAACTCGGCATATTGGGTATAACTACCCGGAGCGGGAAAGCCCAGCGCGCGAATCCGTTCGGCAATTAAATCTACAGCTAAAGCTAGTTCGGTATACTGAGTTTCAAACATTAAATGGAGCGTTTGAAACATCGGCCCGGTGACGTTCCAGTGGAAGTAATGGGTTTTTAAATACAAAGTATAAGTGTCTGCCAACAGTCGAGACAATCCACCCGCAATTTGCTCTCGCTCATCTGCTTCAATTCCGATATTTACTTGCATCATGGTTGTCCTTACTCCTGAAAAGTTCGATCGTGGGTATTTCTCCAGTGGCATCGCTGAGGAAAGTCGCTTGAATAGAGAAATCGCCCTCTATACTGATATTTTACCTTGGGCGGTAGAGGGCTTGCACTATCTGCCAGGAGTTTTGCCAGATCTCCTCTTCATCCCACCTGTTCCACCGAAAGATCTGCTCTAACTAGCAAACTGATAATCACCGGCTGCTAGCAATTGCCAACTGTTGCCATTTTCCGGTCGCAGATCTAACACCGTTTGGTGATAGTCCACTAGACTGGGACGATGACCGACACTAATGTAGGTGATGTCTTGGCTTTGGAGCAGCTCGTATAGCCGTCGCTCGTTAGTTACATCGAGAGCACTAGTGGCTTCGTCGAGGATGACGTATTTCGGCTGGCTGAGGAGAATCCGTGCAAAGGCTAGCCGCTGTTGTTCGCCTTGGGAAAGCACCGCCGCCCAGTCTTTTTCGGTATCGAGTCCACCCATCCGCTCGGCTAAATCTTCGAGGTTGACTAGTGTTAGTGCTGATTGGATTTCGGCATCGATGATATTTTCCCGCAGGTTGGGATACTTTAATTGCTCGCGTAATGTGCCCAGAAGCATATAGGGCTTTTGGGGTAGAAATAAAGCTTGAGTATAATCAGGACTTTCAATCGTTCCCGTCCCATTGCGCCATAGTCCAGCAATTGCCCGTAGCAGCGAACTTTTACCGCAACCACTCGAACCCACAACTAGCAAAGATTGGGGTGGTGTTAGCTCGAAGGAGAGGTTCTGGAACAGAGTCTGCTCGGCATTGGGAGTATTAAGCGTCAGTCCATCTACTTTAAAATGAGTAGAAGGGTGAATGACAATCCCATCACCACCGACAACATCTCTAGTCTCCCGTTGCCGGAATCGTTCGTAAAGCATCCCTAACCGCTCAATACTCGCAGCAAAGGAAGATATATCCTGAATTCGACTGGGAATGATTGAGAGAGCACCTAGCACCATTTGGAAGGCAAATATGCCTTGACCGATCGTGCCAAAGTCCACTTTCTGAGAAAAATATAGCGGGGCGACAATTAGATAGGGCACCAACCGCGCAAAGTAGTTGTAGGCGTATTGAAAAATATCTAGCAGGGCAAACCAAATTATCAGTAAATCATAGTTTCTGATTGCCCGACCCAAACGACCTTCAACTTGATTGCGTTCTAAAGTTTCACCCCGATAAAAGGCGATCGATTCAGCATTGTCGCGGACATGAACCATCCCATACCGAAAGTCACCTTCGAGCCGCAGTTGGTTAAAGTTGATTTTAATTAGTTTAGTACCAATCCAGATGGCTAGAATACTGCCGATCGATACATAACCAACCAATCCAAAGGTAAGTTCAGTGGAAATACTATAGAGAATGCCAGTAAAAGCAACTAGATCTAAAACTGAGTTGAGAATATCTAAAATTAGATCCAAAATGGTGGTCGTAAAAGAGTTGACATCTTCAGTAATCCGCTGATCTGGATTGTCAATATCTGTATTAGCGGCGTTTGAGTCTAATTCATAGTAAGCTCTGTTACTAAAATAATCTTTTAACAGTGTATTAGTCAGCCATTCTCGCCAAAATAAAGCTAATTTCCGCCGCGTGTAACGATAGCTAATTAAAATCGGAATCGCGATCACCAGGGTAATGCCATACACCCAGAGGAACTCCCAGAATAATTTAGGATCTCTGCCATTGAGCGCATTATCAATAAACCGAAAGACGTAACTTAGCAGTACGTTTAGGCTACTAACAATAAAGGCGAGAAATAGTAATAACCCTAAAATTAGCCATTGTTTCTCTCGTCCTTGCAACTTGCGTCGATAAGCATAGAAAATACTACCACTTAATAGAAGTAGCACCAAAAATATATAAGCAGGTGGAAATGTGAGGAGATTTTGGAAGATTTCTAGTGAGCTTTTCCCCAGACTAGAAAGAAACTTCAGATAAATAATCTCATTTACCAACCCGGCAAAGAATTTGGGGGCAAATTGGAAGCCAATTAAGGCTAAGACGACAACAAAGAAGAAGGTAAAAGCAACAACAAATACTAGTTGCGTTAATATCAAAAATAGAAACTGGGTCGAACTGCTTGCACCTGGTGGATAGAAGTAGGGTTGGGCAATTTCAACAAATCGCTGCCAAAGTTTGCGATCGAAGCGAAATTTAAGTAACGGTTTAGACTGCGGTACTGCGGTCATAGCAATTGAAGCTAAAAAGGACATCAGGGAGTTGACGACCATCTAGGCCACCAATCTCACTCCCTTAATGTATCTTAATATATTGTCGAATCTTTGATAGTCGATCTGCATAAACTGCGATCCCCCTTTCCCATAACTACGCTGTAAAACTGGGGATCTCCCACTTAAACGACATCGAATTTGTAGCAAATTATCGCGAATAGTGTGGCAACCAAGGTAATCGCGATCGCGATAGCTGGGTGTTGTCCTTGAGCAACAGCAAAGGATGTGACTATTCCAGCCCCAATCGCTGAAGATGCAGCGACATCGAACAAGGAGCGATTTGATTTATTTCTGTACATATTTTTTAGCGGTTGACTGCTTGAAATAATGTGAGATATCTAATTTATTTCTTAGCAGCTTATCACTCGATCGATTATCACCGACCGGAATTATGAGTTTTAGTAACTAACTGACATGATTGGCTACACTTCTTAATATCTTTACTGATTTGTGTGAAGTTTTGTCAGAAAAATTATTGAGCATAACAGTTTGTGAAAGCTTCAAATTCTGGAGATTGCAAACCCGATCGAAGCTCCACTCTCCCTCGATCTACTTTACCAACACTTCCTAAGCCTTGTCTGGCTACATACTCAGTTTTCTTACCTTTCTTTCTATCTCCTGTCTCATCAATTATTACTTTTATCGCTCTTCCTTTTACTGCTTCTACCGTTCTTTTTAGTCTTCTACTCATAGATTCCCCTTTTGGATCGGGAAATATGAAGTCGTCAGGTTGTGGTTTGACTCGTTTTCATCGTTCGACCAGCATTGATCGCGTAAGTTACCCGTTTGGCATAGCCTGTTAGACGACAATGAGATTGGCGGGTGATGCCACCACCATCGACCGGCAGTATCCCCGATTTCGATTGGAAGTAGAGGATATTACTATTTTAAAGTGGAGATCGAGCGATTACTTTGATACCAATCCAGCAATCAAATTAATACTCATTGCCAAAATTGTCGTGTTGAAGAAGAACGACAAGATCCCATGCACCAATGATAATCGGCGCAGGTTTTGGGAGGAGATCGCGACATCAGATACCTGGGAAGTCATTCCAATCACGAACGAGAAATAGAGAAAATCCCAATAATCTGGCGAACCTTCAGTCGGAAATTGTAATCCACCGGTGCCATCTTCCCGATTTACAGCCTGAAGATAGTACTCATGGGCATAGTGAATCGCAAACATCGTATGAATCAAGAACCACGAGCAAATCACCGTGACTACTGCTGCTGCAACATGAGCAGAAAGAGCCTGTGGGGTCAAACCCTTGGTATCTTGAAGCATATAAACGATCGCTAGCATACTGATACAAGCACCCATCACGCCCCCAAATAAGAGCGAAACTCGATTCTCGTTGTTGACTTGGGCACTTCGCCGCATTCGCTCGTGGGTTGTCCGGTACATCATGATTAGCACCAAGACTAGAAAACTGACCACGCCTAAATCCCAAGCCACAATGCCCCGAAAAGCTAACCGGAGCTGTGGTGGCAACATTAGCGCAACCAGCGCGCTCACCCCCAGCGCAATTAATAATCTTGGTCGCGGATCGAGAGTAGACAGGAACTTTTGTTTGGGCATTAGATCGATCGAGACTAGTAGCTAAATCCTATCAATTAATCCTGTCTTTAGTTTCACTTCTGCGCCAGAACATCGTTAGAAATACTCATCGTCCATACTCGCCCGAATCAAAAACATACAACTCATATTTGTCGATGGTGCGTGGAGTGAACCGGACTGCGATCGAATATAGTCCCCGGCAAGATAAACCTGCTCGTCAATAATTAATTCGCCCTCTAACATATAGATTTCCTCGACTCCACCATGTCGATGGAGTGGGTACGTTACCCCCGCAGCCACTTTGACAATCATCGATCGCATCCGCTGCACTCGATCGACAAATAGTACAACAACATTTACCCCTTCGATTCGGTGGGGTTGCCACTTCAACTCTTGAGATCTGAGGGCGAACATCTGATGCAGTGGAGGTTCTGGTGGCGGAAATTCGGGCGGTGGAATGACTACAGCCAAAGCGGGAGCTGAATCCAGTTGCTCTATCTGTTGAGAATCAATGCGATCGAATAACCGATCTTTGAGATCTGCGGCCATCGGCACCGGTTCGGCACTAAAAGGCATCAAACTGACAGCAGTTTGGTAGCTGGCCAATTCTTCGGCTAGATCTGGACAATCTACAATTTGAGCCTCCACCCACAGCCGTTCCTCTAGATCGAGTAAATCTAGGGCATACAGTGGTGCAAGTTCGCAAAAACAACGGTGTTCGTCTTTCATCATGGATTAGTACGCAAAAATTCCAGGGAAATAGGTGATGCAGTATGATTGGCGATGCTCGATCCACTGACTATTCCCCATCACCGATCGAAAGCTATTTTTAGTTTGCTTAAGCCCAGTCTGATCCGAGTTTTAACTGTGCCAAGAGAAAGTCCTGTATGGGTGGCGATTTCGGCGTGAGTTAGCCCTTGATAGTAGGCTAGTTCGATCGCCTGACGTTGTTCTGGGGGAATAAGACTTAGAGCAGCGATTACTTGTTGGCGGCGTTCGATAACTTCTACTGCTTCAATTGGATCTACGCTGATTGTCGGAAATTCGATCTCTTTTCCCGCTTCGACCGCTTGACTAACTTTATTAATTCGTTGTAACTTCCGCAATCGATCGAGGATGCGGCTGCGTGCCAGGGTAAAGATCCACTGTTCGACCGAACCTTTATTGACATCGAACTTGTCGGCAATCCGCCACACTTGCGCAAATGTGTCTAAGACAACTTCTTCACAGTCCTCTACCGATCTTAAACTTTTCCAGGCAGTTGCGTAAATCATTCTCGAATAGCGATCGTATAACTCCGAGAGGGCACTCCGATCTCCTGCGGCGATTTTGATTAATAAATCTGTGGCCTCGGCTTTAACCATTGACTGCAAAAGGCGAAATGAGAAGGCGGTAATAGTGTTAGTCTATCCGTTCTGGCAGTGTGCGTAAAGCTTAATTTATCCGATCGTTCTTGATTGGCGATTAGTTATTTTGCTCTGCCAAATTTAGCGGCGATCGAAGTCTACAACCCTAATTTATCCCAAAAACTATCCGCTCCCAATTTTGGCACTACCTTAGAGTCTAAGTGCTAAAATTGGGAGCGGTCTAGCGGGTCTGTTGACTGGAACCTGGCTGCCGAGAGAACCTCTAGAACAGCGTAAAATGAATCTAGATTAAGTCTGTAGACAAACCTACAAATATCTAGCGGACGGTCCCGGCACTCAGCCGGCTAACTCCAGTTTCGAGACCCAGACGTGTACTACTCTCGATCATGGGCACCACCTCCTAATTTACTAATTGGTTAGCTGTACGTGACAACGGGTAAATTACTACCTAAACTGAAGTTAACACAAGTGAGAACAATTAACAATTAAGCTGCGTCTTAGCTGAATATCCAGTGCTGTCCTAGATTGAGGTGAAATTGATGAAAACTTTAGGGTTAATGTTTGCTACTGCCATTTTCTTGTTAAGTACCCCATTGGTGACACTGGCTGAGGCCGATTGGAGTGATGAGATGCTCGTCAGTCAAACTACAGTCAAGATTGGCACCGATGCCGATGGCGAACAGGTTCAATTTACCACTGTCAGTCTCGATCGCGCCGATTTAAGTCAGCCACATATTTTGCGAGTCCGAGGCTCGATGAACAATACGGTCATTCCGATGGAGCGGGTGGATGTGAAACTTAATGGCAAAATAGTCAAATCGATCGCTAATAGCTCTTTGGAACTCAATCTTGCACCGCTGATGACAGCTGGACGGTATGAAGTGGAAGTTTCTGGCACTACCCCCCAATCAGATGCAACGATTTCGCTTAACTTCACTGGGACAAATACGCAAGTCAATCAGCAATCTTCTGGTTCTGGGGTTATCAAGCAAAAATTAACGATTAATGTTCTGTAAGTTAGGTTATCTTCGATCTCCTCGCTCATGTCTCAAGTCAAAATTTACGGAGTTCGATCGCAATTAGATCCAATTAAGCAACAGCTTTCGGATCTGCTTCATAGTTGCGTTGTTGATCCGCTCCAATATCCTCAACACAAACGCGCTCACCGCTTTTTTCCACTAGATCCTAGTGATTTTTATTATCCACCCGAACCAGGCCGAACAGATCGATATACAATCATCGAATTTAGTATGTTTGAAGGTCGATCGATCGAGACAAAAAGCAACTGAATAGGGAATGAATATAATGTCTGTAATCTGTCTGGGCGAAGCTTTGCTCGATCTGTTGGCAAATCAATTGGGGGTGACATTAGAGCTAGTGAATGATTGGACTCCCTATCCTGGTGGTGCGCCAACTAATGTTGCTTGTGGATTGGTGAAATTGGGCACCCCGACGGCTTTAATTAGTTGTTTGGGACGGGATGAGGTTGGGAGCGGTTTGACTGGATTACTGACCAAAATCGGCGTAGATTTAACTGGACTGCAGTATCATCCAACTGCACCAACTAGACAAATATATGTAACCAGATCGATTGATGGCGATCGAACTTTTGCTGGCTTCATTAATAATTTAGCATCCGATCGATTTGCCGATACTTTCTTAGCTGCCGATCGAATTCCTGAAGCTCTGTTTACTCAAGCCAAGTTTCTGGCGATCGGTACAATTAGTTTAGCAACTCCACTTAGTTTTCAAGCTACTTATCAAGCCCTAGAACTAGCGCAAAAATATCAGCTCAAGGTATTTATCGATGTAAATTGGAGAGCAATGTTTTGGGATGATATCAACCGCGCAAAAGTCATCATCTTGAAAGTTTTGACCCACGCCGATTTCATCAAAATGTCTGAGGATGAAGCTGAGTGGTTATTTGATTCGGTTTCACCACAAGCAATTCGCCGAAAATTGCCTAACAGTCGCGGAATTTTTGTCACGGCGGGGATTAAAGGATGCGATTATTCAATTAATCATCTAACGGGGTTTGTGCCAGCTTTTAAGGTGGATGCGATCGATACCACGGGTGCCGGAGACAGTTTTGTAGCAGCTTGTATCCATCAGTTATGTCAGCAAGACGTTAGCAAAATTACAGATGCTGAGACAGCGACAAATATAATTAAATATGCTGCTGCTGCGGGGGCAATTACAACAATGAAACCAGGCGCGATCGATGCTCAACCTACAGATGATGAGGTAATGGAGTTTTTGTCAATACATTCAATAAATTTATAATTACATTCGACTGTCAACTGTTTAGATAGGTGGCATAAATTGTGCAAGGTCAAGTAATCGATCGATAAACTTTTCACCCCAAACTGCTGAGAATACTCCACAAAATGCCACAAATCCGACTGACACGATCGCGTGGATTGCTGTAAAACTGTCAGATCCCCAGGCAAAGGATAAGGGTATCAGTGCAAACAATAGCCCCACTAGGGCACCAGCCAGCCCATGGGTGGCAATTTCTCGCAGAGTTCGCTGCGGGTGATTCTCCAAAGAAGAGGCTACGCTAACGGTGTTTTCGGTTTCCATATTCAATATGACGTATTTATTGATTTTTAATCCTCTGCCAAAACTCACAAACCGATTGGGTTTTGCCTGAGTATAGTCAAATTCATATTCGGCTGCAAGTTCATCCTTCATACCCCAAACAGTAGCAACTACTCTCTAGTATATCTATATCTACTTGGAAGGATGTTTTGAGATAAATCGAGATATCGCCAAATCTGTCACCTTTTAGAGAAAAAACGATAGTAACTTCTGGGGAAAGGTTGCGGTAAGCTGTGTAATGACGATGCGCGACTGAAATTATGGCAACTATTAACGACAACTACCTCAAACTCAAGGCTGGCTACCTATTTCCCGAAATCGCGCGGCGCGTTAATTCATTTGCTCAAGCTAATCCTACCGCGCCGATTATCCGCTTGGGAATTGGGGATGTTACCGAACCCTTACCTGTTGCTTGTCGCACAGCGATGACAAAAGCGATCAAAGATATGGGCGAGCGCGAGTCATTTAAAGGTTATGGCCCCGAACAGGGTTATGCTTGGTTGCGAGAAGCAATTGCCAAGCATGATTTTCAAGCGCGAGGTTGTCAAATCGATGCGTCAGAAATTTTCATCTCAGATGGCTCTAAATGCGACGGTGGCAACATTCTCGACATCTTTGGACACAATAACACGATCGCCGTTACCGACCCCGTATACCCAGTTTATGTTGATACAAATGTAATGGCGGGCAATACTGGAGATGCTAACGAGCAGGGTGAATATGCAGGTTTAGTCTATCTGCCGATCTCCGCTGACAACGACTTCACTGCCCAAATTCCCAGCCAGAAAGTTGATATTATCTATCTGTGCTTTCCCAACAATCCCACAGGTGCAACCGCGACAAGAGAACATCTTCAAGCCTGGGTAGATTATGCCAAAGCCAACGGTTCAATTATCTTCTTCGATGCGGCATACGAAGCTTTCATCACCGATCCGAGTTTACCGCACTCCATCTACGAAATTGACGGAGCCAGAGATTGCGCGATCGAGTTTCGCTCGTTCTCAAAAAATGCTGGCTTTACAGGTACCCGCTGCGCTCTAACCGTCATTCCTAACACTCTCACGGCTAAAGCGGCTGATGGAAGTGATGTCGAACTCTGGAAGCTGTGGAACCGCCGTCAATCTACTAAATTTAATGGTGTTTCATACATCGTGCAACGCGGTGCGGAAGCGGTGTATTCACCCGAAGGTAAGGCGCAAATTAAAGCATTAGTTGCCTTTTATATGGAGAATGCCAAAATCATTCGCGAGAAACTGACTGCGGCTGGATTTCAGATCTATGGGGGAATGAATGCGCCCTATGTGTGGGTGAAAACTCCCGATAGTTTATCTAGTTGGGATTTCTTCGATAAGTTACTAACAAACTGCCATGTTGTTGGTACGCCTGGTTCGGGTTTTGGGGCTGCGGGTGAAGGTTATTTCCGCATTTCCGCATTTAATAGTCGGGCGAATGTGGAAGAAGCAATGAACCGAATTACGGAGAAGTTTAAAGGTTAATCGATTTACCTTGGAGGGTGACAGCGGTGCTGTCACCAAGGCTCCAAGCTAGTAAACTTTATCGTGAGTCCCAATATCCAGTAAAACAATGGTTTCTAGATCGACATCAACATCATCAACTCTTTCAATCGAGAACACGATCCTACAGTCGTAGCCACAAGAACAAGCTCTCAAACCAGTCATTTTTCCACCTAACTTGTGGGTTTCTAAGTCAGGAGCAAAAACATCTGACTGCATTTGCAGCAAGGTTTCTTCAATGCGCTGCTGGAGTTCGGGATTTCGTTTAGCAAATTTCCGAAATGCTCTTTGGAATTTGGGGGTTAGAACCAGTTCTCTCATTCATCTGAATCATCATTGAGCGATCGACGAAGTTCGGCAATCACAGCTTGAGCAGACTGTGGCTTTAACTTACCTGCCTTGAATGCAGCGATCGATTCTTGGGCATCTCTAGCAATTTCATCCCGACTGGCTTCTATATGCCGCTGGCGGACGATTTCAATTAATAGTTCTTGTTGGTCTAAAGAAAGCTGCATGACTGTTTCTAATGCCCGATCGAGCGTAGTCATAAAAAGTGACCTAATAGTCTGAAGTATTGATATTGATTACCACAATTTTACCATTTTTCTTACAGTAGTTTGGGACAGATCTGTGGTGTCACAGGTAAAAACTAATCACCAGATGGGTTTCAGGCAATTTGGCTAGGGTTGTGAATCGATCGCAACCCCACCAAATCGAACTAACTCTTGACGTTCATCTGGAAGATGATATCGTTATAATCCTTATCGCCACCACCATAGATATCTTCTACCCCAAACTTATTGTCACCTAATAATCGGAAGTGATCGACTTTATCGGTATTGGCAGCAATATAGTTAAAGTAAGCATGAATATTGCTGCTGGGTTGGTTTTGCGGATTGGTTTTGAGGTAGTCTTCAAATGTGCCATTGGCAATCACGACGGGGGCTAAGATTTTACCGCCTGTTACTGAAAGATCGGCTTTGGTTTCTGTCTTGAATGTCCGTAAAATTGCACTCTGAATTGCGGCTTGGGCATAGCCAAGATCGCCAGGTTTTAAACCATTGTTGAGCGTACCTTGGGCATCTTCAACTGCATAAAAACCGATGTAGTTATTATAGGCAGCATCGCTGACGCTCCGAATATCTACTTTGATGGTTTGTTCGCCTAAACTGCGTAAGTCGATAACTTCGCCTTCGGCGTTGCCTTGGAGGTTGGTACCGAGTGGGGGTGTGAAGTTGTCGAGGGTTTCGACTTTTAGGACTAAATCATTGAAGTCGGGGGTGGTTTTACCGTCGTTGAGATTGTCTTCCCAGGCAATTTCATAGCCGCCATTATTTGGTAATGCGGTGAATTTAGCTTGGCTGGCATTCAGCGTATTGGCTTCAGGTTGGGAGAATAAGACATCGGCAGTAGGTTTACCAACGGCGAGATCGGCTTTGACTTTATCGACTGTATCGTTGGCAATTAGAGCGAAATGGACTCTTTCGCCTGGTGTAAAGTTGAGGTGGCGTTGGGAATCTCGATCGAATTCATTATCTTTCGGGTTATTGTCCAAGTTGGAGAAGATGACTTGAGATCTGTCGAGTGCGGCAGCTAAGTAACCCGCTTCACCAGGCTTAATTCCGTCAATCCGTCCTTGTTCGTCATCGACGACAAAAGCGCAGACTTCACTTTTATTCATGGCTTCATGAGCCATTTTGGTGAATTTGAGCAGAGATTTTTCTGTCCCACCTTCGATTTCTAAGCAGTTTTGATTCGGTTGGGTGATTTGGGGGATTTTGGCATCGTTATCGGCGATGCTGACTGTGCCAGATTTCTCACCAACGATGGTATAGTCGCTGCTATCGGCGAGTTTGAGGGTGACGGTTTCGGTACCTTCATAGATTTTGTCATCAATGACGTTAATCTCGATCGAGGTGGTATCGCTGCCAGCAGCGAAGGTGATGGTATGTTCGAGTTTTTGGTAGTCAATACCGTTAGTGGCATTACCTTTCAAGGAGTATTGAATGGTGAGGGGATTGGTTGTCGAACCTGTGCGGGTGAGGGTGAATTCGCCAGGATTGGTGGGTTTACCGTGTTTGGTTTCGGCGGCTGTGCTGTCGGTGACGGTGAGGGAAATGCTTGGGAGATCGTCATCGATGATGGTGGCGGTACCTTCAGAGTTAGCGAGGGTGGCGTTGGTGGGGTTGGTGAGTTTGACTTTGAAGGTTTCTAGATCTTCAAAGATGGCATCATCGAGGATGGTAGCGGTGACGGTTTGGGTGATTTCGCCCGGTTTGAAGGTAATTTTTCCCTGAGTTGCCGTGTAGTCGCTACCGGAGATCGCCGTACCATCTAGAGTGGCATAGTCAACGGTGATGGTTTCGGTGCTGGGATTGGAAAGTGCGATTGTAAATGCCCGATTTTTAGCGGTGGGATCGCTTTCTTTTCCGGTTGTGGGGTTTGCATCGCTGATGCTGATGGTGGGTTTGGTTTCGTTATCGGCGATCGTGAGTGTACCTGCGGATTTAACCGGATCTAGTTTGTAAGTGGTTCCGCCATCTGTGAGGGTGAGGATGACTGTTTCATTGCCTTCGTAGATGTTGTCATCAATGGGTTGAAGATCGATCGTGGTTGTGCTGCTACCTGCTTTGAAGGTGGCTGTCCCTGTGAGGGTTTGATAATCTGTGGTGTTGGTGGCGGTTCCAGTAATGGTGTAATTTACCGTTAGATCTGCGGTGGTAATTCCAGTGCGGGTGAGGGTAAATTGTCCTAGATTTGGAGGTTGTCCGGTTGGGGTTTCGGCTGCGTCGGGATCGGTGACTGTTAGGGAAATAACTGGTAAGTCATCATTGATAATCGTTCCTGTGGCTGAACTAGTTGCAATGGTGGCATTTACTGCATCACTTAGGTTCAGTTTGAAGGTTTCGTCGGCTTCATATAAGTCGTCGCCGTTGACTTCGATGCTGACTGTTTTGGTGGTTTCACCTGGATTGAAGGTGATGGTGCCAGTTGCGGCGGTGTAGTCACTTCCGGCGGTGGTGGTGTCGTCGGCGGTGGTGTATTTGACGGTGATGGTTTCAACGCTGGGGTTGCTTAGTGTGAGGTTGAAGCCGTAATTAGTGCTGCCAGTATTCCCTTCGGTTTGGGTGATGTTAGCAATACTAATTGTTGGTTTGGTTTCGTTATCAGTAATGGTTAGAGATGCTGATTTATTCGCGTCTAGTTTATATTTAGTTGCCTCTTCATTGAGGGTAATGATAACAGTTTCATTACCTTCATAGATATTATCATCAGTGGGATTGACATCAATTACCGCTTTGTCTTCACCTGCTTTAAAGGTGACTGTACCAGTTAGTTTGGTGTAGTCTGTCTCGTTGGTGGCTGTGCCGGAGATGATGTAATTTACTGTCAAATCTTGGGTGGTAATTCCGGTGCGGGTGAGGGTGAATTTACCAGGGTTATTTGGTTCGGCTGCATTAGTAATATTTGCATCGAGGGAGATGCGGGGGAGGGGATTAATGGTAAGGTTGACTTGGGCGGGATTAGTGGCGTAGTCTGTGCCGTCAAAACCGTTCCAGGTGAAGTTAATATTACCGCTGAAATTTAGATCAGGTGTAAATACCAGTTTGTCTAAATCATTAACAATAATTTCTTGGTTGATGGTAGTTGCAATACCATTAAGTTGGAAAGTGCCATTAGTGGGTAGGGAAGAGATTTTAATCTTCGTGAGACTATTTCCATCTGCATCACTAAAGGCGGTAGTAAAGTCGCTGCTAGTGAAGGTGATTTTGGCATCTTCATTACCACTCTTACTAATGGTTGTGAGTGTGGGTACTTGATTGAGTTTTTGATTGCCAAAGTTGAGATCTTTCGCAATTTGCCCAGCGGTAAGGGTAACGGTGTGAACTAGATTGAGGTTATTGTCAGGAGTCTGTAAGGAGTTATTTGTACCGTTATTGTTCGGATTACTGGGGGTGGGAGTCGAACCAACTGAATTGTTAAGGCTCAGAATACCTTCGGCGAGGGATACGACGTTGATGCGGGAATATTTGGCTCCGGTGTTGGTAACGTTGTCATTTTCGTCGTCACCATCGATAATTAAATCGCTCTTGGTAGTTAGGAGGGTGCGGAACTCTGCGAGGGTGAGCTTGCGTCCGAGGTTGATTTGGGCGATTTGTTGGGCGAGTGTCGCGATCGCACTAATATAGGGAGTAGCTTGTGATGTGCCGCCCATTGTAATGGTGCCGCCTGTGGCATTGGCTCCGGTGATGAGGATACCAGGGGCAAATACATCGAGAAGGGGGCTACGTTGAGAGAAACTAGCAATCCGATCGGGTGCTGTAGTATTATCT
>JANPJH010000118.1:0-25393 GCA_031425415.1 Chamaesiphon sp. VAR_61_metabat_425 | reverse complement strand
CATGTAGCCATTGCTTTAGAAGCCGCAGTTGATGCCATTATCGCGATCGATAAGTTAAATTAGACTATCAGGATTTACAGGATTTATGGATTTACAAGATTGAGTTATTCACACCAATCTTTTACCCTTTACCCTTTACCCTTTACCCTTTGCCCTCTCCGTATCCTATGACCACTGGCGATTTATCTAATCCAAACCGAGAAGACTACATTCACACGAAGCCGATTCCTAAGGTGAAATTACCCACAATGATCCGGTTGGGATTATTTCAGATGGGCTTGGGGATGATGTCAGTGATGGTTTTTGGCGTACTGAATCGAGTTTTGATTAAAGAATTATCAGTACCGAGTACGATCGCGACTGTAATTCTAGCGTTAACTCTATTCGTTGCTCCGGCTCGAATTATTTTTGGTCAACTTTCGGATACTAGACCGCTATTTGGTTACTATCGAACGGGTTATATCTGGCTTGGTGCGGGTTCACTAGTGACAACAGCTTGGTTTGCCGTGCAGGTGATGTGGCAATTAGGTGCGAGTCTCCAGGCTGTGGGCTGGACGGTGACAACTTATGGTTGGGCGGGGTTATTAGGGCTGATCTTTGCGCTGTATGGCTTGTCTGTGAGCATGTGCTCGACCCCGTTTGCAACTTTGCTGGTAGATATTACCGATGAAGACGATCGATCGCGGTTAGTTGCCGTAGATTGGTCGATGCTAATTGGTGGGACAATTATTGGGGCGATTACGATCGGCGTACTGCTCAAGTCATTAGAAATTGGTGCAGCGATCGAGCAAGTTCAAGCTCAAATCAATCGGCTATTTATTATTATTCCAGCAATCGTCTGTGGGTTAACTTTCGTAGGAACGGTAGGTGTCGAGAAGAAATATTCCCGGTTTGCCAGTCGGGTGGGACATCAACAGGGAGAATCCAATCCATCACTTAGCCGCGCTTGGGGGATTCTGACGGCTAGCCGTCAGACGCAGATATTTTTTACTTTTCTCGTCGTGATGACGCTAGGGTTATTTATTCAAGATCCGATCTTAGAAACTTATGGCGGTGACGTGTTTGCCCTCCCCGTCGGCAAAACTGCGACACTAAATGCGTTTTGGGGAACGGGGACGCTGATTGGGCTATTTGCAGCGGGGTTTTGGTTTATTCCCAAGCTGGGTAAGCAAAAGACGGCCAGGTTAGGATGTATGCTAGTCGCCGCATCGATGCTGTGGGTGATTGTCTCTGGTTTCACTCATAATCCAGTTTTTCTCCAGCTAGCTCTGCTCTTGTTTGGGATCTGTTCGGGGTTGGTGACGACTGGCGCGATTACGTTGATGCTGGATTTTACCGTACCGGAAACTGCTGGCACATTTATCGGTGCTTGGGGTTTATCTCAAGCTTTAGCGAAGGGTTTGGCAACGGTGTTTGGGGGTGCAGCACTGGATCTTGGCAAGTTAGTTTTCCCAAATCCGGTAGTGGCGTATGGGTTTGTGTTTAGTCTTCAAGCTCTAGCGATGATTGTAGCGGTGAAGTTACTCGATCGGGTGAATGTGCGGGAGTTTCAGACTACTGCCAAGGATGCAGTCAAAGCTGTAATTGCGGCTGATGTAGACTGAATAGAAATTATGAATTTAAAACATGAATTTTTGCGATCGAGTATTAGAAGTTGCCAGCACTACGGCGCAGCGAGTAGGGGCACAATTACTATTAGACTTTGGGCATGTCCAAGGCATGGAAAAGGCAGATGGTAGCTTAGTTACGCTGTCTGACGAATGGGCAGATCGGGAAATTCGATCGAGTATTACTGAAGCTTTTCCCGATCATGCGATCCTCAGTGAGGAAGCCGAACATGGATTTACTGATGCGGAGTGGACGTGGATTATCGATCCGCTAGATGGTACGACCAATTTTACGCGGGGGATTCCACTGTGGGGGATTTCGATCGGGTTACTCTACAATGGGATTCCCGTGTTTGGCTATGTATATTTTCCACCTGTGAACCAAGCTTTTTACGGCTTTTGGGCGGGTGATACTGGGCTAGATTTACCTGCTGGTGCATATTTGAATGGCAGAGCTATCTACGTCAGTTACGATAAAGCCAGTAGCAACCATTTCTTCAGTTTTTGTGCCCGCAGTCTTCAGGTTTGGCAACCTGGATTTCCCTGTAAAGTTCGGATGCTAGGGGTGGCTACCTATAATTTTTTGGCGGTTGCTTGTGGGGCGAGTTTAGGTGGGGTGGAGGCAACTCCCAAAATTTGGGATTTAGCGGCTGCCTGGGCGATTGTCCATGCTGCTGGTGGGGTATGGGTGTCGTTACGGGATGAACCTACTTTTCCGGCGGTGGCAGGGCGAAATTATGGGAGTTATGCGATGCCCAGTTTAGTGGTTAGTAAGCAGGATTTGGCTGATGTGTTGTTACCGATGATGGTATCGCTCCGCAGGTGATGGATCTTTTTGGTGACGCTCTCACCCGATCGGGCAAATTAGACACCAAACCCTTCCAGACATTAAAGAATATAATCAAGATCTATTTGCGTTGAGTAGTCCATGTCGATCGAGGCTAGTGTTGCTAGGTGTCAGAATCGATTTGTTGGTTATTGGGGCTATGGAGATCGGGAGATCTTAGCGCGGCAGTTACAAATGGTGTCGGAAGAGGACTGGGAAATCTCCTCCCAAACTGCGCCCAATGGCACCTTAATTTCACTCTCGGCGGCAGGTTTACCACCTGATGATGTGTGGGCGAGGATTGATGATAATTGTTTACGCTTGGGGCGAGAGGCTTTTGGGCGGGTAACGCTCTATTGGCTGCAAATCGAACAGGCGATCTGGTTTAGCTCGCAGTTACAACTGTTATTGCCGCTAGTTGAAGCTCCACAAGTAAGTATTCCAGCCTTGTATGGGTATAGTTGCTTCTCATATATCCCGACACCGCTAACTCCGGTAGAGCAGATTATGGCAGTACCAGCGGGTGTAGAGCAAGTTTGGCGAGATGATCCGGCGGGAAATCTGACTCAGATTGCTTCTAAGTCTCTAGTGGATTGGCGTGAGACACAGGCGCAAATTGACGATGAGCGACAAGCGATCGAGCAATTACAAACACATTTAATCGCGGCGGTAGAGCGGCAAATCGCCGATCTGGGGGATGAAACTGTCGGGGTATTTTTATCGGGAGGATTGGATTCTTCGATCGTCGCTGCCTTATTGGTGCGGACTGGGGTGAAGGTGCAGGCATACACCCTAGATTTTGGAACTGAGGGGATAGCTGAATATCCTTATGCGGAGCAGGTAGCGGAGTATCTAAAGATTCCCCTTGTCAAAGTTGATGCTACTCCCAAACAAATCGATCGCGCCTTAATGCCGACGATTAAAGCCTTGGATCTGCCATTTGGAGATGGGGTGACAGTACCCTTATATTTGCTCAATCAAGCCGCGAGTCAGGATGTCCGGATCGTGTTTAATGGGGAGGGTGGCGATCAATTATTTGGGGGATGGACGAATAAACCGCTGATTGCGGCGAGTGTCTATCAAGTTGCCCATCCAGAGCGCGGTGAATCTTTTGTCGATCGATACCTCCGCACATTCCATCGGCTGTGGGGCTATGAGGCGCAGGTATTTCAGCCGGAGGTTTATACCGAAATCCAACTAATTCAACCCCAGGATTGGCTAGAATCCGCCTTAGATGAAACTTTTACTAGATCGCTCCTCCATCGATTGCGACGCGGTTCCCTGATGCTCAAGGGGGCGCAAAATATCTACCCACGGGCGACAAATTTGGCGTTTGTGCATGGTTTACAGGTGCGATCGATCTTTGGAGATCGAGAGTTAGCCGCCTGGACATTTGAAGTAGCTGGCTCACTCTATCTCCAAGGAGCTTGTGAGAAATATATCCTCAAACTGGCAGTGGAAGACTGGCTCCCACCAGCAATCATCTGGCGACAAAAGCGGGGGATGGGTGTCCCGTTAACGGCTTGGTGTCTAAATCAATGGTGGAGATCGATCGGGCGATGGTTGAATCCTGGAATACTGGGGGCGGAAGGATATTGGCGATCGAATTTAGGTGCTAGGGTGGCAATGGGGAATTTAGGCGGGGGAATTCAGGGCAGAAGAATTGGTGAAACTCTCTGGTTATTAATTGTCTGGCAATTGTGGCGGGAGCATGTGTTAGGGAAGTCGAGGGGGAATCGATCTTTAAATCATCCGTTTTGGCTACCACACCAGGTTTGGCGGAAAATGAATAGTTTTGACTGAATTTTAACCATGCCAGAATACCATCGTGCTAATATCCCTGGAAGTATTGTATTTTTCACCACCTTATCCGCCCACAATTTTAGTCCGGTCAAAGTTCCGAACTTATCTGATTTTTGAGTGGATAACTAGAAAGTTATCGATCAAGATTGGCGGTTAAATGTGCAGGTGATGGGGTCGAATTGGCAACCGTGCCGCGATTAATCATTGTAGAGTTTGTCAGGTCAAACTTCGAGTTAGATTTGACGACCTTCAACCAAACTGGATTTGCCAAACTAGTTTTAGCATAGCTATAAATTAAGCATTTTGCCGTCGGACATTGGAATGAATAATCACCATTAAAGTCTGTATTTATTCGTAGAACTTTACTAGGCTTTTGCATTTTTTTTAATGTGTCCGCAAGCAGCGATTTGGCCAGGATGTTGCCGTTAGACTTTTTGAGCACAACGCTATGAGCTTTTTCAAAATCCTTGCACTCTTTCTCTTGATGACATGGCTTGTAAAAGATCGTGTTGTCAGCGATCGGTTTTGGCTCATTGGCTAGGACAATATATTGCTTACCACTAATAGTTTGACTTTTAGATTTATCTTTCGCATTAAACGGAAATAAGAAATACGCAATCACCAATAATCCAAATAGTGTGCTTTTCATAATCTCATCACTACTCCATGAATACCCCTACTTTGATTTACAAGGCAAATAGGCGAGGATCGGGATAGTTTAGAAAAATCGATCGAGTTGCCGATGATAGAGCTTCCACCCTTTCCCCTTTCCCTTATTACCCCAGTGTTATGACAGAAATGCCATACCCTATCTCCCGCAACTGTTTGGAGGTTTTATGACAATTGCCACTGCGCCAATTTTCGAGACTCAGCCATTGCTAATTTAATCCAAAGTTTCAGGAATCGTAGTTCTCGATATGTAGCTATTAATAGTTAATTGAGGATATAGCCATGAACGTTAAATCTGCTCTCACTCTCAGTCTAGGGATTATTGCGCTGGGTTTATCTACCCCTGTATTTGCCAATCCCACCTCAACAACCACTTCAATTCCCCAGAACGTCAAACCAGTTAGTAGATCCACAAGACCTGACAGTATTAAAATTACCCCTGGGATCTTCTGTAAGGTTTGTGCTCAATGGGGTCAAGGTCAACCAGGTCAGTTATTCGGCCCTTGCTTGCGCTATGAATATAAACCGTGTACCACCCCTGCCGTAATTCGTTAACATTAACTATCACGATGGTCGATCGTTTTATGGTGATTTGGCGATGAAAGCAGTAATTTCGATCGATCTTGATTAACCGCCGATCGTTGGCGTTGGCGAAGCCTTTGCCTCAGCAAAAGCCTACCGGAGGTAATTGTTGAGTGTGTTGGGTTTCGAGGGCTTCAACCCAACCTACAAATTTTTTCCTTTCTTCAACAGATCAGCCCTGGCTTTTTAAGGGGGTTGGGGGGATTCAATCTATACTTTTCAAACAACCCCTAAGCTGTTTTGAAAAATCTGATTAATTCGCGGGCGTGTTCGAGAAATTGACCATCAACGGTAATCTGTGAAATGGCTTGTTTAGCCTCATGCGCTAATCGTTGATGATCTAATTCATTACTGGCTTTGAGGTCGGCAATTGTGGCATTCAATTTAGCGAGATCGGCTCGATTGGTTTCCCAGCGTCGATTTTGATCGTTCAGCCAGGATGTATCATCTTCAGCATCTAATTGACTGGTTAATCTGCCGACTCGATCCTCTAATTGTTGAAACCGATCTCGTAACTCTAAAATATCCGCACGGGGATAAGCAAACTGTTGGCGTAGCTCATTTAATCGAGTAGCTAAATACTCATAAGTACTAATTGCCGGACGCAATAATGTTAATAATAATACCGCGCCAGAACTAAGATAACCGATCGGTGTAATGCCACTAATTGCCAACCAATATAAACCAGCCGCCGTGCCTAAATGTAAGCCAATCGCGACGAATAGCGATCGGGTGGCAATATTACTCGCATACCGGATTTGGCGATCTTCTACACTAATTCCCTGTGCTTGAGATTCTTTGCCTGTTTGCACTGCGGCTTTGGCAGAGAAATAAATATTCCAGGGTACTGTCACAATAATAATTGCCCACTCAAAAATTCCAATCCCGATTGCCCAATCGACGAAACTCCCGGTCGGAATCTGGAGCCACTTCAGTATTCCAAATGCAATCAGTGCAAAAAATATCAGACCAAAGTTATAACCAGCGAATCTACTATCCATAAGCTTGTTATTTGTTATTTGTGATTATTTGTCCTCTCCTCCATTATTAATAAATATCTAGCTGCTCAGTTGTGAGCTTGTGCTACTTTCCTAACCTGCACTATCGATCGAGATTTATTTGGCATAGCCTACCGTAAGTAATCGATTGTCTGTAAAATCTGCTGATAAGTTTTACTATCCCCAGCATCGAGATAGAGAGTAGCTGCTTGGTGATAGTCGGCAATAGCTCCAGCGAGATCGCCGATGTGAGCATGAACCTTGCCCCGCTGGTAGTAAGCTGGAGCATAAGTGCTATCCAGGTCTAAGATCTGGCTAAAATCGGCTAATGCGCCCGATCGATCGCCCAAGATCTGGAGACTGACACCATGTTGGTAATAAGCTTCAAGATAGCCTGGATTGAGATCGATCGCCTGTTGATATTGCCCTACTGCGAGTTGATGTTGTCCGGTTTTAGACAATAACCAGCCGCGTTGGTAATAAGCTTGAGCCAAAGCTGGATCTAATTCAATGGCGCGATCGAGATCTTCCATTGCGCCCTGAAGATCGCCGATTTTGCTCCGCGTCACCGCCCGATTGTAATAAGCATTATGATGATCGGGATCGAAGCGGATCGTTTGGGTATAGTCGGCAATTGCGCCATGCTTATCGCCCAGATATTGACGGGCATTTGCGCGATGGTAATAAGCGTAGAAATATTGAGGATCGAGGGTGAGGGTTTGGGTATAGTCGGCAATTGCGAGCTGATGTTCGCCACTTTGCCGCCGACAAATACCGCGATTGTAGTAAGCGATCGTCAGTGTGGGATCGACGCTGATCGCTAGATCGTAGTCAATCAAAGCATTCGGGATATCGCCCAGCATCCGGTGAATATTGCCACGATTGCTATAAGCGATCGCAAACTTCGGCTGAAGCTCGATCGCCTTAGTATAGTCCGCGCTGGCTGCGGGATATTCACCCAAATTGCCATAAGCATTCCCTCGATTGTTATATGCACTGGCAAAATCGGGCTGAAGTTCGATTGCCTGGGTATAATCCGCGATCGCTTCTGAATATCGACCCAGGGAAGCATAAACGATTGCTCGGTTGTTGTGAGCGATCGGCGATAGGGGGTTGATCTCCATCACGGTAGTAAAATCGGCGATCGCCCCATCCCAATCGCCTAAATGCTGGCGCAGATTGCCGCGATTATTGTAAGCAAGTACCAAGCGGGGATTGAGAGCGATCGCCTCAGTATAATCGGCGATCGCCCCAGTATTATCGCTCAACTGCGCTTTAGCGGTACCCCGCATCACAAGCGCGATTGCATTTTGGGGCTGGGCGAGTAACTGTTTACCCTGCTGAAAATCGACATTTGCCTGGGGATCTTGGGACTGCTGAAAACAAGTTGCCAACGCCCGACCGATGTAGGCAATCCCATTGCTGGGAGCCAGCTTTACCGCCAGATCAAAGTCCGTCCAGGAGCCATGATAATCCCCCAAAAAGCGGCGGGCATTCCCCCGCCCACAATAGGCATCTACACACCGATCGTCGAGGGCGATCGCTCGCTCATAGGCGACGATCGCTTGGTGACAATCCCCGATTTCATAAAATCCAGTCCCGCGCTCGACTAAGTGTTGGACGTGTTTGGCGATCGCCGCTTGAGTATCGGCGGTATGATGTCGGGCGAGCAGTCGGGACATCACCCCCGCAACCGCTTGCCAAGCAGCGGCTGTCGATGGATACCGGGATTCAGTTTCAGTGGCAATCAATCGATCGAGAATGGCGACTAATTCCGGCTGATGGAGTTTTGGGGCAAACTCCTGCCATTGTTGGCGGTGACTGGCGGTTAGGGGTAGCTCTGTGCCAGCTAGCCCCATCGCAGCGGCGATCGCAATTTCCCCCACCATTTGCAGATTAGCCTGGGTGGGTGAAAGATCGCTCGCAAGCGGCTGTCTAGGCAACCCAGTCACGATCGGGAAATTAATCAAGATCAGCTTGCGATCGAGGGTACGACGGACGATCTGATTCAGACAGAGCGGATCGGGGATAGATTCACAACTATCGATATCGTGCAGTACTTCTAAAATATCTGCCAACAACATCACCACTCTGGAAGCATTCCACGGTCGATCGGCTAATAATTCTTGCACTAGCGGACAACCGAGAACAAATTCTCGCACCAGATAAAATAAGTCGCCCTCGGTAAAATAACCATAGACAGTCGGCAATTGATCGACCCGATGACTCAATTCGTAGACTATCTGCGCCGATAGGATGGCGCGCTCCAAGTTGGGAGATTCGGGCAATTCATCAGCCAGCCGATAACAATGAATCGCACACTTGAGTTGAAGATTGCCAGGAATCTGGAGATCGACCGCCAAGTAAGTAGTCACATTGCCAGCACTGCCCAGTTGTTCCAGGATTTGATAACGCTGTTGAAGAATAGAGCCAATTGGATTCAATTGTCTAATACCTCCGCTATCGATTTGTAAGTCAGTTGAATTCTCAGCAATCTGCATACTTTTATTATATAACTGCGGGTTCGATCGCCAAATTTTACTAACCAGCCCAAGTCTAATTCTCGCGCAATCGGGTTGATCGTCATTTTTAGGATATTTCATCCTAACTCTCAGCTACTGTCTATTTTTACACATGGCTTGTCAGCTACTACTTAACTGAAGCTTGACAAACTGCTGAGATAATTTGCGCTATTTACTAGTTGACAAATTGGATCTATCTCATTGTAGATGGCGATCTCGATCGCACTCGATCGATCTTGCGCCGATTAAGATGCAGATATCAGGGGACTAAATGCCACAACTCATCCACACATTAAACCGAAATTTTGAGCACAGCGATCGCGATCGATTAGGTAGATCTTTGATGAATATCAGGTGATGGCAGCTTAATGCTCTAAATATATCCCGATCTAATTGATTCGATCGTGTATGTATTCAAGAGTGTTGTGGTTATTGGATCGATCGAAAGTGTCACCATTAATGCGACGACCCATTCTCACTGAGGAGAAAAATTCGATCGGATGTCAGTCGTCGTAATTTCCCAAATTTCTTTGGGTACATTAGACATACATCAACCAGACCTGTTCTAGTTTGGCTCTTTGAGGCTTTCATCATGGTGTTGCATCAACCAGGGGATTACTCACAGCTCGATCGAAACCAATAAAATCGTTGAGATCCTCTTAAAATCTTGTATTTGAACAGCTTAATCCCGCAATTTCCTAAATGATATGCAGAAACTAACCACTCAAAAACTAGTAACTAAACAACTAACAGCTATTCTTAAGCAACAATCCACAGAACAAGGATTTTCGCTAGTTACTGCGACAGGTTTTGGCTTGGCGATCATGATGATTGGATTGACTATTATGGGTCGAGCGATCAAAGATAGCAGCGTCAGCGCATCGCAAAAAGTTATTACTCGCAGTGACGCTGCCGCCCAAACCGGAACTACCCGCATCCTCGCACTCATCAGTGAATATCCTCAGCTTGCTGGAGTTCCAGATTGCCTGGGCACTCGTAGTACATCAGATAATTCTTGTCCTGATGACACCAATGCAGTTAGTTGGGCAAATCCATCAAAGATTCCAAAGCTTCCAGCTACTTTGCCCGCTAATGTGACTAGTCTATTGAGCAGCATCAAATCGGGCGGATGGCAAAGTATTGATAATACAGATACGAATAAAGGTCAATTCAGATTAGCTAGCTATACGCCTCCCCCCTCTGGTCAAACAGGGTTAGGAAATATAGATACGGATGGGCGAGTAGGTCAAGCTGCTGATGGTAAAAACGATGTGCAAACAGCCAGTGCCAGAGCAGAAGCCGATATTGCCTATGCTCCAGAACAGCTAGGCTCACTAGAAACAGTCAGTGGAGCAGTATTTCCGGGCATTTGGCTGAGTGACCCACAACCTGTAACTCAAATTTTCGTCGCCAATGGATTGCTAGAAAATTTAACCGGGAATGATGCAGGAACTAAAAAGCTCTATGCACATCTGACCCCAAATATCGCTGCGGCGAAGGTTCTCAATGGTCCGGCTGATGTGGGGACTACGGCTCTCCGGATTGCCAACTTCCGCCCTGCTAAACCGAGTAGCTACAATGCGACATTAGCAGATAGTGCCGTAACACTTCCCCGTTCTGGCGATCTGCCGAAGAGAACAGCAACTATTAATGGTGTGACGACTGAGATTTATGAATACTATTTTCCGAACACGATCACACAAGATGTGATCGTCAACACCGTTAACTCCAGCGGAGCGGGAACGGGTAATGCTAAAAAAGTGCTGATCTATCTAGATGGAGATATCGATCCCTCAGGTAATAACGCGATTACCCATACATGCAAGGATCGAGCTGGTAATGCCGTTGCCTCTGGCGGGTGCGATCTGAGTAATTTCCAAATTTATGGTTACAAACCTTATAGTGCTACGGCAATTCCGAAGATTTGCCTACATGGTAGGCATCGAGTTGAAGCATTTATCATTGCCCCTGGCTATACTGCTGGGCTGAAGGGCGGTGGTAATGGCAAAGGCGGTATTCATGGTGCGCTGTGGGCAAGATCTTGGGGTGAGGGGGGATCGACTTGTAATAGTAGTTCCCAGCATCCAGGGGTTCAGCAAACAGGTACCACCTGGAATGAATTAGCCGCCTATTTCCCGACAACACCAACCATCGCCCCAGCAGTTGAAGCAACCGCTGTTCAAGTTGGCCGCAAACTAACCACAATAACGAATACGGCAACTATCCAACAGGCTGTTACCGTTGCAAGTAACTCTGCCGCGCAAGCTGTAGTGGCTGCCACCGAGGCAACTGTCAATGCCACCCAGGCTGCAACCAATGCCACCGTCGATGCTGTTGCTGCCCAAGCTGCCCTCGATGCTGCCGCTGCCAAAGCTGCCGCAGATGCTGCCGCTGCCCAAGCTGCCGCCAAAGCTGCCCTCGATGCCGCTGCCCAAGCCGCTGTTGCGAATGTCGCCGCACAAGCATCTAACTGTGTAGAAAATGGGAACAGCGGTAAGTGCAAAAGATAAAGTAATTGAGTAACTGTATATGAAACTTAAATTTATTCAGGGTCGCAAAACCACATCTCAACAGGGATTTTCCATGCTTGAGACCATGATGGCATCGATGATTTCTTTAGTCTTCTTGAGTTTGGGGGCTAACTTGATCTTAGCCGCCAATATTCACAAGATTGTTTCCAAAAGAAACATCGTGATGAACAATTTCATCCAATCCGATTTGGAGGGGGTTAAATATCAGGCGAATCTTTTGGCAAGAAATGATGCCAAGTGTAGTCCCAGCGTTGCAACAACTGGCTATGCTGGTGATTTACAAACCAAATTAGGCGTTGCTACGCCTGTCAAGCTAAGTATGTCCGGCCTTAACTATACTATGACTCGGACGATCGGCACCATTACTAATCCACGGATCTTACCGATTTCTTATAAATTTACGCGCGATTCATCTTCAGCGATCGAGCATCAGCTTTACATCGAAATAATTCCCAATGCAGCATTTACCTGCCCACCAACTACTTAGCCAAAAAGATTGATATTTCATCTGGTCAAACTAGCCAATATCAGCTTGATATAAAAATAATTCCGAATGCTGCATCTACCTATCCATTCACTCAAATACCAAAACGATCGAGGCTTCACCTTCCTCGAAATTTTGGCGATCCTGATCGTTGTCTCAATTTTGGTAGCGATCGGTTCTCCCAGTCTAATTGCCATGCAAGGAGCTGCCAAGCTGAATAGCTCCCTAGACAATCTCCGTACTGCTCTAGAAACATCTCAATTTCAAGCAATTAAGACAAATAAATCATGCACTGTGTCTCTTCCTAGTAACGCTAGCTCAATTAATGGCAATTGTCTGAATAATGGTCCTTCAGTTAATCTCGCTGCTGATGACAGTAGGATGACTAATATAAATAATGATATTATTATAACTACAAAATCTGACTGGAAGACTACCAACACCCAAACAACACCCACACAAGTTATTTATAATTCCAAAGGAATTACCCAGAGTGAAGGCACAATAATTTTATCTTCAACTGCTACTTCGGTTAAAAAATGTTTGAAAATAAATGCAGGAATGGGATTAATTCGGAGCGGCAAATATATTAATAATAATTGTGAGATAAGTGAGTAGATCATGCCTTGTTATTCAAAAATATTCATCCTAAAGTTTCTTAAGAAAAGTCATCCATTAGCCGGATTTACTCTCATCGAACTGCTAATGGCGATCTCAGTCATGGGCATCACTGCGAGCTTGGTTAGTTATGGTGCTAGCTCGATGATTACTTCCAATCAAAACTTGTCAACTGAGCAAAATCGCCGCTTAGAAGTAAGTCGTGCGCTCGATCTGATTGCCAACGATCTGAGAATCTCTGAAATAAAGTCTGGTCGGACATTGCCTTCGGGAGTTGGCGGCAATTTAGTTTTAGATATGGACATAGCTTCTGGAACTTGTACAGATCGCATTATCTATAGTATTCAAGCTAGTAGTAGTGGCGAAATTGGGCCGAATGTCGTGTACCGCTATGGTCGGATTGCCAATCAAAACGGCACACTTGATTGTACCGATACCCCGCGTAATGTGGCGATTGCCGATGGTGTTAGTCTCAACAATAATATTACATCACCTATTTGTAATGCACAATCTTTGCCAACCAGCCCAGCTAGTGGTGTCAATGGTTTCTATAGCTGCGTTAGCGATAATCAAGCAAGTATCGCGATCTTTAGTAAGTTGAATAGCACTAAAACCTATGGCATCAATCGACTTGTGACTACTGGATTTATTCCTGACGTGCCCACCAGCACGAATGACTGTACAGTGCCAGATCTCAGTGCTGGTACTGCAACCCCAAAAACACAGGCTCAGGCAGAAACTGCAATCAATACTACGAGTAACTTACGCTCCAATGGAATCAATCTTGAGCCAAGTACGGCTGTAGCCGCGAGTAGACCAGTGCTAAGTCAAATGCCACAACCAGGTACTAAAATTCCCTGCGGGCGAGGATTGGTTACTTATACTTATTAATCGAACCTACACTTCACCACCACCCTTCAACCTAGCAATAACATCGAACTACTAAGTGTGAATCGATCGTCAAATATATTCCCATCACTGGAGAATTGATATAATCGATCGAGGTGGAAACTAATACATCGATCGAAAAAGTTTGATGAGGAAAATCAGATGCAATCAGCCCTACACTTCACCACCGCCATCCAACCCGGTAACAAAATAGAATTGCAAGTCCCCGATGGAAGTATTGGCGATACTGTAGAAGTCTTCGTTATCCTAGCCGATAAATCACTCCCAACCAAACAACAGTCAATTCTGGCAATGATTGATACCATCCACAGTCAGCAGCCAACCCACACAGCAGCAGAAATCGAGCAACAGATCCAAGAGGCGCGTGATGGATGGGACAACTAAACTTACCCACTGGAAGCAACGTTTATATTGACACACCCGTCTTCATATACACTCTCGAAAATCATCCAGATTTTTATCCTTTGCTCAAACCACTTTGGGAAAAATTTGAAAATAACGAGATTTCGATCGCAACCAGTGAATTAATCATCACCGAGGCATTAGTATCCCCCTTACGCAGTGCTAATGTTCGATCGATTATGAATTATGAACAGCTAATGTTTCATGCAGGTATTAATTTGCTCCCCATCGATCGAAATATTCTGCTGATAGCAACCAACCTTCGGGTCAAATATAGACTAAAAACTCCAGATGCAATTCATGCTGCAACTGCCCTATTTATTGGTTGTAATCGATTTATCACCAACGATTCAGGTTTTCGTAACATCGCTGGATTGCCTGTTTGTATTTTGCGGGAACTGCTAACGGTGTGAATCGATCGTCAAATATATTCCCATCACTGGAGAATTGGTATAATCGATCGCTGCGGAAAGTGACACATTCTGTATAATTTTAACAATTTGGGATTACTCAATCCTAAACGTTCCATCTGTCGTCACATTAGGTAAAAATTCTCGAATTTCTGTGGGGAGTTTTTCTAAGAATAAGACTAAGCACCACTGTTCTAAATCATCTAGAAAAGCCATTGATGGCACAAATATAGCCGTGGCTGCGGTGGTGTACCGGATAAAATTCGCACAGGCTCTAGCTACATCGCGATTTCTAAAGCAATCGGGGGCATTGGTGAGAGATAGTTCTTGCCACACGTCCGGCTGACAGAGATTCACCACCCGTTCTAATCTGACATCAAAGCGATATACAGCGCGTTCTTGAACGCTTTGCGCTAGTTGGGGGGTGCGATCAATCTGAAAGTGTCTGGCATACTCAGCTAAAGCTACGTTTTTCTCTTTGGCTAAGTATAATGTTGCCTCACCTTCGCGGTTCCACCGATTTTCGGCACTTCTGCCTGCATAACTAAAGTCGTAGATATCATATTGCCCAACAGCTAGTTTGGGAATATGGCGTACTGCCTTTCCTACCCAAGGATGAATGTAAGACTGAATGGACATCTTCTAATAGCCCAAGCCTTCAAAATCTGCTGCTAAAGCTCCAATTACGCGATCGTATTCACCAATTGACATTAAATCGATCGCTGTATAGCCATTGAATACTGGTAAGGGGGTAGTCAGAAATTCTCGCAAACCATTACTACTGTAAACCATTAGCCCCAGAGTGGCTATTTCTTGAAGTTTAGCTAACCTGGCGCGAACATCGCTATCTTTGAGCGGGAGATGTTGTTTCTCTGCCCGATTCACGGTTTTGGTACTGACTTTGAGTAAGCTACTGAGTTTTTCTTGGGATAGGGATAGTTGCGCTCTAATCGTGGCGGGATCTAGTTTTGGCAGGGTGGCTGGAATCATGGTTTGATGGGCATTTATTTTCATTTTACCGACTGACCAGACAAATGTCTAGTCAACAATTACATATTCCCGTCACTGGAGAATTGGTATAATTGATCGAGCTAGAAACTAATACATCGATCGATAAAGTTTATCTAATCCCAAGGAGCAGGACGTTCTAACAAAGCTTTCAATGCTTGCAATTGGTGGGGATCGGGATCTGCTTCTAGTTGTCGTTCAAATGCCTCAAATGTTGCATCGTCAACTAAAAAGAATTTGCGATCTAATAGGAAGCTTGTTGCCTCACTGTAAGCAGCATCAAGGATAAATTCCGTCCGACTTTTACCCTGCATCGCCGCAGCCCGATCGATCGCCTCTTTCTGGGCTTCGCCTACTCGCAGATTAATTGTGCCCCTGCGTCGCTCTGGTTGTTTGCTTTTGTTGCTGTCCTCGGCAATCTGGTCGCATTGCATTGATTGTTTTGTTTTGTTGCCAGCCATAATTCATTTATTTTAAAAGTGCTGAAATTTTTTCGAGTGGGTACATCAATAGCAACGGTTCGAGTTTTGACTCGATAAACCCAAATCGAGTGTAAAAAGATAGAGATTCAGGCAAGCTGTGGACAATAATCGCCCGAATTCCAATGATTTGAGCCGCTCCCGCAATCCGCACGACAGCATCCCTTAACAGTCCCGCTCCGATGCCCCGACCACTCCATTCTCTATCTACTGCCAATCTGCCAATTACACCTACGGGAATCGGGTCTGGAGCATTTTGTCGCAACGACCGGATGGCACTTTGGCGGGCAACCGCACCAGCAGCGATACTGTAGTAGCCAAGTATCTGACCTTCTGTGGTGGCAACGATATAGGTCTTAGATGCACCACTACTCTGGTTATTCCAGGCATGTTTTTGCAACCAATCGTTCATATCCATGTTGGTGCTGGTAAACAAGCTAAGATCGTCTGTATCTGAGATTAATCGTGGTTTGGCGAGATGACTGGACATTCTTCTATTTTATGTTCTTGTATACACGATGTCAATACTCAAATTTTTGGTGAGTTGGAAATGTTGGGGTTATAGAGATCTAGATGCGATCTTTCGCTCGAAATAGATGTTTCCGCATTTGAATCGATCGGAGCTAATGTAGATCTCAAGCGTAAAAATATTCATCTCTCTCAAACGTCTGCAAACAATATATTCCCATCACTGGAGAATTGGTAAAATCGATCGAGGCGGAAACTAATACATCGATCGATAAAGTCTATCTAATCCCAAGGAGCAGGACGTTCTAACAAAGCTTTCAATGCTTTTAATTGGTGGGGATCGGGATCTGCTTCTAGTTGTCGTTCAAATGCCTCAAATTTCGCTACAATAGAGCTAGAATAGACCCAGTTTAACAATTATGACTTCTCAGCTAGAATCATTAATTCAACAAGCAACTCAACTCGATCGAGATGAAAGAATCAAGTTAATTACTTATTTAGCCAATTCACTTCATTCTAGTAACGATACCGCCTCAGAGCCAGTTTTGACCGATATTCAACAATCACAACTCGTTGGCGTTGGCGTTGGCGTTGGCGAAGCCTCTGCCTCAGCAGAAGCCTCTGCCTCAGCAGAAGCCTCTGCCTTAGCACAAGCCTCTGCCTTAGCACAAGAATCTCCTCTGGAAAATCAATTGCGATCGGAAATAGAGGCTGGGTTAGAACAGGTAAGGGCGGGGAAAACTGTCGATGGAGAAACAGTTTTTGCCAATATACAAGCAAGAATAGACAGTTACAGAAAGATAAAATAGTGGGTACTTACTCTTTTACTGAGGCAGCGATTCAAGATTTGGAATCGATTTGTGATGCAATTGCCATCGATCATCCAGATGCCGCCAGCAATTTATTCGATGACATCAGGGAACAGTGTTTGCGCGTCGCTAAATTTCCATTGAGCGGCAAAAATTACAATCGACTCAAGCCAAATTTACGTGGCTTTATTATTAAAAGTTATATTGTCTTTTACACAATCGAGGGTGAAAATATTGCGATCCTCAAAGTAGTGAGTGGTTATAGAGATCTAGATAAGATCTTTCTCTCGAAATAGATGTTTCCGCATTTGAATCGATCGGAGCTAAGTAAATCTCAAGCGTAAAAATCTTCATCTAGTATCTGCTCGACTGTGAAAGGACAGGTAATTGGATATTCGCGATCGTCTGGAACCCGGATACCAAATTTAGCTAGTTTTCGCTCCTTAATGGCTCCTTTACGCGCATCAGGATAAGCTTTTTCTAGAGCTTCGCTCAAGAAACTATTGAGGGAAGGAGTGTCAGTTAAATTATCAATAACTCTTTGTCGATGCTCCAGCACAGAACTGTACCAACTACTTTTCATCGTATCTGGTACATCATGTTGAACATTTAATTTGAGTAAATGTATTAATAATATTTTGAGATTACTTTTCAAAGCATTCTTTTCTGACTTACCCAAATCGGTCAGTTCCTCAATTAAATTTTCAATATCTAGTTGTTCAAATTGACCATATCTTAGTTGATTAATAGTTTGTTCGATCCATACCTGAAGATCGCGATCGTATAGTGTGTTTGACATTTTCAAAATAGATTCCAACATAATAATTGTATCGTAGCCACCATATCACTCCCGGATATCTGCCCAAAATATATTCCCGTCACTGGAGAATTGGTATAATCGATCGAGCAAAGTAGTCATCACCTTAAATTGAATATGCTGAAAGCCGGAATCGTTGGACTGCCAAATGTGGGCAAATCGACCTTATTTAATGCCCTAGTTGCCAATGCGAAAGCCGAAGCTGCTAATTATCCCTTTTGCACGATCGAGCCAAATGTGGGTACTGTCTCGGTACCGGACGAACGTTTAGAAGTATTATCAAAAATTGCCCAATCCCAAGATACCGTCCCGACGCGGGTAGAATTTGTAGATATTGCGGGTTTAGTCAAAGGTGCCAGTCAGGGCGAAGGTTTGGGGAGTAAATTTCTCTCGCACATTCGGGAGGTAGATACCCTGGTGCAAGTTGTCCGCTGTTTTGAAGATGATGATGTAATCCATGTGTCTGGTTCGGTCGAACCCAAACGGGATATTGAAATCATCAACCTAGAGCTAATTCTCGCCGATATCGACCAAATTGAAAAGCGGATCGATCGAGCAAGAAAGACTGCTAGAACTAGTAAAGAGGCACAAATTGAAGTCGTCGCTCTCGAAAAACTGTTAGTAGATCTCAATGCTGGTAAACCAGCCCGCCAAGTCGAACTCAGCGAAGAAGAAAGCGAAACGATTAAAGGGTTGGGATTGCTAACGCGCAAGCCGATTATCTACGCAGCAAATGTATCGGAAGAGGATTTGGCGACAGGTAACGATTTAGTCGAACAAGTACGGGCGATCGCCGTTCAGGAAAAGGCTCAAGTTGTGGTCGTATCTGCCCAAGTTGAAGCCGAACTTGTGGAATTGCCGGAGGCGGAAAAAGCTGAATTTCTCGACTCGCTTGGAGTGAGTGAGGGCGGTTTAAAATCGCTGATTCGGGCTACTTATTATCTGCTCGGACTCCGTACTTATTTTACCACTGGGCCGAAGGAAACCCGCGCTTGGACGATTTCCGCAGGAATGTTGGCACCGCAAGCGGCGGGGGTAATTCACTCGGACTTCGAGAAGAATTTCATCCGGGCGAAAACAATTTCTTATGCGGATATGGTGGCGACTGGCTCGCTGCAAGTTGCCAAAGAGAAGGGTTTGCTTCGCAGTGAAGGTAAGGAATATCTGGTTCAGGAGGGAGATATTATGGAGTTCCTACATTCTGCCTAAGAATATTATGGTCTCTTGTCCCTAGAATTATTTAATGTTTAGGGTCAAGATATCTGTTGAAATTTTATCCTTACCCAAATTGCTCAGTCCGATCTAGAATCGAAATATTATCTGCCCTCGTGACACTCGAACATCGTCAACATGACTAAACGCCGTTTACCAGAAACTACCGCTCATGTGCGCGTCACTCAGCACTCCTGGCAATTTGGGAAAGTCGTCGGCGAAGTCAGTGCTGGAGACTTCTGCTGGGAATTTCAATGGTGTTGCCGTGAAGGTAAGATCGAATTGATCGTCGAACCATCTTTGGGCAGATCCCTAATTCAAGATGCCTTGGGGCGATTTTTGAAGCGATGGGACTACCAGCTAGAAGCTGGCGGTGATTACGAATTTACCGTTAGAGCAAAGTTTTAGTTTAGATCCCATGACTCTTCCCAATCACCCAATGACGACGGAAAGAGCGGGCAAGACTGCTTTCCTTAAATGATAAATAAATCGGTCGTCCGTGCGGACAAGTGCGAGGATTGCGGGTGCGTTGCCACCGATCGAGCAAGCTCTGCATCTCTGGTAGACTCAATTCAGTCCCATTGCGAATTGCACACCGACAGGCAACGGCTACCTGTGCGGCTTGTAAATCTCCACCCAGACTGAGTTCGGTAATTGCCGCAGCCAGATCTTCCCGCAATAATAGTGGTGCAGGCGCAGTCCGAATCGCCCATAAGTCTTCACCAAAGGAATCGACAGTTAGCTCGATTTCCTGTAACTGCTCGATTTGCCGCTCTGATAGATGAGAGAGAATCAGTGGTGGTTCGAGGGGTAAAAGTTGCCAAGCAGCAGTTATTTGTTCGTATAGCACTCGTTCGTGAGCGATATGTTGTTCGACTAACCACAGTCCATCGCTATGTTCGGCGACAATATAGGTGTTGTGAACTTGCCCAACGGCGCGGAGTTCGAGTAAACCCAATCCATCGCCATCATTAAGAGTGGAAATCGATCTCTGGGGTAAATGATATGCACCCTGTTGTTCGGCGACGGTGAGCAATTTTCCGATTCGGCTCGTCTGGCTATCTGCATCGAGTTCTTCGGCAAGATCGAGATTCAGGGCTGAATCGAGTGCCATTCTTACCTGTGCTTGCCAGTATTCGATCTGTTGGAGATAAATTTCTACTTTAGCTGGATGGCGGTTCCAATCGATGTAGTGGGGTGGTATTTGCAGATGGAGAAAACATACGGGATATCGATCGCGTGGTAATGTTCGAGCTAGTCCACTCATCACCGTCTGCTCTAATTCTAGGGCGCGGACAATCCGCCCATTGACGGCAACTTTTACCCAGTCTAAGCGGTGGCGATGGCATCTGTCGGGGAGTCCCAGTGTGAGCTGAATTTGGCTCTCGTCAACGTTCGTAGATCGGTCGCACTCTACATCAGCGGAGGACTGAGGATTGAGAATTGGATGCGCTCGATCTGGTTCGGCGATGCTCATCTCAATATATTGCAGATCGCCCACCCGCACTTTCGGTAATAATTGGGGGATAATCTGCCGAGCTGTACTACTAGCAACAATTTGAAACCACGGTCGATGGTTTTGTTCAATCGTCCAATTAATCTGGGGATGACACAGAGCTAGATGGTGAATAACCATCTGCACCTGGCGTAATTGAGCATTAAGATGGGGTAATCCTTCGCGTCTAGCTGACCAATCACCGAAGATATTATCGACATCGATTGCCGTACCAGGCGCGATCGCGCCAAACTGCTGGCTGACAACTTCACCCTGATGGTTGTAGGCTAGATGCCACCCATCGACACTATCACGCGGACGACTGTATATTTCCAAATCGGCAAGTTGCGCCAGACTGTGGAGAGCTTCCCCACGAAATCCCAGACTGGTAATCTGAAATAAGTCATCTCGATCGCCGATTTTGCTGGTACTATGTGCCGTCGCTGCTTGTTGGAGATCGGCAAGTTCGATCCCCACACCATTATCTGCTACCCGCACCCGCCATCGATCGGGAAAGAGCGAAACCGTAATTCTCGTCGCGCCCGCATCGATCGAATTTTCACACAATTCCCGCACAACAGCCGCCAGAGAGTCAATAACTTCCCCAGCGGCAATAAGATGAATGACATCGATCGGTAGAGTGTGAATCAGCAAACTTTGATAACTGTCAACTGTTAACTGTTAACGCTTTAAGTGTCAACTGCTAACTGTTAAACGGCGTAGGCATGTTGCATTGCCCAAATAATGAGGATCGTGATGCCGCCAAGGACGAGGCTTGAGGAGACGACGATCGCGATTGGACTATCAGCCCCTTTAAATTTCATGATGCCACGATCGAGATCTGACATAGTTTTTTCGTAATGAAAGGTAGTGTTTCTATACTATCATAACAGCGATTGGCGGCTGCGCCCACCCAGTCTCTAGCTACAGAAAATAGCCTGTAAATATCTCGAAAGTTTACACAGTTTAACGATCTAATTGAGAATGACGATAAAATATGACTTGGTTCCGCTCATACATAATTTAACAGCTATATATAACCGCTATGGGAAAACCAACAGGTTTTATTGAATACCGTCGCGAAGTCGAAGGCGAAATATCCCCAGTCGATCGCATTCACAACTGGGATGAATTCCATCTGCCCATGCCTGATGACAAGCTCCGCAACCAGGGAGCCAGATGTATGGACTGCGGTACCCCATTCTGTCACACCGGAACCCTCATCAGCGGCATGGCAAGCGGTTGTCCGATTAATAACCTGATCCCTGAATGGAACGACCTCGTATATCGTGGACTTTGGCGCGAAGCACTCGACAGGCTCCATAAAACTAACAACTTCCCCGAATTCACCGGACGAGTCTGCCCTGCCCCCTGTGAAGGCTCCTGCGTCCTGGGCATCCATAATCCCCCCGTCACAATTAAAAGTATCGAACACTCGATCGTCGATAAAGGCTGGGAAGAAGGCTGGATCGTGCCTCAGCCCCCCGCCAAACGTACGGGGAAAAAGATTGCGATCGTTGGTTCTGGCCCGGCTGGACTTTGTGCTGCTGCCCAATTAAATCAAGCCGGACACTGGGTAACAGTCCTCGAACGTGCAGACAGGCCGGGTGGATTGCTGATGTACGGCATCCCTAACATGAAGCTCGAAAAAGAGCAAATTGTCCTCCGGCGGATTAAACTGCTCGAAGCTGAAGGCATCACCTTCAAATGCAACGTCGAAGTCGGTAAAGATCTCAGCACCACCGACTTATTAAAAGACTACGATGCTGTCGTCCTCTGCACCGGAGCCACTAAACCCCGCGATTTACCGATCGAAGGTCGCGAATTTAAAGGCATCCACTTCGCCATGGACTTCCTCACCGCCAATACTCAAGCAGTATTAGACGGTAAAGAACACAGTAATTTCATCTCCGCCGCAGGTAAAGATGTCATCATCATTGGTGGTGGTGATACTGGGACAGATTGTGTGGGTACATCCATCCGCCACGGTTGCAACAGTGTCGAACAACTGGAAATCATGCCCACACCCCCACTCAAACGTGCCGCTGATAATCCTTGGCCCGAATGGCCGAAAGTTTATAAAATGGACTACGGACAAGAGGAAGCTGCTGCTAAATTCGGCGCAGATCCCCGCGCCTATCTGACCACCGCCACTAAATTCGAGGGTGATGAAAACGGCAACGTCACCGCCGTTCATACGGTTCAGGTGCAATGGGAGCGAAACGAACAGGGTCAATTTGCCCTCAAACATGTTGCGGGTACAGAGAAAGTGAATCCCGCTCAACTCGTACTACTCGCAATGGGCTTTCTTGGTCCCGAACAGCCGTTACTCGCCGCTCTGGGGGTCGAGTGTAATAACCGCAGCAATATCCAAGCCGAACACGAGAAGTACACTACCAATCTTCCTGGTGTCTTCGCAGCTGGGGATTGTCGTCGCGGTCAAAGTCTGGTTGTCTGGGCATTTAATGAAGGTCGCGGTGTTGCTCGCGAATGTGACCTATACCTGATGGGGAGTACTGACTTGCCGTAGGGTACCCTATGGGAAGTCAGGGTCTTAATCGATCTCTGTGCTTCCCAAACAACAACACCATCATCATTAATTAGCAACTGCATCGAGGTAAATATTATGCAAATATCACTGCAAACTGTCTACGATAATCTAGAATCAATCGATCGAGTCGATGCAACTACCAGTGCTATCTACCGTCAATCAGCACAGGAAGTATTAGCCAATCCCGAAATCAGTTTAGAGTGGCGCAAAGCAATTTCCGATCGACTCAACCAAGTCAATCACGAGTTGGCAGTTCATGCTCATGTTGATGATGATAGCTATTAAAATTAATTAAGATCGGCACTAATCGGGAATCAAAATAGCTACAATCTCAGTGGTTTGTAAATTTGGAGCCTGTAATAAGATCGGCACTAATCGAATTATTGAAACGATCGCCCAGCAGCGCATAAGCTTCGGCTGGTTGCTTTAGAGCGATTTAGTATTTACAATGTAATTACTCTAACTGTAAATCCATGACCACAGTAATTAATGGACGAGTAATTAAAATTGGGAATTCTCAAGGGATTAGAATTCCCAAACTTTTGCTAGAGCAGAGCGGGATTAAAGAACATGTCAAGATCGAGGTTCGAGATGGTCGAATCTCGATCGTCCCAGCCGCTTGCGCTCGCGAGGGTTGGGGCGAAGCATTTGCAGCAACGCCTGACAATCTTCCGCTCGATGCTGCCATTGATACTGCTTGGGATGACGAAGAATGGGAATGGTAGTAGCCAGATTTGATGTTTTTTTAGTGATTCTCGATCCTACGATTGGAAGTGAGATTCAAAAAACTCGCCCATGCGTGGTAATTTCCCCCGATGAGATGAACCTGCATTTGGCAACCGCGATTATCGCGCCGATGACGACGAAAGGAAAGCTCTACCCCAGTAGGGTTCCGGTTCGTTTTGAAGGTAAAGATGGACTGATTGTGCTAGACCAAATTCGCACGGTAGATAAGAGTAGATTGGTCAAAAAACTGGGTGCGATTGACGGTGACGAACAAAAGGCTGTTTTGAATATCTTGGTGGAGATGTTTAGCGAGGAGTGAGTAAATCGCCAGCAATGACAAGAATGGAAATTAGCCAGTAGATATCTCGAAAAGTTTCATCTTAATCGATACTTACGCGAACTTTTCAGAAAATACTAGTGGCAAAAGAGGGGGTAGACAGATATGATACAATTACCACCATCAAACACAAAAAATTCAGCTAACATCAACACTCTCCAAACGATGTCCGCATCAACTGTAAAGTGGGAAGATTTAACGCTCAATGCCAATCTCAATCCATCGCAACTGGAGCAGATCGCTTCCCAGTTGGATTTAGTCACGATCTCTTTATTAGCTCTCACTCAAATTAGTTCCGAGGGGATGATGCAAGCGGCAAAAGATTTGAAATTAGACTCGATCGTGACAGAATGGGTGAATGGATGGCCATCCGAGCGGTGCAAACAACTCAATATTGACCAAGTAAAGTCACTAGTGCTCATTCTCAGTCACTTAGCTGAGCAGCAGCAAACACTCATGCGCAGAAATATTACCGATTGGGAACAGACGATCCAGTATCATCGGTCAGTAGAAGAATCACCATCACTGGCAGACTATATCAGCAATTTTATTAAAATATATCAAGACCGGACGCAGAATGTCCTCAATTTGTCATCACCAGTACTGTCCGAAGCTGCCCTAAAAATACTTGTCGAACTGTTGTTATATAGTAGCCCGAACGGGCATCAACGACTCTGGGGCGCATTATTACACCGCGCAGGTGCTGAACCCGGCTAACGGCAAAGTTTAAATTAACTAAAACTAACTAAATTATTGAGCCAACTATGGAATCGACTAATTCAACTACCCGCACCTATACCGCACCGACTTGTACCCTGCTCGTTACCACCAAAGCTGCTCCCTTACCCAATCTCACCCAACTGAGAAAGACTCCAGCGATCGATTTTACCCTGCATTTAGACCAGCCAGAGCAAGGTGAGTCAGAGCGCGTCACCTTGAAGGGTAATCCTCAGCAATTAGATCAACTCCAGCAGTCAGTCAGTCAGTATGTTGCCGAGCTAGTTGCCAAGTTTCCGCTACCAGTTGATACTCACAACCCAACCACAGCCCCACAGCCCCCCGCAATCGATCGAGCAAATATTGCTGCATCTAATCGGGTCGATCCTAATCCTGGAAAGCAATCCACTCGA
>JANPJH010000117.1:0-8278 GCA_031425415.1 Chamaesiphon sp. VAR_61_metabat_425 | reverse complement strand
GCTACCAGCAGGATTTAAGTTAGAGATTTCGATGTTAGCCATGTTGAGTCTAGATTTTGTATTGTGAATACCCAAACGAGCACCTGTCCGGCTGTTGCAATGGTTGTCGCCGACAAGCTATTCGCTGTTAGAACCCATAGTCTTCGATCGAGATGTGATAATCAAGCGGTCATACTGAATTAATTGGACATAAAGCTATGTATAAAATCTGCTATTTATGACGAAAATAGCACGTAAGTGCGTAAGTATAGATTGGTATAAAATAGCTTGGCTATGACTCTGTGTGAGTATGGAGGCGACTTAAGGCGATCCATCTAGCAAATTCCGATCGACTGGGTAGATCGGAGTCAAATCAGCCAATTTTGAGACATAAAGATACTAGTTATGGCTAGAATTATTTTAACTATTGCAATTTGTTAGCAAATCTAAAGTTTGGTAAACTAATCTCAGCCAAGATCTAGTCACCCAAAATTATTAAATTTTGTTAACAGATTTATCAGGTTTTGATTTTTAGATTAAGCGATCGAGCAAATTTTCGCGCTAATCCATCAGCAAGCCATAACAATCGACAGCAGCAGGGTTAAGATAGGGGTGAAGCCAATCGATTCCGGCGATGGTGAACTGCTGACGAATGGTGGTGAGTTTATCGGTAGCTGAAGCTCGATCTTGCTCGATCGCCGCTAATAAGCCTGTGGCAAGCAGTTCGCAGCGTTGCATCCCAAAGCTACCAGGAGTAGTCGGGACTTCGGCTAGCCCTAATCCTGGAGCTAGCTGCTTGGTAAATAATGGCACCTGCGGGGAAAAGTTAGCTTGCTGTGCTGAATAAATCTGTGTGAGGGCGGTTTTAGCGGCGAGGTAGCCAGCTTGAGGCAGCCAGAGCGTGCCTCCATCGGTGCGAGAAAATAATTCAGGATTGTGGAGAATGGCAAACTGAAAGGGAATACCCAATTTATTTAGTTCGCGAGTCAGTTTGGTAGCGATCGCCACCGCCGCATCGGGCGTAAAATTAAAGTAGAGTTCGACTGAACTCGCTCGATCTGGTCTACCAAAGTTCCCGACCATAATATAAGTATCTTGTCCAGCCAGATTGTGCGCTAGATAGATGGAAACTAAATCGCCAATGCCAGATTTTTTAGAGTCTTTAGCTAAATGTTGAGACTTATTGATATGTAAGTTTAGCCCGTCTTTAACGACGATTAGTTCATCGTTATCGGCTTCGCCGACGATTCGCCAATCAGGATCGAAGTAACCATTACTGGTATTACTTTTTTGTAAGAGTTGATGAAATGCAACATCAATTCCATCAACGGTATTATTCTCTACTGTAACTGGCTGTTGGGCGGTTAGCTCCAGTTCTTTCAGAGCGATGGCACTTCGATCGAAGTAAATATCGTAGAGGTAATTCTGGACTTGAACAGTTAAATACTTTGCTTGTAGTTCGGGAGTGATTCGTTTCAATCGATCGAGTGCTGCGGCGGATAGTTCGAGCGGTAAATAGTCAGGATGTCGAACTGTAAAATCTAGCCCAATTTCTATTTTTTCGACAATATCGGCAATTATTTCTGGAGATGTTAGCATGTATTTAGTGGCTAATTAGCTGAATAGAATTACTGCCAAATATAGTGTTCATAGCAGCTTGAGGCGCGCAGAGAAGTTGCTTGGCAACTTGGAGAATAATAATCCCCTGATTTCCAAAAATGCGATCGTCTTCAACCATCGTTTCTAGTCGCATAATTAGCGATAAACCAGCAAATTGAATCGCTCGATCGAGATAATCTGGTCGGGAGCTGAAAATTTCTGGAAAGCGATCGAGGTAGACCTTTACCAAGGTAAATAGCGATGGTTGGATTAGTTCTAGGGGGGTTGTGGCTAGTTGTAATGATTCGTTGATAGTGAGGCTGGTGTTAATTATTAATCCATCTAACCAAATTTCTAAATAACTGCCTAAAATACAACCTAAATCGAAAGCCGGATCGCCCCAATTAGCCCGTTCCCAATCAATTAGCCGGATCTGGTTAGATCCCGGTTGCTGCCAATCTAGCGCGAGGAGGATATTATTAATTTTTAGATCGTTATGTACTAAACAACTAGGTTTGACTGAAGCACCAAGATCGGCGATCGCTTGAGATAAACTGGGGAAGCGTTGATACAGCTTATAAAATTGTAAACACTCTTGAGGTAAAACTCGAAAAACATGTGGCGTAATCCGCGAAAGACGGCTAATAATCTTAATTCCATCAAAAGCAGCTTCTTGTGCCGATCGATCGTTTAAAAAATCCTGATATTCAGAGCGATTAAATGTTTGGCTGTGAATTGTGCCCAGCAGTTGACCGATCGATTTAGCGATCTCAATCGGGAACTGATTCTCTTGGAGATAATAGTTATACAAATCACGATAATCGGTGAGAAATCTAACAATTAAAATCGAGTTATCGGCATCGAAATGTAATAGCTCTGGTAAAAACTCTCGAATCCGATCGCCAAAAGCTGGGAAATCTCTAACTAATCGCTGCATCCGCCAAGCAGACCAAAATTCACCTAATGTCTGACCGGCATAATTATACAGTTCTTGCTTGACTAATAAATTTTTACCGTCGGCAAAAGAGATCGCCAGATTAAAGTTTTTAGCAGAGATAACTGTAATCTGGCTCGTACCTCGATCGGTTGCGTTACAATAGCCGAGAGTAGCCAAATAGTCAAAGACATTATCCGTATTTAAAATAATTGCCATGTGGGTAATCGTGCTCGATCCAAGTGTCAGCGATTCACATATTAAACATCAAATTATTGATAAGTAGCTACTATTCCCAGCTTCTTCAGTCAAAATGCTGTAGCTGCGCCAAATCTCATCAGCGATCGCTACTAGTCGCTAGCGATCGAGCTATAATCTATTACATTAAATCAAGCTGCTAATATAGTATCTTCCTAGCTCTTTTCGATCGTATGCCTCTAGATAGCCTGTTCTCAACTCAAGGCATCATGGTGATGCTGCTCGCCGCCTACGCTGGAGCGATGTGGTTGTTTCTCACTAGTGCCCCCAAAGTGCATACTGTGATGGTATCCGACCTCCAGGTTGCCCAGGATTTGTACGAAGGATTGCTAAGCCTACCGATCGCCCAAGTCCCGCTCCATTACTATTATGATTACGAGCAAACCATTGGTACTGCGGGAATCGACCCGATGTATTTAGCCGCACCAATGGGCAGAGCTAGCGTCAGAGGGATGAAAGGTTCTGAAGGATTGTGGTATCAACTGAAAAAAAATACCCAACTGCACATCATCACCGGAGCCAGTATCGGTGAAAAAAATCGCCAACGGCACGTGTGTTTCGATCGGGATTGTCTCGAACAAATTTTGATGCGGATTCAAACCCGTGGCATCAAACACAAGATTCGGGGCGAGAAACCCCTCAACTTTTTGATTAAAGACTATGATGGTCGGATTATTGAAATGTCCGAAGTGGCAAACTAACTATGACTGATGGTTTGGCACTGCATACTAGCAGCCCCGCACTAGGTTTAGCAATTGGACATGGGAATAACGTTCGTTGTCAGACCTGGGATTTAGGGCGGGAAACATCTAATTACCTGCATCCCTATCTTCAAGATTTTCTCAGTCCTCAAACCTGGCAAGACCTCGACTGGATTGCTGTCGCCAATGGTCCAGGCGGCTTCACGGGGATACGTTTGGCAGTGGTTACTGCCAGAACCTTGGCGCAGCAATTAGAACTGCCAGTATTTGCTATTTCCAGCCTGGCAGCGGTAGCCTGGAGCCTGGAGCAGAATGGAGCCATCGCTGTTTCGATGCCCGCTCAGCGAGGTGAGGTATTTGGCTCAGTTTATGAAATTAAGATCGATCGAAATTTACCGAGCAGCTTCGGGCAGCTAACGCCCATTTTACCCGATACAGTCTTCTCGGCTGCCGATTGGGACAAAAAATTAGCCGAGATCCAGCCCACTCATCACCAAATTGTGCCGCAATCAGCTAATCTAGCCGCCACGGTCACAAGTGTCTTCGCACTGGCACAGCTAGCCTATACTCAAGGTCAACGTCCTCACTGGTCGAGTGTATTACCTTTCTATGGTCAACATCCAGTCGTGCTCGGTGCCACCACTGGTTAAATTAGCCCAGGTTTAGCGGTGGTTTAAAAGTTCTTCGGTTCGCATTGCTTCCTGCAAGGCTATTTCCAGTTGAGCGAGCAGTTCGTCAATCGATGCAAAAGCTGGCGTTCCCAACGGACAACCCGGCCAGTTGCCATCGACCGTAACATGTAATTGACGACAACTGCCATGCAGATTTCCGTCAGGGCGGAAAAACTGACAGTTGCTACAGGTAGAAGTATGAGCCGTATTGGTTTTCATAAAATTCACCCCAGTTTATTTTCGGCGATCGAAATTTGGCTCGATCGAGGTTAAATTCGATTAAATATTTTTAAATCAACTACTTGCAGTCTCTCAATTCCCAGCGGCGACAGGCTACTATTTTTTTCTAAGATAGGAGTGAAATATGTGACGTGCAAAAACTGACAGGCAATCGCTTCGGTTTGGTCTGATTTTGGCTGCATCTACTACTATTAGAGCAAAACAACATGAGGAAGTTGTGAGGATTCAGTCAATTTTGATCGCTAAGCTACAGACATTGCGGTTTAGAATAGAAAGTTGCATCTCTCACTTGCCGATCTTCAGCTATGTTTACGCCCCCACCACGTCCGAAGATTCCTACTGCCACTTGGCAACGTCAGTTCGATCGAGGCTGGGATAACCCCTATACTGTTCGCTATGAGAGCAATTTAGATGATGGCCCTTTTCATGGGATGCCCTTGGGTGGCTTTGGGGCGGGATGTATTGGTAGATCCCATCGCGGTGAGTTTAATCTGTGGCACATCGATGGCGGCGAACATATTTTTAAAAACCTTTCCGCCTGTCAATTTAGTGTCTTTGAACAGACTGATGGCAGCGATCCTCAAGTTTACGCGCTGTGTACGGAAGCACCCACAGATAATAGTTTAAGTCAGTGGCAATGGTATCCTCAGACTACGCCAGCCGGTCAGCCAACGGGTACTTATCAAGCTTTATATCCCCGCAGTTGGTACAACTATGAAAACGTTTTTCAGGCGCAATTAACCTGCGAACAATTTTCGCCAATTTGGGCAGATAATTATCAGGAAACATCATACCCGATCGGCATATTTGAATGGACGGCACATAATCCCACAGATCGACAGATTACTTTGAGTATTATGTTGACTTGGCAAAATACAGTCGGTTGGTTTGCCAATGGAAATCCATCGAATCAAGTCAAGATTCGCGATGATGGTAGTCCGGTGTATGATTATCAATCCCAATGGGGAAATAGTGAGGGGAATTATAATCAGTGGATTGTCGATAATTATCGGGTTGGTTGTTTATTGGATCGAGCGCGATCTTCAGATATTCCCACTGAAGGTGAAGGACAATGGGCGATCGCGAGTATTGCCAATCCTAGTGTAGAAGTATTTTATCATTCACGGTGGAATCCCACTGGCGATGGTAGCGATGTATGGCATAATTTTGCCGCAGATGGTTCGCTACCAGATATTGATGATGAAAGTCCAGCTAAATCAGGCGAACAAATTGCTGCGGCGATCGCCATTCGATTTACACTCAAATCCGGACAAATTAAAAAAATCCCCTTTATTTTAGCCTGGGATTTCCCTGTTACGGAGTTTGCCAAAAGCGTTAATTATTATCGACGGTATACAGACTTCTTCGGTCGATCGAGTCAGAATGCTTGGGCAATGATTCGGACAGCCTTAAAACATCATGATACCTGGCAAGAGTCGATTATTCAATGGCAGCAGCCAATTCTCGATCGCGTAGATTTGCCAGATTGGTTCAAGATGGCATTATTTAATGAACTATATTTGCTCACTGATGGTGGCACTTTATGGACAGCCGCCGATGAACGTGATCCAGTCGGTCAATTTGGCGTATTAGAATGTTTAGATTATCGCTGGTATGAAAGTTTAGATGTCCGGTTATATGGCTCGTTTTCGCTGCTCATGTTGTGGCCAAAATTAGAAAAATCAGTCCTCATTGCTTTCGCCAGAGCTATCCCTGCTGAAGATACTAATAAACGCCTGATTGGTTACTACGTCCAAACAGCATTTGGCTACGAAGATCGTCCCCAAAATATCGATCAAGAGGCGATGATGGCACCCCGCAAAACTCTCCACGCCACCCCCCACGATCTTGGCGCGCCTAACGAACATCCCTGGGAGAAAACTAACTATACTTGCTATCAAGATTGCAACCTTTGGAAAGATTTAGGCAGCGATTTTGTCTTGCAAGTTTATCGTGCTTATATCTTTACAGGTAAACGGGATGTCGAATTTCTTGCTGAATGTTGGAGCGCAATTGTCGATACCCTCGCCTATCTCAAACAGTTTGACTTAGACAATGATGGGATGATTGAAAACTCCGGCGCACCAGATCAAACCTTCGACGATTGGCGACTGCAAGGGATTAGTGCTTATTGTGGCGGCTTATGGCTGGCGGCATTGGAAGCGGCGACCTCGATCGGTCAAATTCTGACCCAAGTATATCGCGAACCACTCACTCCCAACCCCGCAGATATTATCCCTCAATATCAAGCCTGGTTAGCTACCGCCAAACCCATCTATCAAGAACAGCTTTGGAATGGCAGCTACTATCGCATCGATACTGGTAGTGGTTCGGAAGTAGTCATGGCAGATCAACTCTGCGGTCAATTTTACGCCAAGTTACTCGATCTCGATAATATTGTGCCACTAGACTGTGCCAAGACGGCTCTGCAAACCGTCTATCAATCCTGCTTTCTCAATTTCCAAAATGGTAAATTCGGTGCCGCCAATGGAATTAAAATCGATGGCTCACCACTCAATCCTAAAGATACTCACCCCCTCGAAGTATGGACGGGAATTAATTTTGGTATTGCCGCATTTTTAGTCCAAATGGGAATGCGAGAAGAGGGATTAAAATTAACCCAGGTAATTGTCGAGCAGGTATATACGAATGGGTTGCAATTTAGAACTCCCGAAGCAATTACCGCCGCTGGAACCTTCCGCGCCAGTCACTATCTCCGCGCGATGGCTATCTGGGGAATTTATCATACTCTAAGCGGGTAGGTGTGAATTTGAGAATGAAGTGAAATCGAGTAAAATACTGATATATTCTTCGATACAGTAGCCATGTTCCAATCCGAACTACCTTGCGCTGATGATACTCCCGTGGATAATCAACTCTAAGAACTCATACCTGGAATACTCAAATCGATTTTAATGCTGTTATGGGAAGTGCTTACCATAGTAGGTTTCAAGTAACATTAACATCTGCGAGAAGTTTTCGGACGCTGGGAGATCGAAATCCAAAAATTATATCTTGAGGTGATACTCCTCGCTGAATTAGTTCTCGCTCGATATAAATTTCGGTACTATTATGCTGAATCCAAATTTTACTGTCAATAATATCTAATTGGATCGCACAGCCGTAGATTCGATAGTCATCTTGCCATTCATTATGCATCACTAAATATCGATCGCGATCTGAATCGAAAATTAATTGACCATTGATATCATTTTTTACAAAATCTGATAGTAATTCGCGGACAATTTGACGATATTCATTTAATCTATCCATCGATCGATTACCTCCTGATTTGGGCTATAAATAATTAACCTGACTTCATACCGTTCGATTACAGTCTTTGCGGGTTCAAATTCAAGAAACATTTCATAAGTATCTGTAGGAACTGCCAAATAGAGAATACGATCTGGCTCTTTGGATACTTCGATCGCAATCCGATAGTTGAGAAATTGACCGAGGGCGGTATGAAATTCAGAAATTGTCGAGCCACCCGCAAAGCTTTTCACTTCTACTGCTATTTTACGCCCTTCTTTCTCAGCAGCGATCACTTCCTCAGCGGCGAGATCTATATAAACATCAGCCATACCATATCGTAACTGATATGGATCGTGGGTAATGTTCCAGCCATCTTTTTGAAGAGCAATTTTAACGGTGTTATGAAAGAGATCTTTCGCCATATTGAGAGTTAATTCGGTGGGGGTAAATTTGCCATGATAATTAGCCTATGGATATTTTTAACTCCCGATCGATCTCACTAGCTGTAATATATCGATCGTAAAGCATCTCGAAGGTAATCGAGCCTACACACCATCAGAAGATCGGATATCCAATTTTGGGGTATTGCGTCGATAAACTAAACCCAGAATCACGGTCGCGATCTCCAGTAACAACCATTC
>JANPJH010000116.1:0-9927 GCA_031425415.1 Chamaesiphon sp. VAR_61_metabat_425 | reverse complement strand
CTCAATCGTAACCCCTCGATCGAGCAATTCGTATCCGACAAAAGTCGGAGATTCTCTCTCAGGGGAGAGATACTCTCACATCTATATCTACAGCAACTGCTAAAGTGCTTAGGACGTAAGAATTCAGGTGTGGGAAAGGGGAATGAGAGAAGGCATTGCCAAGTCACAAGAATGAGCAGAAATAGCCTCACGGAAAAAAGCCATCGCAGAACGAGCTTGAAAGCGACAAGTTTGAATGACACTGAGTAGATTCGCCGTCTGCTTAAATCGTTCCATAGAACGAGAGCCACCAGAAACTTTTCGCTTGGTTACAGCCAGACGCAATGAACGTTCTGCGAGATTGTTATCTGGTGGAACCGAAGGGTCTTCAAGAAAGTACCACCACTGGTCTGCTTTATCTCGTAACGATCTGAGCAACAAACCTGCGGCATAACCAACGGTACTTAACCAAGTTTGTAAAGCTTGATTCAATCGTGCTTTGAAATCAATTGCCCACTGAAAATAAGTCACTAGATCTCCCTGTTCTCGCCAGAGCCGATGCTGTTGAAAAGCTTCATTAATTAATCCAATAAATACTGCGGCGACAGCGGCATTATTATTTTGACCTGGGAGTGCCAATACCTTCTTGAAATGTCGTAGCAAATGAGCTAGACACTTCTGTTGCGCTGTGACGTGGCAACCATTATAAACGCTGAAATCGTCTGAACTTAATACTCCAGCAAATTCTGTACCGAGCATTGTTTCTAATTCCGCCCTTCCACGAGTGTCGGCAGCATGGAATAAACAAAATCCTTCTCCGCTGGCTGTCCACAACCATTCCTTCACTCCCATGACACACCAAGGAGTCTCATCCACATGCACATTTGGTCTGTGTGTTGCCCATGCCCATAAATCATCGATGGCGGGTTTTACTGACTCAGCTACCCGTTGATTTGTTTTCTGAAGTGTTCCAGTTCCAATCTCGATTCCACCTAATTCCCACACCAATTCTTGTTGCTTTTCATAGGATAAATGTCCGTAGTTTCCTAGCCATACTAATAATGCTTGGAGATTAATGTTCGAGTCTTGCCCTGGTACTATTCCCTCTGGTAGTGACCCTCGAACTATCCCACCACATTCGAGGCATTTACACGACTGTGTTTGATACTCTACGACTTCTATTGGCTTGGCTACTAAACAAGCTACTTGTTGTGTTTGAAGGCTAATTGCTTCACTTAACTCTCGACTCCCACACCATTGACATATTTCTGGCTGACTGATTTCGTATCGGTCTACTCGTCCAAATCCCTTTCGTGTTTTCCCTTGATGTCCTGGTTGCCCGCCTGGTTTCTTTTTCTGTTCTTCTTCCCCTTCGACTTTCGCTTTTTCAGATTTCTGAATTAGATCCAAAGATGGTGGTTGCGACGATGTTTGACTGGTGGTTCGACTTTTACCAGTCGCTATCGCTAATTTTTCCTGTAATTCTTGGATGATTTTTTGTAGCCCCAGCACCAATTCGACTAGTTCAGCTTGGCTTAACTGTTCGATTTCGGTTTTTTCCTGCTGTATCTTCGCTGTGGGCTTTTTCATTCGTCTACTCTAGCAGATTTTCCCCCCTCTAGCATTTTCAACCTGAATCTTTACGTCAATATAATGGATAGAGGATTTTGTAAACTGGAAAGAATCAAGAATCTAATTCAAGATAAAGAGCGATATTTTGTCTTGAGAATCAAGAATGATATGAGTTTACAGATGCAAGAGAATGGGAAGTTTTTAGTAGGAACAGGAACGAAAAAAGTAGAGTGCCGAATTGTTAATTATTGCGATTTAGAAGAAAGAACTGAATTCAGACTAGCAACCAACTTACCGGAGACAGGAGAATTCGCAATAAGCAATGAAGAAATTGGAGAATTTTATCGAAGTCGTTGGCAAATCGAACTGTTGTGGAAGTTCTTAAAGATGCACCTAAAGCTGGATCGATTAATAACTAAAAATATCAATGGAATCGAGATTCAAATATACTGCTGTTTAATTGGATATGTTGTATTGCAACTAGTAGGAATTCCTAAAGAATTTGGAAGTAAGGCATTAGATAAATTGAGATATTTACAAGCTTTTATGTGTGAAAATATTAGCTACGTGCATTGGTTTAGAAAGATAGTATTTTAGCTGTAATAATAGCCTTTCATAGGAATACTGTACCCATTTCTAGGAGGTGTACGTTTTAACATTCAACACTTCTGGGACAAAAGCTGTGGAAAATCCTGAAAGCCCCGAATATGAGTTCGCCAAAAAAATGGTTGACAACCCGAAAGTTGTTTTTACAAAAACACTCGACAAATCTCCTTGGGCAAACACGGTGCTGGCAAAGGGCAATATTGGAGAAGAAGTGAATTGCCTCAAAAATCAGAAAGGTAAAGATATTCTCGTCTATGGCGGCGCGGACTTCGTGTCGTCTTTGATTAAGGAAAATCTGATTGACGAATACAATTTTTTCATCATCCCGACGGCAATCGGTCGTGGAATGACGTTATTCGGCAAATTGGAAGATAAAACTTTAAGTTTGAAACTAAACCGTTCGCAATCCTACAACTGCGGGATTGTGTTCAACACATATCTAAAATAGTTGATGGGCGGCGATCGCTTAACAGATGCGGCGATTCTCCACAGGAGAGGCTCCGCCAAAGCAATACGCTTAGTTAAAGCATCAACTTGAACAACGGAGGATTATTTTGAAAAAACTGATTGTCACAATGTGGACTACGCTTGACGGCTTTATCGCCAGTGCTGATGGTGAATTGGAATGGGTTTTGGGAGACGATGAAATGTCTGCCTACGAAATCAAGATGGTCAGCAATGCAGATACGCTTTTACTTGGTCGGAAGACATATCAAGACTTTGCGGGCTATTGGGCAAAAGTTCCCGACAATCCGAAAGCGGATGACTGGGAGAAAACTTTTGCCGATAAAATCAACGCTTTGAAGAAAATCGTCTTTTCAAAATCGCTCAAAAAAGCTGAATGGAATGATTCGACGATTGTCAAGAAAATCGTTCCCGAAGAAATTAAGAAGCTAAAAAAAGAATCGAAAAAAGGCATTGTCATCTACGGGAGTGCCAGCATTGTGCAGGAACTGACAAAGCACGATTTGATTGACGAATATCAATTTTTAGTTCACCCGACCGTATTAGAAAAAGGATTACCTTTGTTTAAAGACACGGTTAATTTTAAGCTCGTGAGAACGGAACTATTTAAGAGCGGTGTCGTGCTGCTCATCTATCAGCTTGACAAAAAATAAATAATCAAGAACAAAAGGGGCAATTATGACAACTGAAAATAGCAAAGTAACTGAATTTTGTAGATTATTTATTTTATATCTTTGAGTAACTGCAAAATAACATAACAAATAAATCATGAAAGTTGCTATTTTTAGTACCAAGTCATACGATCGCCAGTTTTTCACAGCCGCTAATTCACAACATCAACATCAACTAACATTTCTAGAACCTAAGCTCGATCGACATACCGCAATTCTGGCTAAAGATGCAACCGCTGTTTGTATCTTTGTCAATGATGAAGTCGATCGAGACACAATAAAGGCTCTTGCTAGCGATCGTGTGAGCCTAATTGCTCTGCGCTGTGCTGGGTATAACAATGTCGATGTGGAGACAGCCAAAAATCTGGGCATCAAATTAGTGGGAGTTCCCGCCTATTCCCCCTATGCCGTCGCCGAACATACTGTGGGATTAATCCTGACACTCAATCGCAAATTACATCGAGCATATAACCGCGTCCGTGAGGGCAATTTTTCACTCGAAGGATTGCTCGGATTCGATCTACATGGACGGACGATCGGGATTATTGGTACGGGCAGAATTGGTACAGTCACCGCTCAAATTATGACGGGTTTTGGTTGCAAAGTTATCGCCTACGATCCTTACCGCAATCCCGAATGCGAGGCGATTGGAGTTGAATATATGGAGCTATCTCAACTGTTTTCCCAGTCAGATATTATTACGATCCATTGTCCATTAACTCCAGAAAACCATCACTTAATTAACAAGGAGGCGATCGCCCAAATGAAGCCCCACGTCATGCTAATTAATACCAGTCGGGGAGCCTTAATCGACACAGATGCCATTATTACTGCACTCAAATCATCCCAAATTGGCGGATTAGGATTAGATGTTTACGAACAAGAATCAGCCCTATTCTTTGAAGATCGATCCGATCGAATTATGCAAGATGATACCTTTGCTCGCCTGATGACTTTCCCGAATGTGATGATTACGGGACATCAGGCATTTTTCACTGAAGATGCGATGCAGGCGATCGCGGAAGTGACATTAGCAAATATCACCCAAATCGAACAAAAACAGCCCTGTGAAAATGAAATTTAGATTCAGGAATTGACTTAAAATGACACTCAAAATCGGTATTAACGGCTTCGGACGGATCGGACGATTAGTGGCGCGGATTGCCATGAGTCATCCTGAATTAGAATTAGTCGGTGTGAATGACCTCGTTCCTGCCGATAACCTTGCCTACCTATTCAAATACGACTCCACCCACGGCACCTATCAAGGCACGGTTGCAGCCCAGCCTGACGGCATCTCCATCGACAATCGCTTCGTGTCCTGTATGGCGATTAAAGATCCGGCAGAACTCCCTTGGAGTAAACTAGGAGCCGATTATGTAGTTGAATCCACTGGATTTTTTACTACCTATGAGGGTGCCCACAAGCACATTCACGCTGGGGCAAAACGAGTAGTCATCTCTGCCCCCAGCAAAGATCCAGACAAGATTCGGACTTTGGTAATGGGCGTAAATCACCAACAATTCGATCCGGCAACGGATGAGATTGTCTCGAATGCAAGCTGTACTACCAACTGTCTGGCTCCAGTTGCCAAAGTCTTGCACGACACCTTTGGGATTGCTGAAGGTTTAATGACGACCATTCACGCCATGACTGCCACCCAACTCACTGTCGATGGCCCTAGTAAAAAAGACTGGCGGAGCGGACGGGGAGCCTCTCAGAATATCATTCCCGCCTCAACTGGAGCGGCAAAAGGGGTCGCGCTAGTATTACCCGACTTGAAAGGGAAGCTGACAGGGATGGCGTTTCGGGTGGGTACTGCTGATGTTTCCGTCATCGATCTGACTTTTAAAACTGTCAAACCCACCACTTATCCAGATATTTGTGCAGCGATGAAAGCGGCAGCGGCGGGGGAACTGAATGGCATCTTGGGTTATACCGAGGATAAAGTTGTGTCGATGGATTTTCGCACCGATCCTCGTTCGAGTATCTTTGATGCCACAGCCGGGATTGGTTTAAATGCCAACTTTTTCAAAGTGGTGGCTTGGTACGATAATGAGTGGGCTTACTCTTGTCGGACGATCGATCTGATGCTATTTATGGCAAGAAAAGACGGACTGATTTGAGTCGATCAATGACAGCTTACCCGATCGAGATTTATAAATCTTTATTGTTAACGTTGAAGTTATGCTGTGTCCCTTACAGAAGATTAGCAGCTAATCACGTTGCCCCATCCTTGAACGAGCTTTTTCTCGTGAATCGAGTAAAGCTTTCAAGATTTCTTGACGTTCTACTGTTTGCCAATTCTCTATAAACCTTGTTACGGCTATATTGACCATATCTTGCAAGGCAGGAGCTTCAGAACCAAGTTCGCGAAGAAGCTCTGCTCTAATCACTTGCAACTGTTGATGTAGGTCGTCAGAAATTCGAGTACCAGCCATAAGAAATTAACACTTTTAGTCTTAGATCTTACTTGACTAAAGCTTGTAAGCATGTTTACATGTTTATAGGCAGGCGGGCGAAAAACATGTATAGTGTAGACTACTACCAAGCAAAATATATGAGTACTACTTTCACCAAATACTTAATAAACGGTAAACTGCCCGTCATTTCTGTGTTTTCAGGAGCGGGTGGGCTAGATTTAGGCTTAGAAGCAACTGGTATTTTTGAAACACGTTGCTGTCTTGAGATAGATAAACACTCTTGCATTACCCTTCGCCATAACAGGCGAGAGGGGCGCAGAAGCGGAACCCATGATTTTTTATCCAACACAGTTGTGTTGGAAAAGGATGCTTGGCAAGTTGAGGGAGAGACTTTACTAAGGGCGGCTAGATTGCGTAAAGGGCAGGTCGCTTTATTAACGGGAGGTCCACCGTGTCAATCATTCTCAGTATTTGGTCGTCGTAGAGGGATGGATGATCCGCGTGGAAATCTGATGTGGCGATTTGTCAGCTATGTAAAAGCTCTTGAGCCTGAATGCTTTTGGCTGGAGAACGTACCTGGTTTATTAACAGTCAATGGTGGCGAGACTTTTAAACAAATCTTGCAAGCTTTAGAAGCAATTCAGCCTTACAAGGTTAAGTTCTTTGTTGTGGAAGCTGCTGATTACGGTGTTCCTCAATACAGGAAAAGGGTTTTCATTATAGGGTCACGTTCTGGAATCGAACTTCCTATCAATCTGCCGGAACTACTAGCAACGCATGGTGGAACAGAACAAATCAAAGGAGATAATATCCAATTGGAAATTGATCGTTTGCCGAGAGTTTGTGTTAAACATGCATTAACTGGGTTGCCTGAAGAACTTAGAACTATTCATAATCATATTGGTAGAAAGCACAGTGATGAGATTAAGAATAGGTACAGAGATTTGAGGTTTGGAGAGAGAGATTCTGCTACTAGAATCAATAAACTACATCCAGATAGACCAAGTTATACGATAATCGTCGGTTCAGATAAAGGAGGTGGTAAAGGGCATGTTCATCCCTTCCAACCCCGTGAAGTAACTCCGCGTGAATCAGCAAGGATGCAAACTTTCCCAGATTTTTGGTGTTTCTCTGGAACTAGTAGACATCCCATCCGGCAAGTTGGAAATGCAGTTCCTCCTCTATTGGCGGCTGTCTGGGCTAAGTACATAGCTCTTAACTTATTTGGTATTCCTTTAGGCACTTTACGAACTACTGATAAAATGCTTGTTTCTTTGGGACAAACTCATTTGTTGCCAATGTTTCAAAAAACAACAGTTGATGCTGAAAAAGAAGCTGGACTAAAAGCATTCCATCCTTCCGATCTTATACCTGTCTGATTGCTACTCAACTCTGTCAACAAGCCGTCGAATTAATTCATCACAATCAGAAGCACAAGCAAGATTAACATCACCCTCTAGCCATATGACATTTATACCGCGATCGTTAGTAAGGTAGTTGAGCCACCAGTCATCAGGTCGCTCTTGGGCAACAATACACAATAGCGTAGATTCTTGTGGGAACTCATGAGCGTAGCGATACCTGTATTCGTATACTTGGCTGACAGCTTTCCGAATTTGAGATATTATGTTGCTGGAATTGCAGCTTTTCATCTCAAAAAGAATCTTGATGCCATTAAGTTCACCAGCTAAGTCAATATAGATATTATCTCTAGGTTCGTTGCATCCTCTAACTCGAAGCTGCTCTTCTACTTTTCTAACTAGCAACCTGTGATAAGCATTGCTTTTTTGGCGTTTTAATTGAGTTAATTCAGGGTCAGCAGTTGATTCATTTGAGCTATACGTTCTTGAAGGACGAAACGCTTGTCTAGGAGTTAGAGGTGGAAAACTCACTGTTGGTGAAATAGTGAATGACTCGTCAGCTTCTTCAAGGTCACCTTGAGTTGATAAAGTTTGATTACTTGACAAGCTTCCTGTTAAACAGGAATAGATATCTTGGGGTAATTTGCTTCCATCATAGTATTGAGACCAGACAGCATCATAAGCCATTTGCTTAAGATGTGCCTCAATGGAGAGAGCATCGTGGTTATAGAATTTCTCGCAGAAACTAGTCATGCTAGCGATCGCATTAATCATCTCCAGTTTGGAGCTACTTGATTCTAAGTCATTGCTTAGATCTAACATCAAGCTACCTTCAGAACGTTTAATCAAACCCGTTGTTTCAAAAAAGTGAAAATTTCGCTGAAACTCTTCTAGATCTAGCGTAGAGGGTAGCTCCTCAATTTCGGATAATCGTAAGACTCTACAAATCGCATCTTCAGAAGGGTTCGGATGTTGATTAGTAAATGTACTATTAAACAAGAAAAATATTTCTTTGTGTGTCAAGCTAATACTTGAAAGAGTAGTATCGTTTATTTTGGATTTCACCTTTAAGGCATTTAAGATTAGCCTAAAAGGAACGACTCTAACCCGCGACTCAATCATATTTACTATTGGCTTGCTTGCATTCCAAACTATAGGCGCGGAATTGGCATTATACTTTGTGCCAACAATGTACGGATACTGAAGTAAACATAATTGAACTCTGGAAAATGCTCGAACGTTAGGCTCGTCCCCGCAAAGAAGTTGAGATGCAGCACCAGAAAGCCTGCACACCCACCTATTCCCTTCGCGCACTACTATCAGGATTCCCAAAAAGCTGGCGTAGGAGCTAAACTTGTCACGGTAAAATGATGGATCTCGCTCACTCTCATTAGATCTACCAGACAAAACTAGAAATCTATCAACTATGGCATCACGATCGTAGGTTTGTCCATCAAACTCTGCAAAGATTGTGGAAACGTCAATCAGGTATTCTTCAAAGTCAGCCTCAGTACTTTGAATCTTATTCGCTAAAAAACGGATGATCGGCGGTGGGGACTGAAGCATAAAATACAAGGTTACTTCATAGAATAATCAACCCACTATCCTAACCTAATTCCGTTTACTTGGTTGCCAGGCACTACTCACTAATCGTTGCATCCTACTCCATAGTTATCAGGCTTTAACTTCATATCAATCTAGCTTGAGGCAGAAACAGCCGAATTATAAGTAATATCTCTAATGAGGACTAAGCTGCATAACTATTTATCATGTAAAATATTTTCGCCTATTCCCTGAAAACTTTGTTGATATCAAGAAAAACATCGGCTGAAAGCCCGATGCTTCGTCAAGACTTTCCGAATATCACCCCAAATTAGGATATTATCTGGAACTAAAATTGTGACGACTCAAATTCGATCGCGTTGGCGTAAGCCTGCCTTTGGCACAGCGTACCAGAGGTAATCTAATCTAAATTTACGATCTGCTCAAATTAATTTCAGCATCTGATATTCTTCCTTCCATTGGCTCATACTCATCTTCTAATAACCAAAGCTGCGCCTCATCGTAAGTATCACAAAGGTTAATTGATTTGTACTGTGCCGCAGGATCGAGAATATGGCAACTACCGGATTTATCCCCCAACAACAGCAAAACATAGGGTGGTGACTGCATTGGATCGATCCACACTTCGAGAAAGCTCCAGTTATTCTTCGCTGGGTCGAGTTCGGGGGACGGGATGGTATTGGTTATCTGCATCAATCTTTACCTCACCATAGAATAAAGGGAGAGTCGAACCTTCAGGACTAAGCCGAACGCCGATTGCTTCTGTGAATAATAACCCATAACGATCGTAGCCTCTGGCAAATGCTGTATGGATTCCTCCCTCTATGATAGCTTGAGCCACCCGCAAGAGAGTAGCTTCATCGTTAAATACGTGGGCAGCTCTCCCCCGCCGCAGTAGCCGATTACTTTGCCCTGTATTTGGCAGATGTTTAGCAAGATGTCTAGAATCAAGGAAGATTTTACGATCGATGCCACTCATCCCGATCTCATTTTCTTTGGGTGTTCAGTTTAAGCTGATGTCAATCGTTGAGAATCTTTTTGCCGAACGGCTTGCCGTCTGCGCCAGCAATCGATCCTCCAGCAGCATCCAGCTCGTACACTATCGGTACACCCGTTGCTAGTTCTGACTTTTCCCGTTAAGTTTGGTTAGCTGTAGCGACCCACAATACTAAACGCCTGAGACCACAATAGTCGCAATTTTGAGACCACATTAGCTGCAACTATCCGGTCACTTGAGACCACATTAAGTGCAACTGAGACCACATTATTTGCAACCAGCCCACAATA
>JANPJH010000115.1:0-11778 GCA_031425415.1 Chamaesiphon sp. VAR_61_metabat_425 | reverse complement strand
ATCCCCTGAAAGCTTTTTTTACCCCCTACCCCCCTTTTCAAACACCCTCTAATAAACCCTGAGCCTAAAAAAGGATCGAGAATTATATCTGACTCACTTGTATATTTTTGTATGAAGAAGGCAATACTTTCAGTTGGTTTTTTCCCCCAGTATTTATGAAACGCATAAATACCCTTGTAAGTACTGGGATTGCTAATATCCTTTATCGTCTTTGTGTTTATCTCTAATAATATCTGTTGCATTTACTATCTCTATTTATCAAACGACTGATTATATACTATTGTGTTGCTCTTTCGTTCTCAAGTTGCAAATAATTTTACTTGTTGAGACATCGCAATTATTACTACCATTGTAAATTTCATTACTAACTTGATAGATCATAACTCACATTACAACAATAACCAGACAAATAAATTCTCGATCGATAAACTTAACTCACCCACAAACGATGGGACTGGCAGCAAATCATCTGGTTCATCAAATACTGCAACTTCTTGTTTTGGGCGATAAACAAATACAGTTTTCTCAGCGGGGTCGATTAGCCAGCCCATCTGAGTTCCATATTTTAGACAATGCAGAATATTTTTAGTGACTTTTGTCTGGCTTTGGTTTGGAGATAAAATTTCAATCGTCCAATCTGGAGCCAGCGCAAATACATTCGCAATTTCCCCATTTTCATCGGAGGGAATTCGGGTCCAAAGAAATACGGCAATGTCTGGGATAGTCGAGTTTCCGCCAAAGGTACAGCGTAATTCAGGAAATGCCCTAGCGATTTTTTGCCGCTTAATAGTTGCATTGATGGCGGTTAAAAGTTCTTCTTGAATTACACTATGCTTTCCTTTTGGCATGGGTTTTTGAATAATCTGACCGTCAATATATTCGCTAGCAGGTTTAGTTTCCGGTAATTCTAGAAACTCATCTAACGTTATTAGTTTCGATCGAGCTTGCACCATGTCAAGGTTTCCTCCGACTTGATTAATTTGATTTCGCACCACTCTTTTACAGTGGCCGCTCAGGTTTGTAAATACCTAAATCGAGGGCACTGTAAAATGAAATTTACTGCCGCTATCTTTCCCTGTAGACTCCGCCCAAATCTCACCACCCCAACTAGTGACAATCTGCCGACAGATGGCTAAGCCCAAGCCCGTTCCACCAGCAGTGCGCCGGAGCGAACCTTCAGCTTGATAGAAGCGTTCAAAAATCATCTGTAATAGTTCGGGAGCGATACCGCGTCCAGTATCTGAGACAATTACTTCGAGCATCGATTTATTCTTGCGAGCTTCAATATTAATCCGATCCTTACCAGTAGTAAACTTACAGGCATTATCGAGCAGTTTAGTCAGAACTTCGACCAGCCACTCGCCATCCGCCCGCACAAAGGGTAAATTATTCGGGACATTTATCGTAATTTTAGGTAAATCCCGATCGTACCGACGAGTATTTAAGCCGCTGAGAGCTAAATCGATACACTCCTCCAGCGACAGGGGTTCGGGATGCCACTGAATTCGTCCACTTTCGAGTTGGGAGAGGGTGAGGAAATCTTGGACGAGTTTCCGCATCCGCTCGGCATCACCTAGCGCAGTATTTAGCATCACTTGGCGCAGTTCCAGAGACATGTCTGGTTCGGTAGCTAGACTCTCTAGACAGACTTGGATGGTAGAAAGTGGTGTTCTTAGCTCGTGTCCGGTAATTGCGACTAGATTGGCACGGGTGCGATCGAGTGCTTCGAGTTGTTGGTTGAGGTATTCTAAGTTAGCGTAAGACTCGGCCTGAATTAGGGTGCTACCAATTTGAGTGGCGATCGCTTCAACTAGGTTGATGGTATCATCCGACCACGGCAGGGGCGATGGTTCGCATTGATGTAGTTCAATCAGCCCCAAGATTCGGTCTTGATGCAAAACTGGAACGATCGACCAATCGGTAATACCCAATTTAACTAGCGTGCGCTGCCAGGTTTTAGGGATGGTAATTTCAGCGAGGGAGGTGGATTCATGATTGGCAACCACGGCTTGAAAGAGAGGATTGTTAGTTAGATTCCAAGTTTGACCGAACAAAGAGGTAATCTTGCTACTCGCCAGATACTCATGAGCGATTGTGGCAGTACGATCGTCTTGACGATATTGATAGATCAGACATCTACTGACTCCCGTGGCTTTACCTAGCTCCTGAACAGCCACCTGAAGGATATCAGCCGAATTGAGCGATCTCCGAATTGCCCCCGCGATCGAATTGACTAACCGTTCTCGTTCTTCTTTTTCCTCGATCGATCGGTATGCCTTGAGTAATTTATATTGTCTGGCTTGTAGATATGTCACCAGCCGCTGGACAAAGGCATCAGCACTGGTGGAATGATCGTGGGGGATGGTGGGGACGGTAATTAGATACTCTTGCTTTGCCTTGGCGATTTTAGCAGCCAGATCGGGACGATAGCCCTGGATGCGATCGAGGAGAATATGGGCGGCGGCGATTGTTACTTGTCGATCGAATGTCCAGATTCCTTCAAATCTGCGGGACGGGTCGATCTCTGGCAAGACTGAAATATCTGAAGGCAAACCGATTTTTTCGCGACAGATCAAGCAGGCTGCTGATTGAGCACCAATTGCTACCAAATGCCACTCTTGCCCTAGCGCATCAGTCGGCTCAAACGGCACTAAGTCATATTCTTGACCACGATTAGAAAATTCAGTATCTGGGGCAGCCAGGACATATACCTGATCGCTAATTTCCCCCAATCGGCGATACCGATGGGCTTCTTGACGATAGAACTTTTCTTGCTGAAAACTGGCAATCAGCAACGGGCGATCTGTACCTGCTAATACCCGATCCTCCATCGCATGAGATAAGGCGGTTAAGGACGATTTAAAGTACAGGTGAGATCGCAGTTGAGGCATTTGCCGCAATAACTCGCTTAACACCGATTGTTGATTGCTCACTGGTATGCTTTATCTCTACGGTTGCGGCAGACTGGGGCTGCGATCTCCACTGCTTTAGCCACTAGTTGAAGGACGAGGCAATGGGATTTTTAAAAGTTTATCGATTTCTATGTTACAGAAAAACGGTAACAAATGGCGGCTCGATCGGCTTTTCTGGTCGATACCTTCACGATTATTCACCAATATTTAGACTTGGCGATCGCGAAATAATCGGATCTGCCGCTAATCCTCAGACAAAAATCGCAACTTAGCACGTTAGCAAAAAAATTGGGCACCCTATAGATAGACATTTAGAGATTGAAAGCGATCTTGCCAATCTAGATGAGCGAGCTTTGGGATCATTTTGGTGACATCCATCTAGCGGGGAACTAGCCAATCGGTTTAACAGTCGGAGTGACGAAGCGATTCAACATTTATGAGTCGTCTCACGCCGATCTACATACTGGCCCATAAGTAAAAATACTCATCCGATCGAGACTCAATCCATTGGCTGTTAGGCGATCCAGGTTGAGCCAAACAGACGTTTACGGGAACGAATTTATCGCTTAATTTAGAACCAGATGCCAGATTCGTGCTATCTTACCACAGTGTCCCAAATAGTTAATCTTTCGCAGTAAACAGAAACAATATGATAAGTAAGTTCATCTAGGCAAATGATGGTAACCGACCTACCTGTGGGACTGAACGAACCAGCTAGTCGCGATTTTACCTTCGCGATCGATGACTCGTTACCAACCGCAGCAGTTACTTCAATTCCAGTGTTAAGGATCGAAATATGGTGAGATTTAAGTTTTTACTCTCTAGCGTCTTCAGTGTTTGCCTGCTAGCTGTCCCCGTTCATGCAGGTCAACTAGCATCTTGGCGATTTGATGCGAGTAGAAATAGGCTGGATTTTAAAACTGATGCCGGGGTTCAACCCAGAGCGCAGATGTTATTCAACCCCACCCGCCTAATCATCGATCTCCCTGGCATCGAGTTTCGGAAACCCACAATTACGCAGAAGTTAGCCGGCAACTTTCGATCGTTACGGGTGGGACAGTTTGACGGTAGCACTACTAGGTTGGTTTTAGAACTACAACCTGGATTCACCCTCAATCCCAAGCGAGTCCAATTCACTGGTGAAAATCCGATCGATTGGTATGTGAGTATTCCAGTCCCCGAACGCGGAGCGACTTTACCAACCCTCTATCCACGACCGAATTCACCAAGGTAATCCCCATGCAAGGAGTAAGTATTGTGAGATACAACTGGCTATTACCCAGTGTTTTCAGTTTCGTGATGATGTCTTTACCAGCGACAGCAGCAGAAATTGTGTCGTGGCAATTTAACGCCACCGAAAATCGAATTGACTTTAACACCAATGCAGCAGTCAGACCAGAAGCTCAAATGCTGGCAAATCCCAGCCGATTGATTGTCGATTTGCCAGACACGATTCTCAAGCAGCCAACTTCTAATCAAACTCTCAGTAACGGGATCAAATCTCTGCGAGTGGGTCAATTTGATGCCGATCGAACGAGAATGGTTGTGGAATTAGATGCTAACTACGCGATCGATCCGCAACAAGTGCTGATTCAAGCTAGCTCATCCCGGCAGTGGTCGATCCAAATGCCCACACCTCAATCTTTGCGATCTTTTCCGCGTGGCGCGCCAGTCGGCCCAGTCTCGGTTTTCAATGAAAACGGTCAAGTCGTTGTTGCTCAAGCGACCCGAACCAGACCGACGGTGAATACTAGTGGTACGCCAGTTAATTATATTGCCCTCGATCCAACTCGCACTGGACTGTTGATTCAAGCCGATCGGCAGAGTAAAACGCAACTCAAATATACGACCGGATGGGATATTCAATCTGGCGGCTATCGAATTACAGTCCCCAACGCCAGGTTAGCCCCCGGCTACCAAGTTCCAGCCGACTCCCAACGCTATCTGACGATTAGTGCCCAAGGTGATGATATTTCCATCCTCGTTCGCCGTGCCGATGGGGTCAGAATCGATATCGTCCGCCAATATTTAGATAATCGGTGGGTGTACTTACAGCCCGTGACGGGCACTGGTAATATTGCCTCCCGTCCCGTCACGATTTCAGTGCCCCGCCCTGCCCCACGTCCCGCTCCCAAACAGGATACTTCCACGCCCATTCGTACCAATAGCCGAGTTCTAGTGATGATCGACCCCGGACATGGCGGTAAAGATCCAGGTGCGATCGGCCCTAGTGGTTTGAAGGAGGTAGATGTAATTTTACCGATCGCCAAACGAGTTGCTGAAATCCTTGAGCGACAAGGCATTGCGGTTAAGTTAACTCGAAACTCTGACTACTTCGTCGGTTTGGATGAGCGAGTAGTGATGTCTCGCGAGGCTGGAGCGACACTATTTGTCAGCATTCATGCCAACTCGATCGATAATCGCCCCGATGTTAATGGACTAGAAACATATCATTACAATCTCGGTCAATCCTTTGCCGAAACGGTTCATAGTACGGTTGTAGACTATGTTAATAAAAACGGTTTCTACCTCAACGATAGACGAGTTCGATCTGCGCGGTTTCTTGTCTTGCGAAAATCGTCCATCCCCGCTATTCTAGTCGAAACTGGTTATTTGACTAGCGAGGCAGAAGCGGCTCGCCTTTATCGGGATGATTATCGCAAAGTGATGGCCGAAGCCATTGCTAAAGGGATAACCCAATACATCAAGGAGCGTAACTAAGTTTTTCGACCACCGATCCTTACTGGACCTTTCCCAAAAATATGCAAGACCGAGTCACACTCAAACAGATCGAATCAGATGAAGTTGCGAGAATCGGTGTATTTGATAGTGGAGTAGGCGGATTGACCGTCTTACAAGAAATCTATCGCCAACTGCCCAACGAATCAGTTTTATACTTTGGTGACACGGCACGAGTGCCTTATGGCAACCGTACCCCAGCAGAAATTTTGAAGTTTACTCGTGAGACCCTAGACTGGATGGTGCAGAAGCGGGTGAAGATGGCGATCATGGCCTGTAATACTAGTTCTGCTTTAGCCTTAGAAACAGTCCGAGATGAATACGATCTGCCGATTCTGGGAGTGATTTTGCCCGGAGCTAGAGCGGCGGCTCGTCAAGGTCTGCGAATTGGTGTAATTGCCACTCCAGCAACTGTCAAGAGTAATGCCTACCTACAGGCGATTAGAGAAGCAAATCCCGGTGCTGAAGTCTGGCAAGTTGCTTGTCCTGAGTTTGTCCCATTAATTGAAAGCAATCGTCTTGATGACCCTTACACCCTAGCTGTAGCGAAGGCTTATCTTCAACCTTTACTCGACCGAGCGATCGACACCTTAGTTTATGGTTGTACCCACTATCCTTACCTCGAACCAATCCTAAGGCAATTTCTCCCGCACCACATCGAATTAGTCGATCCGGCTGTTCATGTCGTCGCCGCCGCCGCCAAAGAACTTAACCTGCTGGGCCTTCAACACTATGGCAAAGCCTTGCCAACTATATTCACTGTCAGTGGCGATCCTCAGCACTTTGCCAAACTTGCTGCTCAATCTGTAGTAGAGCAAGTCATCTTAACAACGACCGTTTAGAGTCGGGAATATGACTCCTGCGGTAAGGGTGTTCCGTCAAACAGACCTGATTATCGATCGCTTCTTACCTATCCCGATCGAAAATAGCTTAGAATGTATGTAAACTTTCGTAAACTCACCCTCTGAGCTGCCCGATCGATGACCTCAGTGAAATCTCTATTTACTCCTGTTGAAGCTGACTTACAAGTCTTAACGGAGAACCTCAAAAACCTTGTAGGTGCTCGACACCCCATCTTATACGCAGCAGCCGAACATCTATTTGGGGCTGGGGGAAAACGTTTACGTCCAGCCATTGTCCTCCTAATTGCGCGAGCAACAATGCCGGGGGAAGATATCACCCCACGTCACCGTAGACTGGCCGAAATTACCGAAATGATCCATACGGCGAGCCTAGTTCACGATGACGTGGTAGATACAGCCGACACCCGTAGGGGTGTACCAACTGTTCACAGTTTATTTGATAATCGGGTCGCAGTATTAGCTGGCGATTTTCTATTTGCCCAGTCATCTTGGTATCTGGCTAATTTAGATAACCTCGAAGTCGTCAAGTTACTGTCACAGGTGATTATGGACTTAGCTGAGGGTGAGATTCAGCAAGGCTTGAATGCATTTGAAACGGACTTTTCGATCGAGGCTTATTTAGAGAAGAGTTATTATAAAACAGCTTCTTTGTTAGCTAATAGTGCCAAAGCAGCGGGAAAACTCAGCGAAGTCTCCACCGCTACTTGCGAAAAACTATATCTCTACGGGCGTAATTTAGGGTTAGCTTTCCAAATTGTCGATGATATTCTCGATTTCACTGCTTCGGCAGAAGTCTTGGGTAAACCGGCTGGTTCGGATTTAGCCAGTGGCAACCTTACAGCACCGACTCTTTATGCCTTAAAGGAGCATCCACAGCTCATCGAGCTAATAGCCACCGAGTTTGAAGATGCGGCAGATTTAGAAACAGCCTTAAGCTTAGTACATAACAGTGAAGGTATTGCTAAATCTCGCGCATTGGCTCAGCATCACGCTCAATTAGCTGTCGCTCAACTCACCGATTTACCTGACTCAACCTCTCTCCAAGCGTTGGTTGAGATGGCGGATTATGTATTGAAAAGATTATATTAATTAGGGGATAGGGGATAGGGATCGGACTAAATTGATAGTTTAAATCTCCATTAATTTACATGAACCATTATCCAATCTAATGAAGACAACTTTAGTTCTAGCCATGACAGCAGATGGGAAGATTTCTGATGTTCAGAAGTCACCCCCGACATTTGGCTCGCAACGGGACTACGCCCATCTGGAAGAGCAAATGGCTGTAGCTGATGCCATTTTAGTCGGTAGCGGCACCCTCAATGATGGTGGCGAAACAGTATTAGTATCCCAACCAGAATTAATCAAAGCCAGAACCGAGCGCGGACAAACTCTACAACCGATCCAAATCATCTGTTCGAGAACTGGTAAGATCGATCGAGAGCTACCTTTTTTCAGTCAACCGATATCTCGCTGGCTATTAACTACGACAGCCGGAGCAATCGATTGGTTAGATTTGAGTAAATTCGATCGAGTATTAATCTGTGAAACTAAAGATGGCGATATCGATTGGAAATTAGTCACCACACAGCTTACGGAATTAAGGATCAACAATATCTGTTTTCTCGGCGGCGCCGAATTAGCGGCTAGTTTATTTGCTGCTAACTTTATCGATGAATTATGGTTAACTGTTTGCCCATTTATCTATGGCGGTAGTGCCGCGCCTAGTCCGGTATCTGGTTCTGGCTTTACACCAGATCTAGCACCTAGATTAGAACTATTAAGTGTCGATCGAGTCGAGCAAGAGTTATTTTTACACTATCGAGTCAAAAAGTAAATTCAAACTTGTCATCCATCAACACTACGGCTGGATCATCTAGTCACGCTCCGCCAATCGATGATTCGCCGAGAACTGGGAGGATTGAGTTTAGCTACCCAGTATGAAATTGCCGAAATTATCGATCTGTTAATTCAACCTTAGAATTGTGCCTGCTCGATCGAGTCGAACCAGAATTATTTTGACGCGATCGAGTTAACAACTAAAAAATATTATAGCTAAAATGGTTGCCAGGTACCATGAAAACTAAACGGAATAATCTTGGGTAAAGCCAATCTACAAACTGGAACCCGATCGAGTCGCTCGGCATCAAAGATCCAGACTTCACTTTGCTCTTTATTTCCATCATAAACTACCGTCATAATCCAACCTCGATCGGGATTTAAATCATCGGGAATATATAAGGGTTCGACCGTATACATATTCTCACCCAAATCGGCTTCAATTAAGGTTCCAGTTTGATAATCAAAGCGGCCGATCGCACCGAAAAGCTCACCAGCTTCGGCTGATTTACGTTGCAATGCTAGATAAGTATATCGCCAAGATTGACCGATCGATTGTGGTGCAACTACCGGAAATTCACTACTGCGACTAAGTACTTCCTGCATCGACACAATTTTTGCTGTTTTTGGGTCGAGTCGAACTTCCCAAAGATTACCATTGGGCACAGTAGTTGTCATGCCTGTAGCAACTTCTCGTAAATATTCATTAGTTTGAGCAAAATCTGTAAATCTCACCAAATCTAAACGAACTAATCCATCTGCTTCTAGACAGGCATTCCCATAATGCCACTGAAACCAAGGATCGGTTTCACCCCGACTCACGACCTGAAAAGTTTCCCGATCGACTACCAAAATTCGCGTTCCTGCTCCTGTTTGCCATTCTAGAGACTCAGAATAGCTTTTAGTACCAAATAAAACTGCCATTTTGTCTATTATTAATGGCGGCAGAAAAAAGATTAAATATTGACCTGCTAAGGCAAAACTATGAATGAAAGGTAAACCATCTAATTTGACGATCGCTTGCTGTTTAATTTGACCAGATTGATCGCTTTTATATAGATGTAAATTTGCCTGAAGATCGACACCAATGCTAAAGATTTCGCCAGTAATTGGATCTCGGAGTGGGTGAGCAGAATAGGGCTGAGTCGGTTGGAGACCGCCCAAAGTTTCTACCCCGATTGTTTCGAGTGTTTCTAAATCTAAACTATAAGGTTGTCCCGCTTCCCACAGAGCTAATAATTTATCTGGTAATGCTAAGACTGAAGTGTTTGCGGCATTTTTGAGACTATCCTGTTTAGTTAGAATTCTCCACCAAAAATTCCAAATCCCTTGAGGATCGGTCATCCCATAATTACCATAGAGGAACCGATCCTGTTGGGCTTCTGCTAAATATCCGGTAGTTTGGACATAACGATAAACCGCAGTTGCGCCTGTTTCCCGAAAATGTACGCCTAAAACTGCTCCATCGCCATCAAACCAATGTCCAACCCGTTGACTCCCACGTTCTAATCTACCTGGACCATTGCGATACAGAGTGCCCCGTAGCCCAGCGGGAATAGCCCCAGACAGAACAGATAATGGTGTGAGGGCAAATTCTTCGCCCGGTTGCGTTATGGCTTTTGCCCAGGCTTTTTGAGTTAGTTTGGAAGGTGTAGATACCATGATGTTATTTTAAATGATCGATTAGGGCAGCCAATGAGGGTGCCAGCCAGGTAGGGGTAACTCTTCTGGTTGGATGGCGGCAGTAAGTTGACGGATGTTGGGCGGGATGGGGAGTAGCCACATGATGCCATTGCCTTGTCCCTGAATTAATTGATTAGTGCTCTCACCTCGATCTATTTGATCGAACATTAGTGCCAGTCCATCGGGCGATAAACTCATGTGTATCCCCTGCTGAATCGGTAAAAGCATGAGGGGAATCACTTTGTTGGTGATGAGATCGATCGCGGCTAAATAGGGCTGTTCGCGGCTATCGTTACCTTTAGTTTGCAGCTCGGTCGCCAAACAGTAAATCAGATCTTTTGTCGGGGCAAATCTCGCATCCCAAATCGAGCCAGTTGTTTTCAATACTTCCTGTTCGGTGCCTTGATTGGTAACAATAAATAGAGACTTGGTATAGTCACCATTATATTTGACCATCGCGGCGGCTGAACCATCTGGAGTGAAACTGAGGACATTCCCAAATTTGGGGAGAAAATCCAGATTGCTACCGGTATCAGTAGTCAGGGGGAAAATCGATACTCCTTCGCCGACTGCGGCAGCGACTTCGCTACTATCTGGGGTAATCACAAAATCACCACTTTGTTTAAGCTTAATCGGTGGAATGGATTGATCTAGATTAACTACCCACAAAGCAAAGTCATTAGAATTTTTGTTACTGACTCGTTGGACGACTAATTTAGTCCCATCAGGGGCAACATCGAATTTAACGTTTTGGTATTCGCGATTATCGAGAATTAGTTCTATTTTGCCCGGAGGGATAAACTGGTAGTCTGGATCTAACGGACGACGATTTATCCCAGTGCTGACACTATAGATTTGCTGACTGGCGATCGCTGGCTGTCCATTTTTTAAGGTTTGAGCATCAGCAGCCGTAAATACTAGTTTTTCACTATTGCGATCGACTTTAAAGTCAGTGACAATTAAATTCGCTGGTGTAAGAATCGCTGGTTTGTGACTCTTAAAATTGTAGATAACTAGTCTACCCCGATCGCCTTCCCCTGTCCCAATGTAGGCAAACATTCGATCTCGTGTCCGAAACTGACCGCGAAAGGGGACGATTTCTTTGCCACGTTTAGTCCCAATTGCCTCTCTAGCACCCTGTAAATTGACTGTATAGTCATTGCCATAAGGGGCTGGATTTATGAGTGTATAAGCCATTTTGGCACCAGCCCAACTAGTTTTCCCTGGTAATGGCGGTTGAATTTTGAGTTGTTGCTCGACGGTCGCTCGATCGACCTGGCGATTGAATGATAGGGTAAAAGCGATATCATCTGCACCGATGTTTTTATCTTGCCAATTGAATTCGCGTACCTGCGGCAAAGTGCGATCGCCACTCCACAATAAGATCGCCGTGGCGATCGCTAATCCTAGCATCAACGTGAGGGCAGCGCGATCGAGAGGGAGTCGGGGTTTTTGGGGTGTCACGGATTTAAGTAATCGGTAATATTAATAAATAGAAGTATTGAGGCTAAAAATTAATCCTGATAGGGATTTTTCGGAGCAGAAATTGGCTTTAGTTCACTAGCAACGATGACTAATTGGCGTTTGCCATTGAGGGTTTCGGTCGTCATTTTGCCTTTGACTTGGAGCCAACTATCTTGGGGGTAGGTAAGTCTGTCACCGGTAAATTTGACGGAAAGGGCGACTGGATAAGCATCTGCGGCACAGCAGGTGATCACAAATCTGGCGATTGTCAGATAATT
>JANPJH010000114.1:0-7208 GCA_031425415.1 Chamaesiphon sp. VAR_61_metabat_425 | reverse complement strand
CCTGGAATTTTACGGAAGCAACTAGTCCTGCCATTGCAGTCGGATCGAAATACTTCCGTGGTTGCTGTTGCGGTAATTGAATTTTATGCAAGGAAATCATCTGCAAACTATCGGTTTCAGTCTCGCCAAAAAGTGCATTAGTTCCACTGCCAACCTTTATTTGTCGAAAAGGTACTTGGCTTTTGCTATTCTTATTCATGCCGTTAACTCCTGGAGATATTGAGCGATCTCATCTAATATTTTCAGTGCAGGTTGATTCTTGTCATAGAGAAATAATGGTAGATGTTTTTCTACAGCGTCAGCAAAAGCTGTCGCTCGTTTGATTGGCGGAAATACTCTTGATACCTTTCCCAATTGAGATTCTATTGCTTCAACAGCACGAGTGTCTTGAGAATTTTGTCCCGAATACATAGTTGGCACGAACCCAACAATTTTTAGTTGTCGATTCGGGCGTTTCTGTACTCTTCCGACTGTTTGTAATAGCAGTTCTGTACCCATAAACGATTTATATTGAGTTTGGACGGGTACAAGCACATAGTTAGCAGCAACCAAACTAATATAAGATAGTAACCCTAAACTAGGCGGACAATCGATCAAAATAAAGTCATAACGATCCGAGATTGCCTCAATGACATCCTTGAGCCGATAGTCTCGCATATCCGCACTTACCAACTCCAGTTCTGCTCCACTTAAATTGATGTTGCTAGGCAGTAAATCGATACCTGGAGAAATGTGCTGAATCGGCGCAGCGGCACCATCAATAATGGCATCATAAACAGTCTCTGAAATTTCACTCGGTTCTAGCCCCATAAATAAAGTGAGTGAGGCTTGTGGGTCCATATCGATCAGCAGTACTCGCTGTTCTTTGGCTAGATGGTATCCCAGATTCATAGTCAGGGTGCTTTTCCCAACTCCACCAGATTGGTTGAATAGAGCAATTACTTTTGCCATATAATCCGAGGACGTTGTTACAGTATCTAGAGAATAGCCTACTTTGACACTGACTGATAACATTATTAGTCAAATTCGGTTGACTACCAGAAGCATACTATTTACTAGGCAGGTAGCACATTCAATTAACGTGTACATCACATCAAAAGGCACCGCCATCGCTCTGGGCCGAATTATTCTCAAGCTAGAAATATCAGCCCGTCCACATCAGAAACGGGGGAATTTTCAGATGACATTTACCAACTTAATCGAGCGATTACTCTGACTATCAATGGGGAAAATCGTCAATGACAACGCGCAAGCCAATCGAAGCTTGCGCGTTGTCATTAAACATCAAACTTTATTACATAGATAGACCATCTTCCTCGTATTCACATCGATCCTGGTCTAGATCGCTAACAACATAAGCATCAATGCTAATAAATTCATCCACTGGATCTAAAGCCTCCTGCTGAAGGGAAGTTTCAAACTTCTTGGACTCTACCCCATTAAAGCGTTCGAGTTGTTCGACATCTCTTTTCTCAACATGAGGGAAGCCCACTGGTTCCCACTTACCATCCTTTGTCTGAGTCGCCTTGAGCATCAACCGATGGGGTCGCATCCGCACCACAGTCAGGGTGTCCCCATCTAATTTAATGTCTGCCCGACTGTTCTTAAACTTTTTGCCCTGTCCTAATTTCATCACGGCCATCTCCACAGCCCGATCGAACATTGCCCGATCAATCTTACTCAACCGCACAGGTTTTTCTTGGCTCTTAATATTAGTCGCTTTCATGAGCGGGAGATCGTCAGCAGTGACAGACACTCGATCGTTCACCACAGCCCAACTCGCTCCAATATCGCTACCCTTGGAGATCTCAGTATCTTTAAGATAGGTAATGCCCATGACATTATCGTTCTTGCTGATGTTGAATCTAACATCGATATCGGACTGCGCCAATCGATCGAGCCAAGTTTTGAGATCTGGACGATCTTTGAATGAATTAGCAACAAAATGAGCGAGATCGGAATCTAGCTTCAACCCCAGAGCCTTCTCACGCTTAACATCCCAAGAGGATGCGACTTGCCGCAATCCAAAGTCAATCTCGGCTTCGCGGAGGATCGATTGCATCCGATAGGCTTCCCAGGATGGATCGACGCGCTTGCCATCATAGTCCACCGCACTCGTGATGATATGGATATGATCGTGGTCGTGGATTGCATCGTGTCCAGGATCGTCTCGATCGTGTGCGACGACAAGGTAGGGGGTTTCCTGATAGCCCAAGCCATCTAGCAGTCTCAAAGCGATCGCTTCCTTGAGCCAATCCTCAACTACCCCATCTTCGGGAGCAAATGAGACTGAAATGTGTTTAACGGGTTTAGAGATGCGGGGATTACCGTTACTAATTCTCCTGAATTCGCGGGCTAAATCGCTCGGAGTATCACTTGCCATATTCTCACTGAGGATACGCGGCTGTTTCTCTTTATCCAGGACATAACCAAGCAATCCGCCAAAACCACCACCGCCACCAATATTCCCAATCATCTTAATTGTTATGCTTTTTTTGAAGTCTCAAAATCGATTGAGTGGCTCGATAACTTTCATTGGCGATTTGTTCTAGTCGTGCAATATCGAGATTGACTGGTACGCCCATCTTGAGCAAAGTATTTAAGGCTCTGGCAATCTGGTTGAGGTTATTCCCTTGGCAACTAAGTTCTTTTCTAATCAGTGCTAATTCTCGATATTGCAAAGTGTCGAGACTTTTCATCGGCTTGGGTTTAAAACGGCGAACGGACTTTAACGCCTGGTGGCGGAGATAGTCAGAGCGATTCAGATTGAGCTTGCGGGCTTGTGCCTCGATTGTGTCTAATTCGTCATCGGTGAGCCGGAGCGTAATGTTATTAACTCTCTTGGGCTGGAATAGGATAATTTCTTCGGTTGTCGATCCAGTCTGTTGTGTTGACACTATCGCTTACGCTTTACTAGGAGATCGGCTGATTTGAGTTTGGTTTACCTATAGGTCGCGATCTGCATTGCGACGGTACAGTTACGCAAAGTACTATGATTTGGGTGAGATTTTGGGGGCTAACCAAGGTGGTTTGAACCTTCACTTATGGGTTGATGAAGAGGGGGGTTAAGGGGGGAACGCCCTTGCCAGCGACCGTTTCCCATCGCAGATGGGACGAGTGTGCAACACGAGAGGTACTGCTGGCTCCTCCTCCCCACAACCAACTCCAAGCCGCACTCAATTCTACGCTTTCACTAATAGATTCGGATCGGCACAATTGCGGGTAAATTCTAGGGTAAATACGCGATTTTTGGGGTGGTTAGTAATAAGAATTAAAGCTAAAATGGTGTGAGATCGGTCATCTAGCTGGAGTTTAGTATATAGATGGTCAGTACACTTGGGCAATATGGCTATTATCATATCAATACTTGGTATAGATAATTTAGGTGTAAGATGCGCCATTTTTCTGGACATGAAACAGCCCCTAGATTTTAATGAGTAAAAGACCACCTCGCGATTTTCTGATGATGAATATCGCTAAAGCTGATTCTCGTCAGGTTCTTTTAGCAAAGTACTTGAGAGATACAGGCAAGATCGCATCCCAGTTAATGGGAGCCGCTGATGCTTTCTATTACTCCTACGCTCTAGCCGCAGATCCAAGCGTTTCGGATGCAGAGGTTGAATTGGCAACTTCAGAATCGGTGTTGGCGTTGAGTAGTCAAATTAACCGTGTACTTAACTTCCATCGGATCGATCGCCAAATCATTTTACCAAATGAGTTTTTATCTCAATGTGGGCTAATTTGGGGATCTTCACCATCATCTCAGGCGGTAATACCTCAATCGAGAGCCGTAGTTAATTTGCCATCACCTCCCCAGGTGAATGCAGCGATTCCTGAACCACTCCAACAGGCGGTAACTTCGTCTTCATCCGATCGAAAAAACGGCAATGATGACGGTAAGGGATTAATTGTTGGGGGAGCAAGAGTATCACAATCAGTCTCAGACTTTCTAAACGGCAAGTAATATTTATGGCAAGGAGAAAGAAAAGACTACAGTTGGGTTGCGATGATGGGGCGAGTTCTTTTAAATGTATTGGATCGAGTGGTGAGGAACTAGTTACAATCGTGATGTCCTCTGCCGTTATCGAACAACGCAGTGAAACTCTAGATCGATATCGGCAGCAAATTGATGGCGATCTGACAAATCGATCGTTTGTGGGTGTTGATGGTAACTATTTTGCAGTTGGGAAATTAGCTACCAGATTGGGTGCAACTCAACCGCTCAAGCCACTCAAATCTGAAACTATCATCTATAAAATCTTAGGCATGGTGTCAATAATGGCTCAACGCCTCAATCTAGGCACCAGCTTCGATCTCAGTTTAGGTTGTCTGTTACCGCCTGGGGAGTTTCGAGATCGGGAACGGATTCAAGCAGCTTTAACAGTTGCATTAGCTGACTTTGATACACCGATTGGGGTATTTAGCGTCCAGTTGATTGAGTGTAATTTTTATGCTGAAGGGACTGGCATCGCTCACTTATTGCAAGTCGATCATCGGGAAAGTTCTGGAACTGCCATTATCTTAATGGCGGGACATCGGAATTTAAGTTTCTATGCCAGTGAATTTCATCAAACCACCGGAATTGGTACTTGCGATCTCGGTTTCAACCACTGGGTGAAGGCAGTTCAAGCAGTAACTTATAATTACGATTTGCCTAATCTCTCTTCAGCGATCGCTAATTATTGGCTCAAGCAGAAGGATACAACCTATCTTGAACCAATTTTAAGAAACACCACAGCGGAGTTGAGAGCTAGTGAATTGCAAGCTCTAGTTCGAGAAATTGAACTGGCTCATGATAATTACTGCAACTCGATTTTTAACTGGTTGAACGAGCAACTTCCAGATCGGATCGACGAGCTAATGTTGGCTGGTGGGGTAGGAGATGTTCTTCAGACAGAACTAATTGAATACTTCGTAAAGAAGCTAACACCGAACCCGCGCTACAAAGACAAATATGTGATTTTTAACAGTAGCACTTTCAAGCTGCCAACTCTCGACGTACCCGATGGGTATCAGTCGCGAATGGCGGATGTCTATTGTATGTGGAAATATTTAATGCCACAGCCAAAAATCATCGTTAAAACCAATAAAAGTGAGTAATAGAGAATATGGCTACCGACAAAGCAACCAAAACAACTAAAAAAGTAAAAGATCCAAAACCAGTTGAAATAAAAATTGAAGTAACTCAACCAAAACAGACATTAATTTCGATTTTTGGTAGTGAAAAAGGTGGGATGGGTAAGAGCATTGTTGCCTCAGTAGCAGCAGAACAAATGACAGCCGCGAATCATCCCTTTTACCTAATTGATGCCGATGCTTCGACTCCTAATGTGGGTTTAACTTATCGTCCAGAGATATATCAGCAATTCCGCGAACAGGTAGAAGTTAAAGATAATAATTTACCTCAAAGTCTCTACAATCACAGTAATACTGGTACTCAAGCAGCGACTTTAGCCCCAGAACGAATTGCTTTTACGGGCAGTAGTGATGACTATTTCCTGGCTGATAAAATTTTTGATATCGCTAAGACGACTGATGTGATGATTGTTTTACCTTCCCAGGTAGCCAGTTATGTGAATCGTTGGCTCTATCAGAATGATGTGGTTGCAATGTTGGCAGATCCACAGAATACGATTAAGTTTGTCTATTATTTCATCACTAATGGTACACCAGAATCTCTAGATTTATTTGAGGAGTCAGTCGAAGCATTTGGGGGCAAAATCCCCCACGTTTTGGTGAAGAATTTAGGTGCGGCTACTAATATCCGCTGGAATTGGTTCGATGAAGATCGGAAGGTTCAAGCTCTACTCGACAAGTATCAATTCCAGTCGATCTATTTCCCTGAGATTTTGATTGCACCAGAAGATAAGAACAAGATCCTTAGTGAGTATATCCCCTGGGGTGAAGCGTTATGTTCTGATTGGATTCCTTTTTCTACTAAACGCCGACTCACCAAATGTATTAGAGAAGCAACTCAGGCTCTGGGTAGCACGGGTTTGCTCCCCTATCACCCCGACTATATTCCTGAAGCGGTTCTAATTGCTCAAGCTGGTGCTGAGGCTGCTCTTAAAGCATCGGAGGCTGCTGAAAACACTGAAGCTCCTAGTACACCAGAATTTCCGGAAAAAGTTGTCGAAGGAAGCGGGGAGATTCCATTAGTTAATGGTGATGACAATTCACAAAATTCTAGACTCGATTCTTAATTAAGTTATAAAAAGCTTCAAATTGTAATTTGAAGCTTTTTTTTCATTGTAAAGAAGATGCCGATTGAATTTGGAAACTAGATATACAAGAGATTTGTTGTAGATGTTGGCACATGATCGTAGATTTTTAAATATTGGTGGGTACTAATCAAGGTTTGACAAGTCTTATCGCTGGTTTACTGATAACACGAAGAGACTCCCAAGTAATTAATAATCCCAGTCTTAATCAACTTATCTTGTGATTGGTAAATACTATGGAAATACTGGAACTATTTTATTTTTACAAGTCCCTAAGTAGATAGGATCGGCTGAATAACTACGACATTTATGCTAACCAGTCCCCGATACCACTCCAAATATAATCGATGTGTCTTCGGATGTGTCGAGGTATAAAACTCCAGAGTAAGGGGTCGTGCATATAATTCATACCACCGGAAGCATATAGCATTTCACCAGCTTTTCTAATATTTACATCAACCTTTTTACTTGTACTGCAATCTTGTTCGAGGTTATCTCTTTCCTCTAGTAAAGTCTTATACAAAAGAACTCTTGCCGCTTGATAAGAAGATTGAATATCGTACTTATTTTTCACGATAGCATCACATTCTTTCCTCATCGATAACCAATAATCTTCTTCTTGTGTTTCTCTTCCAGTATAAGAAGTGTAAAGTTCTTCCCAAGCATTGTTGCCGATCGCCGGAACTATGCTTTGCCCTGAACGTTTCATCTGTTTTAGTTTTGATTTGTATCCCATGATTTCTCCTGTTTATGTATCCTTATTATTCCCAAAACAGGTTTTAATAAGTAGCATGGTTTTGTCAAATTGAGTTATATATTTATTTTACAGGACAACAGATCTCAATCGATTCGGGCAAAAACTGTCCGCTTGGCTGGGTATTTGGAAATACTTGAGACGATACTGATATAGTTGGGCTTTGAGCTGGTGGTGTCGATACCTCTGGATCTGAAACTAGCGGGGTTGAATCTGCTCGTTTTGATTTCTCT
>JANPJH010000113.1:0-3006 GCA_031425415.1 Chamaesiphon sp. VAR_61_metabat_425 | reverse complement strand
TATCGTCTAGTTGACAGGTACCAAAGTTTTGCTCATGTCTGGTGGAATCCATGCGGTTACTCCATTTCTGTCATTACATCTACTCGATCGTAACACCATCTCCCTGAACTATCCTCAGACTTAGCAGGAAAAGTCAGGTTGCTAGTTCTAGTGCTGTCACTTCATGTGGACTTAAATTGTCGAGGAGCATGATAATCGATCGCAACGAGTTACCATGTGCGGCAATCAAGACATTATCACCTGCACGCAAATGGGGCAAAATCCGGCTGTTGAAATAGGCAGCCACCTGCTGTTGGGTATCCTCCAAACTCTCGCCACCAGGTGGTCGGACACTGTAAGATCTGCGCCACTTTTGCACCTGTTCGTTACCGTACTTAGCAGCGGTATCCGCTTTATTTAAACCCTGCAACTCACCATAAAACCGCTCATCGAGGGCCGCATTCGTAAAAATAGGTAGTTCTTCCGCCGGATTCCCATCATAGTTGTCCCAGCCGCGCCAATCTGGATCGGGTTGCTCGTGTTTAATAATCGGAATTTTGCCACCGCAGATATCATCATTTTCGGTCAGACAGATGGTTGCTGTTTCGATCGCTCGAATTAATTTACTGGTAAATCAGACATTTACTCGATAACCACTGAGCCGACAGGAAGCGATTGTCGCCTCCGCCCGACCGCGTTCGCTTAGGGGTACATCAACCCATCCCGTGAACTTATTGAGCGCGTTCCAAAGGCTCTGGCCATGCCGAACCAAAATCAGTTGAGCCATTATTTTCGCTCTTGATTATTCACAATCCACTACTTCAATATATAACTACCTCACGAGATCTTCACAGGATTAACCTAAGATCGATCGCAGTACTTCATAACTGTAGAATCCCCGACAATTTAATACCCTAAATTAAACTACTCAATGAATAATTCCAGTCGGAATGCCAATTCTGTAGATTCATCCAATGCACTTATCGATATCGCTCAGAAAGATGTAGCTGGAGTTCTACAATTATTTGACACTTCACTGGCAGGGCTAACTGAAACAGAAGCCCAGCGGCGACTGGCAAAATCGGGGCTAAATGAAATCGCCCGTGAAAAGCCAAGCAAGTGGTATGTCCAACTGCTAAAAACGGTAACAAATCCCCTCTCACTGTTACTAATCGTACTGGCGATCGTTTCACTATTAACCGGAAGTCCGACAGCCGCTCTCATCATTACTATCATGGTAATTTTTGGTGGGTTACTGCGCTTTTCTCAAGAATTTCAGTCGAACAAAGCTGCCGAAAAGCTGCGAGAAATGGTCAGTATCACCGCCGCAGTGAGTCGCCAAGGTAATACTAGAGCTACCACCCCAAAAGAGCAACAAGGCATCGCCGGAACAGAACTTCCAGTCAAATTACTGGTACCTGGGGATATTGTATTTCTCTCAGCCGGAGATATGATTCCTGCTGATATTCGGCTAATTGTGGCAAAAGATTTATTTCTGGGGCAATCCACACTCACAGGCGAATCTCTCCCCATCGAAAAACACGTAGATCTCACTAACAAGCAGGAGAAAAACCCGCTGGAGCTGGTCAATCTCTGCTTTATGGGTACAACCGTAGTTAGTGGTTCGGGCACCGCTGTGGTCGCCGAAACAGGCAGTCATACTTATCTGGCATCATTAGCGAAAACGCTCGGTGGCAACAGAGTTCGCACCAGTTTTGACAAAGCGGTAAACAGCGTGACGACGCTGCTATTACGGTTTATGCTAATTATGGCTCCGCTCGTATTTCTAATTAATGGCGTAGTCAAACATAATTGGGTGGAAGCGTTCACTTTCGCTTTATCTGTGGCAGTGGGATTGGCTCCCGAAATGTTGCCTGTGATTGTGACGGCAAATTTGGCGAAAGGGGCGATCTCGATGTCTGATAAAAAAGTAATTGTCAAAAACATCGATGCGATTCAAGATTTTGGCTCGATGAATATCCTTTGTACTGATAAAACAGGTACCCTTACTCAAGATAAAATCGTTTTACAACGGCATCTAGATCCCTATGGTAAGGAAAGTTTAGAGGTGCTTAAATATGCTTATCTTAATAGCTTCTATCAGACTGGCTTGAAGAATTTATTAGATGTTGCGGTATTAGAACGCAAACCAGAACTCGCATCTTTAGATATCGACAGAGACTACCACAAATTTGATGAGATTCCATTCGACTTTGTGCGGCGAAGGATGTCGGTAATTATCGCCGAAACTGGCAAAGACCATGTGCTGATTTGTAAAGGTGCAGTTGAAGAAGTCCTCAAAGTCTGCACTCAACTCAAAGTCGATGACAAGATTTTGCCGATCGATGAGTCAGTTCATACTAGAGTTGCCGATTTACAACAAAAACTAAACTCCGACGGGCTACGGGTCATTGCAGTAGCCTATAAGACGATACCAATAGAGCAATCTCACTGTGCGATCGCTGATGAAAGCGATTTGATTTTATTAGGAAACATTGCCTTTCTCGATCCGCCCAAAGATTCCGCCGCTCAAGCTCTCAAAGCACTCAAGCGCAATGGAGTCGAGGTCAAGATTTTAACCGGAGACAATGAGATTATTACTCAGAAAATCTGTCGAGATGTGGGTTTACAAGTTCAAAATGTTTTATTAGGTAGCGATATTGAATCTTTAGCTGATGATAAATTAGCTGAAATTGCCGCAACTACCACTATTTTTGCTAAATTTTCGCCCACCCAAAAAGCTAAGATTATTCAGGTATTACGCAAAGCAGGTAATATCGTTGGCTATATGGGTGATGGCATTAATGATGCTGCTGCTTTGCGAGAAGCAGATGTCGGCATCTCAGTTGATACGGCTGCTGATGTTGCTAAAGAATCAGCAAACATTAGACCTCCTGCGAAAGTCTGAGAGAGTTGTAGAATAGATAGAAATTCAAGCAATCGAAAGTGAGTTACAAACAAGCTAAAAATTTAGAGCCGATGGAGTTCAAACGTTTATGTGGTGTCACACCAGAAACATTTGAGCAA
>JANPJH010000112.1:0-51994 GCA_031425415.1 Chamaesiphon sp. VAR_61_metabat_425 | reverse complement strand
TATCGTCTAGTTGACAGGTACCAAAGTTTTGCTCATGTCTGGTGGAATCCATGCGGTTACTCCATTTCTGTCATTACATCTACTCGATCGTAACACCATCTCCCTGAACTATCCTCAGACTTAGCAGGAAAAGTCAGGTTGTTCAATAACTCTCGATCGTTAAGGTTTTCAGGTTAGCGAATCAGGATCGACACCCAATTCTCGCAATCGCTGTGCCAATTGTTCCGCCCGCTGCTCCGAGATAGCAGCACGCTGAGCCTCTAATTGGGCACGTTGAGCCTCTAATTGAACCCGCTCATTCGGCGTTGGATAACGTCGTCCCGCCTCATCATACCAATACAACCATTCTCGCGTTACCCCCGCATAGTTGCCCCGCTCATAGCCAATTCCCAACCCAACTTCCGGCATCCACACCGGACTGCCAGACTGCAACTCATACACCCCATTTATCAATTTATGTACCTCCAACTTCGGCTTCCGTCGCCGCTTAGAAGAATAAATAACGTAATATAACACCCCGATCTCAGCGTACCGCTCTAACTTAGTCGTATATTCATTCCGGTATGTCGGCGAAACTATTTTGATCGCCATAATCGGCACTACCTGTTCGTCCCACAAGACATAACTCGGACGTAATTCTTCGTCATAACAACGCTCTACCCCCAGACTCAAAAACGCATCTGGCACAATTGGCGGCTGGTCAGGATCTACATATAGCCCCATATCAATTGCAAATAACCAATCCATCCGATCTTCCCACAACATCAGCAGAATCGCTTTTAGTAATCCAGGAATCAGTTCTTGCAGTTCGTTATCCACTGGTGTTTCATCTGAATCTAAAAGTTCATCAGCCGAAGGTAAATATCTTTGAGGACGGTAATCTAGCATGGTGAGCTATTCCTAGATTGAATTAATATGTTGCTTCGATATTAGTATGACGATCAGAAAGTATAAAATTTAACAGCACTTAGATCGAATAACTATCGATTGTTAGAGATTGTAACGCCCCTATCTAGCTCGTTCAGGCATTTGCATATCGATCGCATTGTTATGACGAGATCGGGGATTTTATCCATCTCGATAAATACCTTTACGATTCCCAAATGGTAAAGATGTTCGATCGGTCTAGATTTGCTCAGATGCCGCTAGCCAAGTCTCCAAATCTGCCATCCCCGTAAAATCTAGTAGTGCCTCACCCAGGCTCTTTAATTGGGCAATAGGTAACGAACGGACTAAATCTTGCTGATCGATCGACAGCACCCCACACCGACGCTGAAGCTGTCGCAAAACTAGATCTGCTTCTCCCTGCCGTAAGCCTGCTTGTAAGCCTTGTTCGAGTCCTTTCTGAAGCACATCCTGATAAAACCGAGTCTGACTAAAATTAACTTCTTGTAGATCTAACATTTGTCGTACCTCCTCAAAACTTAACTGGGGAAACTTATTCACTAGTATAGCTTCCACTAAATTCAATCGTCGCCGGAATTCAACCTCTGTCGGCGGCTCCTGCAAGATCGCCAAATTCGTGCTTAATTCCGTCAATGGCAGTAAATCTTCCAGATAAAGTCGTTGGACTTGGGTACCCAACTGCGACTGATATGGCACTGCCGAACCCAAATCTTGACTATGACGATTGAGAATCAGCAACCCTTGCCACGGTCGATTCACCCGATACTGGCGGAGATATAAATAGATTCCCCCAAAATACCGACCATAGAAATCAGTATCACTCTGCATTTGGGCTTCCAAAAACACCAACGGCAAACTCAGGTCATCTGAGACAGGAGTAAGTACACCATCCAGCCGAACTTCTCGTTCTTTGACCACCGGGGCACTATAGTCAAATTCACAACCAGCCGGAATACCTGGAAGTAATTCTGAAATCAGATCTGGCTGCGATAAAAAGATCCGGTAAAAAAGTTTATCTGTTTTCATCGAGCCATTAGTAAAAAGAGCATTCGATTGTTTCACTGGCTGCTAAAACCACCAATCGCTTTCAGTAGTAAGGGGATCAGTTCTTGCAGTTCGTTATCCACTGGTGTTTCATCCGAGTCGGGTAAATCTTCGGCTGAAGGCAAGTAGCCAGGAAAGCGGGACTTTAACATGGTTTAGTCTTCCATTGGTATATCGAGAAACCTAAATCGAACGACCAAATCAGATTCGATCAATCGTATCTGGGTCTACACCCAATTCTCGTAATTTGGCGGCTAATCGACTAGCTTTTTCTTCAGCGATGAATCGCTGCGCCTCAGCTATTCGCCGTTGTTCCTCAGCTATTCGCCGTTGTTCGTCTAATTGGATAAATCCTAAAAACTTCTCTCCGTCGGGACGGTAAATAACTAAGCCATCGGGTTGCAAATCGAACCGAATCCCCAATCTCGGACTCACCCAGCCCTCCAGTTCATCGTTGGCATAGCCTTCCCCTTGGGAAATCGATTCTAACCTCTCACCGGCTCTAATCCACCCTGTCAAATCGATTCTGTCTGGATCGTAAATATAGTATTCTTCTACGCCATACTGCTCATAAAATCTCAACTTCTTATTCATTTCCCCCATCCGATTGCCTGGAGAGAGAATTTCAAACACGACTTGCGGCGGGATATTATCTTCCTCCCATTGTCGATAGGACCCTCTATCCCCTTTTGGTCTGCCAAACACTACCATTGCATCCGGCGCATTCCGAATTGTATTGTTGCCTTCAACTGGATACCACAACAAATCTCCAGCAATAAAAACATCGGCATCTTCGGCAAAAAGTAGTTCTAAATTCTCCTTAATCGTGACGATCCACCGAAACTGTTTGGTATTGTCTGACATTGGCTGTCCGTCGCAATCGGGATAGATAATTTTCGGGAAGGTTTCAACGCTCATCTAGCAGTACCGATCGAATATTCACCACTATTTTAGCGTCAATAGCAGAATCTGAAGCATCGAACATGAAGGTGTTTCAGGACAAAGAATCAGGATCGACACCCAATTCTCGCAATCGCTGTGCTAATTGTTCCGCCCGCTGTTCCGAAACATGAGCACGGTGGGCTTCTTTTTCGGCACGTTGAGCCTCTAAAGCTATTCCTGGATTGACTTGCTATATTGCTCGATCGAGCATAAATAAAAGCGATCTATATCATTCAAAAACAATACTTTCAAAAACATTTTCAATTGGAAAATTCAAGTTAATACTTTTTAGTTCTACCACATCACCAGAACGATGATTAATAATATCCCACTTACCTCGTTCGTCCTTATTAAAAACATCAATTGCTATTTTATTAGCACTAACTAGTACATAATCTTGCAAACTAGGAGAACGTCGATACATGAAGAATTTATCGCCCCTGTCGTATGCTTCAGTCGTAGGCGATAAAACCTCGACAATCAAACAGGGATGGTTAACAAACTGAGTATTACTTTTATCTCGTTCATCACAAGTAACAGTCAGATCTGGATAAACATAATCATTTGAATCATAAATATTCACTCTGCCATCAGAATTAAGAACCCGACAACCTCCCCCGCGTAGATGAGCTTTAAGTAAAAAAGTAAAATTACCAGCAATCTCACTATGATTGAGCGTTCCACCAGTCATAGCATAAACTTCACCATCAATATACTCATGGCGAACTTGCTGCTGCGCCTCCCAGGTAAAATACTCTTCTGGGGTAAATCTTTGGAAATTATCTTTGACAGCAATCATAGAACCTCAATCAATTATTTAAATATCATCGATCCAGTGTAATAGTCTAGAAACATCACGAGTATTAATTATCATTTTAACGTAAATGGGGAAGACTCAACTTTTGAACAAATCCGGGGATCGGTTCTTGAAGTTCTTTATCCACTAGTGTGTTGTCAGATTCAGGCAAATCTTCGGCTGAAGGCAAGTAGCCAGGAAAGCGGGACTTTTAGTTTAGTTCTCCTCGATGGCTCTAATCGCGATCTTACGACATTTCTATTTTTCCCAAGATAATCAAGCTTTCCAAATCTTCCAGACTATTAGGATCGTAAATCTCGATTGCTTTTCTCACTTCATTCAACTCCACCTCATTAGCTTGTCCTAACATTCGACTAATATCACTAATATCCGTCGTTCTGCTAGCCTCCAGCTTCATCTCAATACATCCACTGAACTTTGTAATTATTTTTTGATCGACAATCCACAACAGTACGAATACGACAAGCATAGAGTATAAAATTTAACAATGCTTGCATTGAATAACGCCCTTGTCTAGATCGTTCTGGCATTTTTTTTGTTAAATAAATCCTCTAGGAAAATTTTGAGATCCATATATCGATCAAACGTCACCACACCTTCAAAATCCACAATAAAATCTAAATCGCTTGTGGGTGTACCCTCATTACGCGCGACAGATCCAAATAAAGATAAGGACTTAATCCCAAACCTCGATTGCACCATCTGTTGTCTCAACAAAGAGATGATATCTTCACTGTGAAATATATCTGATAATTTATGCATCTGGTTGTCCCGATCGATTCTAAATAACCCTTACCCAAATGAGCTCAAAATTGACTTGAATTAGCATCTTACCGATATTACCTGGCGGTTCCACGATCGATCTAATTCTCTCTTCATAAATTTTTTGCCCTATGGCTGCCACTTCTTCATGAGTCCAAAAAATTGTTTCTGTCATAATTTGACCTCCTGGAAAGTTATCTAAGTACCATAGCAGAATTCATACTTGAAAAACCCCAACTACTTCAACTGGCAAGACTATATCATCAGTACCTGACTCGCTCGCAGCAGAGATAACACGGTACTTTTGGCAGATAATTTATACCAAGACGTATCTACCAAATCCGATCTACTGGATAGAGATCGAATAACCGATCGTCACTCAAGATCGGTATGTTTTCAGCGATCGCTTGAGCAATTAGCAGCCTGTCAAAAGGATCTCGATGATGATTGGGTAGAGTATCTAGTGACCAAATATGATTGAGTTCTATCGACAGGAGTTGAATGTTGTTGGTCTGCTGCTGCGATTGAATTAATTCAGGTAACGGTAATCTTAAATTAAGTTTCCCCAGTTGATACTTGATCTGCATTTCCCAAATACTAGTGATACTCAACACGATCGCCGTATTGGGATCGAGAAACAAAGATCGAGCAGTCGTTGACAGTCTGACTGGTTCTAAATCGAACCAAATAAATGTATGAGTGTCGAGCAAAATTTTCGCCATCTTCCCACCATTTATAATGACCGATCGTTAGTCCAGAATTCCTCTGGTAACGGATCTGCAAAATCATCGCTAATGGAACCTTGTCCTTGATGAAGTCCGATTATTCGATGCTTTATAGGAGTTTGTGGTTTACTGTATAAATTTGTTTGCTCGTTTTTTTTTAATCGTTCTTGATAAGATAAAAACTCTGCAAACTCGTATACTTGCTGACGTTTTTCTGGTGACAATAGTTGTAATGCAATTATCACATTTTCTGGTATTTTTATTAAAGAAGTAGATGTGTCACTCATAGGTCTTCAGATTTCCATATTTCTAAAGTTGAAATTACTATACTATTGGTGTGCGATCCTATGGCTACTCAGTTCATACTTTCTCAAAAATAAAACTGACTGTTCTACGATCGATCTAATTCTTTCTTCATAGATTTTTTGCTCTGCATCTGCCACTTCACTATCGATCGTGAAGGTGTTTCAGGACAAAGAATATTGATTCTAACCTGTCGCCTCGTCGCATCCATCCAGTTAAATCGATTTTGTCTGGATCGTATATATAATACTCATTGACTCCATGTTGTTCATAAAATCTTAACTTTTTATTCATCTCGCCCATCCGATTGCCTGGAGAGAGAACTCTTGTGTTGAGCGTAGTCGTCGAAATATCAAACACGACTTGCGGCGGGATATTCTCTTCCTCCCATTGTCGATAGGAACCTCTATCCCCTTTTGGTCTAACAAATACCACCATCGCATCGGGGGCATTCTGAATCGTGTTGTTGCCTTCGACTGGATACCCAAGCAAGTCTCCTGCGACAAACACATTGGGATCTTCGACAAAGAGTAGTTCTAAATTTTCCTTAATCGTGACGATCCAACGGAACTGCTTAGTATTATCTGACATTGGCTGCCCGTCACAATCTGGATAAATAATTTGCGGGGAAGTTTGAACGATCATATTGTCAAGTATCGATCGACTATTAATTATCATTTTAACGTGAATGGTGAAGACTCGACTTTTGAACAAATCTGGAGATCGGTTCTTAGAGTTCTTTATCCACTGGTGCTGCATCGGAGTCGGGCAAATTTTCGGCTGAAGGCAATTATTCAGGAAAGCAGGACTTGTGGTTTAGTTCTCCTTGATCGCTTTAATCGCGATCTTACGACATTTCTATTTTTCCCAAGATAATCAAGCTTTCCAAATCTTCCAGACTATTAGGATCGTAAATCTCGATTACCTTTCTCACTTCATTCAATTCCACCTCACTAGCTTGTCCCAACATTCGACTAATATCACTAATATCTGTCGTTCTGCTAGCCTCCAGCTTCATCAGCACCAAATATGGCAGACTAATCACCGGCTGCCCATCTGCACCCATCCTGGGATGAAGTAAAGCATTTGTCACCCACTCCCGTTGGCTAGTAATGATGTCCAGAATAGTTTTGTCTGGTAATTCCCATGATGTACCCCCAATACTCAGATCGCCAATTCGTCGAGCCATTTGCTCATTCAGATTTTGATACGCTCGTTCTGCTTCATCTTCATGAATGAGAATATCCAGATCGTCAGTCATCCGCTCTGGCATGTACAGTCGAGTCGCCACCCCACCCACAATGACATAGGGAACCTGAATTAGTTGGCGCAGATCCGTCACTTGTCTCCTCCACGTTCGAGTTTTCAAAAACTCATGATTGCTACCACTGCCAGGTTTCACCCTTTTGAGCGTAAGTTGGATAAATTTTTGTCTAGTCAACACATCCACTAAACTTTGTAATTATTTTTCAATCGACGCTCCACAACAGTACGAATATGACAAGTGCAGAGTATAAAATTTAACAATCCTTGCGTTGAATAACGCTCTTGTCTAGATCGTTCTGGCATTTTAATATCGATTACCTACGGTAGGCTCCGCCAACGTCAAGATTTATCGATCGCCTTGTTTGTGAAGATCGGGAAATTCACCCATCTCGATAAATGCGAATGAGTTGCTCATTCAAGTGATTTAGTTGGGAAACCGTAAATTATTGTTGCTCCTATTGAGCAATTGCTCGATCGATTTCATCAGGGTTGGCACTAGCATAGCTCCAAGCATTGACTAGATCTGTCGCCTGAATTGTGTCCTCCTGGATCATCAAAAATCTCTTGAGCTGCAATTAATCAGCTTTGAGTTAGCAAGTGTATGTCTTCGATCGTATCACATCACCTTTGTTAAGGAGAGGCTCCGTCAACGATCCCCAACAGTACGAACCTAATAATCACAGAGTATGAAATTTAACAACACTTGGATCGAATAACCATCGATCGGTAGAAATTCTAACTCCCCTAGCTAGCTCGTTCTAGCATTTTAAGATCGATGATGAGGCAATCTCCTACATCATCTCTATGTTTATCTTGAATTATGCCCGATTACCTCTCGGCGCGACTAAGCCAACGGTCACATTCCCATAAATGGATCGATCGTTGTTTTTAGCTCAATTAAAATCTGATTCACATTTGAACTGTTCGGAGTATTCGATTAGCGAGTAAATTCGTTGATACTCAGACTGAAGATCGCCAGCGGACATTCGATTTAAACGACTTTCCAGTACAAATGGAACACCAGGTGGCAATCGATCGATCCAAGGTAGCCACCAAGTTCGGTCTGTAATAATTGAATGAATATCTCGACAACCATCATTATCGGAGATATGAATCTCTAATAATCGATCGGCAATTAGCGATATTGCTTGCAACCGATCTGCTAGATTATTTTGCGTCCAAATATTTAAGTGAGCCAAATCTAGCACCCACTTAATATCTGGCATTGCTTGCCGAAACATTAACATTGAATCTAACGTATCTAATAAATAGCGATCGACTTGTGAGTCTGGCGTGACATACATTGTTTCAACGCCAATTTCTATTCCCCGCTCTTGGCATAGTTGTCCAATTCGATCGATGTTAGATAGAAAAAACTCCCAGGCGATCGAGCGATTGCTATCCTTGGAATAACTACCTGGATGAACGGAATAAGCCGTAATTTCCATCATCTCCAACCAGTCTAGCTTACGTTCCCAGTATTCCCAATTTAACTGCCGTGCTAGATTAAAAGGATAGTGCTTTTCACCCCAAATAAAAGCATGATGGGCACGAAATTTCATCCCCTGTTGTTGAAACTCACGAATAGCAGCAGTAGTGTCTGGAGTGGGTTTGACACCGATCGCTAACTCTACTCGATCGATTCCCGCTGTTGCCAAAATACTCAATGCCCTTCGCGTCGAAACTCCGCCGTATGCCGATAAGCTTAGATATAGTTCCATCTACGATCTTTCCCAATTAGATCTGCGATCGTGTCGAGTTGGATCGTAAATGAACTGCACAATTTTAGGCTCTAGAGCAAGCAACTTCCGTGCATAGCCAATAACCAGACCGATCTCTGCTGCTAAATCTCTATCCTGTGGATTTTTTCGGAGATCTAAAAGATCGTATTCTATCTCACTAGTAATATTCTCAATCTGCTGAGACTGAGAATATATTCGTTCGTCATTCATCCCATATATTTTACGTTCGCACACTCGATCGATCTCCACAGACAAATCGCCGAGACAAACCTTAATATTGTAGTAAAAGCTAGTATGCTCCCTTTCATCATCATAGTCATCAGGATCGACATAGGTTTTATAGTCTATGACTTGTAACGCCAAATCGCTACGATTTAACAACCAGCCAGAAACTCTAACTCGCTCTAAAATCTCTGGTGCCAACGCCTCCACGAATTCCTGAAATTCTGGTGTTTCTAACACGAATCTGGCATCTGTAGCAAGTGTCAATTTTAAGTCTTGAAGTATTTGAGTTTGAGACTCGATTAAGCTAATTTCTTGCTGCTGTAACTGTACTAATCGTTCCTCCACATCCTGTCGCAGTTGCGATAGCAGCGGATCGAACTGCTGTGAATGCGCTAGCACATTCTGTTGATATAGATCGAGCAAATTGATACCGTTAGACATCCCTATCTTGCCTCCGTCCTAAATTTTGACAACTGAGCCAGTTTGAATCGATCGATCGCGATTGCAGTACCCTCAATAATCCCCATTCAGGTATTGGAGTAATTCATATATACTATCATAATTTAAACTGGTTCGCGCTTTTCGAGTTCTGCTAGGGCTTCACCACCGCTGCTGTCCGATCGACTTACCACTACCGAATCTTGCTCGATCGTGTTAATATAAGTAGCCTACATCTGGAGAGGTGGCAGAGTGGTCGATTGCGTCCGACTTGAAATCGGATGAAGCGAAAGCTTCCGTGAGTTCGAATCTCACCCTCTCCGTTGAATTGACAAATTAATTTAAGCCAGATTGCCGACAGTGGCGATTGATTTGCTGTGATAGTCTAGGAAACATATTTTCCGGTAATTTGTAGTGTCGATCGACTCTAAATCTACCTATCGAGTTCAGCCAGTGGGTGCGAGTTGTTTGTGCGAGACTTCAGCAGCAAAATTGACAGATATCAATCGATTGGTTCGTGTCGCTGAATCTCAGGTCTGCTATCAAGTAGATCCAGTTCCCACCGGATGTCCCCAACTGCCAGCGCAGCTACAATTGCGAGCGTATCAACAGCAAGCAGTCTCCAACTGGTTTCAAAATCAAGGTCGTGGCACTCTCAAGATGGCAACGGGTAGCGGTAAAACAATTACTGCTCTGGCTATTGCGACCCAATTATATCAACAAATCGGCTTACAAGTCCTCATCATCATTTGCCCCTTCCGCCATCTTGTCACCCAGTGGGGGCGAGAGTGCGAAAAGTTTAATCTAGAACCGATCCTTGCTTGCGAGAGTATCCATAAATGGCAGAGTAAGTTTTCCCATCAACTCGCTCGCATTAACACCAACCAACAGAAATTCCTGACCGTTATTACCACTAACGAAACCTTGGTAAGTGCTGGCTTTCAATCCCAACTCAAATATTTACCCGATCGTACTCTAATTATTGGCGATGAAGTGCATAACCTCGGCGCAAGAAAACGTGAATCTAGTCTCCCCCGCAACGTTGGTTTGAGACTAGCCCTCTCAGCCACTCCAGAACGCCACTATGACGAAATTGGCACCCAAAATATCCTCGACTACTTTGGCGACATCTTACAGCCCGAATTTACCCTCAAAGATGCGATCGACCAGGGTGCCCTAGTCCACTACTTATACTATCCGATCCTCGTCGAACTCACCGAGCCAGAAAGCGATCGATACCTCCAACTTACCCGTGCCATCACTCGCAAACTGCTCTATCAAAGCACCGATGAATTCGACACTCCAGACATTACCCCCTTATTGATGCAGCGAGCCAGACTTGTGGGTGCCGCAGCTAACAAACTCACTGCCTTAAAAACCCTGATGCAGGATCGCCTCAACACTAGCCACACTCTTTTCTACTGTGGTGATGGGAGCAGCGATAGCATTCAACAACTCGCTGCCGTTACCCATCTCCTCGGCACCGAACTTGGCTACCGAGTTAATACCTATACTGCCGCTACACCTCTAGCAGATCGAGAAAATCTCCGCCACCAATTTGAATCTGGCGCACTCCAGGGACTAGTCGCCATCCGCTGTCTAGATGAAGGGATCGATATCCCAGCGATCAAACATGCTGTCATCCTTGCCAGCAGCACCAATCCCCGTCAATTTATCCAACGCCGAGGGCGCATCCTCCGACCAGATCCGGGCAAAGACCGCGCCACTCTCTATGATACGATCGTACTGCCCCCAGAACTCGATCGGGAAACACTAGCCATCGAACGCAACCTGCTCAAACGAGAACTGCTCCGCTTAATTGAATTCGCCGATCTCGCCGACAACGCCGCCACTGCGAGATCCCAATTGTTAAAGCTGCAAAAACGCTACGGATTACTAGATATCTAACCCAGCATAACCTAATACCCCATAAATGTTGGGTTTCATTCTTCAACCCAACCTACAATAAAAGGCTGGATATCTAACCAAGCAATACCCTATCTCTCCACACTCTACGCCATGCCCACCCCTGAAGTCCGCCAAATTATCGAGCGCGTGCTCCAACTAGAAAAAGATCGACTCGATCGCAAAAAAAACTCACCCATCAACGATGATATCCTCAAAATCATCAAAGAAATCGTCAAATGAAACTGACCACAATTCGTCTCTGCAACTTCCGCCAATTTTATGGTGAAACTCCCGAAATTCAGCTCGCCGCCGACAACCACCGCAACACTACCATCATTCATGGTAATAACGGCGCAGGGAAAACTACAATCCTTAATGCCTTCACCTGGGTACTCTACGAAAAATTTACCGCCGCTTTTGCTGAATCCCACCAATTAGTTAATAAACGTGCCATCGCTGAAGCTGAAATTGGTAGTGCCATTGACGCTTGGGTAGAAATTGCTTGGGAACATGACGGAAAAAGGTACCGTGCCAAACGGATGTGCCGTGCCTATAAACAGCAAACTGAAGTTAATCTCGTCAATAACGAATTACTCTATTTGTACATCGGTGATGCTGATGGTAAATGGCTCCACCCGCAACAACCACCCGACGAAATAATCGGTAGAATCTTACCCGCCAGTCTCCATCAGTATTTTTTCTTCGATGGCGAACGGATCGAGCAAATTGTCCGTCAGGATAAGCGACTTGAAATCGCTGAAGCTACGAAAATTCTTCTTGGTGTGGAAGTCTTGAATCGATCGATCAAACACCTCGGTGAAGCTAAAAAAACGCTCGAAACTGAACTCAGTCACATCGGCGACACGACAACTAAAGACTCACTCAAATCGCAACAACAGTGTCAGCAAGAAGTCGAACGAATCGAGCAAATTCAAGCCGAAATTACCCAAGAAATTGCCAATTTTAACCAGATTAAACAAGAAATTAACCAACATCTGCTCGAACTCACCGCCGCCACAGCCACCCAAGTCCAACGTCAAGAACTCGATCGCACTAAAGCTACCTATCAAACCCAACTGCGCCAAGCGCAAACGGCGATTAAACAATTAGTCTCAAACCAAGCATACACAGTTTTACTCCCAGATTTAACCCAATCTTTTGAAGCACTTGTAGCAGAATTACGCGATCGCGGCGAACTCAATCAAGGTATCTCCCGTGAATTTCTCAGTCAACTTATTCTGCACCAAAACTGCCTCTGTGGCACCAAATTAATCCCCAATACTACCGCCTATCTCCAAGTCCAAACCTGGCTGTCTCGCGCCAGTATTGCTGTCATTGAAGAAACAACCATGCGGCTGATTACCCAAGTTGAGGATCTTCAAACTAAAGGTACTGAATTCTGGCAGGCGATCGAGTCTCAGCAGCAAATCGTCACTACCGCCAGGACTGAAATTAGCCAACTAGAAATTAAATTGGATCGGCTCGAATCACAACTTCGACTTAATTCAAATATCGAAATCAGCAGCCTCCAAAAACGTCTCGATGACATCGAAATTAAGATTCGCGATCTAATCTTTAGTCAGGGTCAGAATAAACAACAAATTATCCACCTTGAAGGACAAATTCAGACCTTTAGCAAACAAATTACTAAACAACAAGCCAACCAAGAGCGGCAGATTTTAGCTCACCGTCGGCTCCAAGCAGCTCAAGACGCGATCGAGGCATTGACAGCCATCCGCCATCAACAAGAGCAACAATTTCGCGAAGAATTAGAACAGCGTGTCCAACAAATTTTTCAAACAATTTCGGTTACGCCTTACTTGCCAAAAATCACAGAAAAGTACGAATTAATTTTAGTAGAAAATACTAGAGGTATTGAAACTACCGTTGCCGCATCCACTGGCGAAAATCAGATCCTCAGTCTGTCATTTATCGGTGGAATTATCGATCGAGTTAGAGGCTGGAGCGAACAGAAACTAGTTTCTGTCCCTGAAAGTAATACGTTCCCAATTGTGATGGATTCACCCTTCGGTAGTCTAGACGAAATCTCCCGTCGTCAAATCGCTCAAATCTTACCCCAATTGGCAAATCAACTCCTTGTCCTGGTCACTAAAACCCAATGGCGGGGGGAAGTTGAAACCGAGATGAAACCTAAGATTGGCAGACAATACATTCTGACATACTACACTTCCAAACCAGATTGCCTCGAAGACTATCTCGAACTCGACAACCAGCATTACCCCCTCGTCAAACGCAGCCCCAACGACTTCGACTACACCGAGATCGCCGAAATAGGATCGGGATTTTCAGAATTTTAGGATGGACAGGATAAAGTTATTAGTACTACCCTTTACCCATTTTCTAACTTCAGCCAATGGATCGTCAAAAATTACTGAGCTTGCTCGAACAAGATTTAGGCTTAGATCTAAATATCCAGATCTACGACACTCTTCCCTCCACCAACGACAAATTAGCTCAACTAGTCACCGAAGAAGGCGCACCGCCAGGGACAGTTGTCATTGCTAAGCAACAGACAGCCGGACGCGGACAACGCGGTAGAGACTGGTATTCACAGGCTGGTGGGTTGTATTTATCGGTTGTATTGTCGCCGAATTTACCAGCGACAAGTGCTCATCAATTGACGATCGGAATTGTCTGGGGGATCGCTCATAACTTGCGCGAACATGGGCTTCCCATTCTAATTAAATGGCCTAACGATTTAATCTTAGATGGTCGAAAATTAGGCGGAATTTTAACGGAAACTCGTGTCTGTCAAGGTAACATTCAGCACGCGATCGTTGGGGTGGGAATTAATTACGCAAATCCCGTAGAAGGTCATGCAATTAACTTGGCTCCCAGTAACAATTATCAGCCAAATTACCGAAATTTCCCCATTGAGATGTTAGCAAGCAGTACGATTAGGGGAATTATAAGTGGGTACCAACATTGCACTCCAGCCACGATCGACAGTTTACTGTCGGGCTATCTGGAACTACTCAATGCTCGTGGACGCGCAGTAATGGTCAATGGCAAGCTAGGCACTGTTTTGGGTATTTCGCCGCAAGGGGAATTACACATCGGTTTTACCACTGCTACCGAGATGAGTGAAACTTATCTCACACCAGGCACATTCACATTAGGCTACGAGAGTTAGTGACTTTGGACATATGCGAACTCAAATAGTTTTGCTATGCTAAAGCGAATAATATAGTTCTGAACTGGACTGCGTTAGATTACAAAAATTATGAGCAGCAAGGCAGAAAAAACGTCGCATAATTTACATCGAGCCGATCGGTTGAGTCTCATCTTCCGAAGCCCCGCGCTGTTCAAGATTGTTGCTTGGCTAGGATGCCTGGGCTTCATCGGTAGCACGGGGATTGTTTGGGCAGATCTCCAGCCAATTTCTGCGTCCCAAACTGAAGCGCAGGCCGTCATTTTAGCTTCAGGATCGGCTCGCACTAATGCTGCCGAAATCCAATCTGTGGAGACTTTTGGGCCGCCAATTCCGCATTCTTGGCTCCAATCTCCATCCCAAGTTACCGCCGACCAGCTTCCAAATCGAGAAGTTCCCATTCCGATTTCGCCAGCCGCCGCTGCCACTCAAGCAACTGCTAAAATCGTCCGTCCACGGCACGCTGATTTACTGGTTGCTGACAATTACACTGTTGGTGTAAACGGTTCAGTACCAGCCGCTGAAGAATTTGTCACAATTCCCGTTCCGGCTCCCCGCCAATCCACTATTCCCAGTCAGTCAGGGGAAATAGTCAGCCCGATGCGGAGTCAGATTGAACCTCGCTACATCAGACAACAATCCCCCGTCAGCAAGTCAATTCCATCCACTTCGGGACACTCAGCTACTCCCTATCGGGCAGTCCCCAAAGTGCCAAGTTTATCTTCTAACGCACTCAAGTCTGCTCCTCGGCAGATCCAAAATCGCGGTACCGGCATCAGTATTCCAACACCACTGGCGATCGATCGAACTTTACCCAGAGATAGTCAACGCCCGCTTTCTGGATCTAAGCCCGTGGTCGTCACACCAATGAAACCCTCTATCCTGACGAGGACAGCGGCAACTTCACCTCAAATTTTACCCGATCGAACTTTAGGTGCCGCACTGCTAGGACAATCAGAATCCGCGATCGAGATTCCAGTACCGCTACCACGGACTCAAGTCATCAAAGTCCAAGCTGTCGCTCAAATTCCCCAAGTCATCACGACTAAAGCGATCCCCACAATCCCCCCCATCCCTACTGTTCGCCGTGCCGCAACTAATCCCCAGCCGAAACTAGTTGCCTACATCAATAATGGCGAACATGATTCAACTCCAGAGTTAATCTATCCACTGACTAGTCCCGCACCAGTCACTTCCAATTTTGGTTGGCGGACACATCCCATTACCGGTAGTCGTCGCTTCCACTCAGGGATCGATATCGGCGCACCCATGGGCGCACCTGTCGTCGCCGCTGGATCGGGGACGATCGTCTCTGCTGGTTGGATTGGGGGCTATGGCAAGGCAATCGTCATACAACATAATGGTGTTCAGCAGACTCTCTACGGTCATCTTTCGGAAGTTTTTGTTCAACCAGGTCAAAGAATCGAACAAGGCACTGTGATCGGGCGAGTAGGCAGCACTGGTAACTCTACTGGGCCGCACTTACACTTTGAGAGTCGCATGTCTACTGCTGATGGTTGGGTTGCTGTCGATCCAGGTGATGATGTCAAATATGCGCTGGATAATCTCCGTAGGGCCATGCCATTTGCTCAGAGGGATATGCCACGAGGCGTAAATTAATCATGCCACAGGTTGAATTGTTTTAGTTGGGTTTAATGCCGCAGCCCAACCGCCAATCGGGTTGATAGTGGATGGTTGATATTGATACACATTAGGGTCATTTTAATCTTAATCTTAAAATTTTGCTTGAGGCTAATAGTCGCTTAAATCGATCGACATTTATTACATCACTGATTAACACTCCTTGCGCTGATAGCAGGGAGATTTTTTTAAGTTAGTTAATCACAATCGCCTAGAGGGTATATTAAGTGATATTGTAACGAATCTAAATCGACAATCGGTTGCTAGAGATCTGCAAGCCAGTTGATTTATTGTTGTGCTGGTGTTAAATCACCCAACATCTACGCGATCTCTATTCACTGATTCAATTTTAGTCCCACAGGGAAATAGGGTGGCATGTTACTCAAGTCACAAGACGTAATTTATTGTCAACTTGTGCGTCAGTTCGGCACTACGTCAGAAATAGTCAACGGAGTGAGCTACCAAGGCAGTGTATTTGCGCGTGGAAACTCTTACTATGCTGAACATCGTCAGGAAGCGATTACTGAGATGCGGCGCAGTTTCCTCGATCCCGAACCAGCGATCGCTTGTCTTCTAGTCGAAGATGGCGATATCGTGACGATTTGGTATGAAGATCGGTACATCATCAAAGTCGTTGAAACCGATCGAGATATCGTCGATTATTTCAATTTGGCTCAACTAGTCGAGGAGATGAGATCTCCCCAAGGAGTTAAGATTGAGACTCGATCTCAAAGTTTTCGGCTCCAATACATTCGCTGTTTTGTTGGGAAAGAAGCTGTAGATTGGATCCAAAACAGACTAAATATTAGTCGTGCTGACGCGATCGCCCTTGGACAAAGATTAATTGATGATAACTGGGTGCGGAATCTATCGGGTCGCCAACCTTTTCAAGATGCCAATCTTTTCTATCAGTTCTACTTAGATCGGTAGCAAAAAGATAGATGAATATCCCCCAGACCCAATTATCCACTAACCCTGCCAATTAGCCCAATCCTGCGGCTTAAGAAAAACATTATAAAGTTCGGCTTCAGGCGAGTTGGGTTCGGGTTGATAGCCGTATTCCCAACGTACTAGCGGCGGTAAAGACATCAAGATCGATTCAGTCCGGCCATTGGTTTGAAGTCCGAAGATCGTCCCACGATCGTAGACTAAATTAAACTCCACATAACGTCCGCGTCGATACAATTGGAAATTGCGCTCCCGTTCACCATAAGCCATATTCCGCCGCCGTTCGACAATCGGCACATAAGCAGGTAAAAAGCTGTGCGCGCAGTCTTGAGAAATTGTAAATAATTCTGCCCACGTGCGGCGGGTGGGAGGGCCTAGTGATTTACTGTACAAAGCCGCCGGACTAGACGGGTCAGGGCCGCGATACAATTCACCCTGACCATCTTGATAGTCAAAGAAGATTCCGCCCACACCTCTAGTCTCATTGCGATGCTTGAGGTAGAAATATTCATCGCACCATAATTTAAAAGTGGGATACATTTGGGGGTCGTGTTTGTCACAAGCTGCTTTAAGCGTGTTGTGCAGATGACTGGCATCTTCAGCAAATGGATAGTAGGGAGTCAGATCCAACCCCCCGCCAAACCACCAGACGGGACCTGCTTCAAAGTAGCGATAGTTGAGATGAACGGTCGGGATATAAGGATTGCGGGGATGGAGCACCATCGAAGTACCCGTTGCGTAGAATCGATGACCAGCGGCATCGGGACGTTGAGCTAAAATAGAGGGCGGTAAATGGTCGCCCCAGACTTCCGAGAAATTCACCCCACCTTGTTCAAAGATATTACCTTCCTTCATCACTCGCGATCGACCACCGCCACCTTCGGGTCTTTCCCAGCTTTCTTCCTGAAATTTACCGCCCCCGTCAACTGCTTCTAAGCCCTGACAAACACTATCTTGAAACTCGCGCATAAAACCGGCGATCCGACTTTTGGCATCAGCAGGGGGCAAAAAGGTATCATCGATCTTCGCGTCGGTGGAGAAAGCTGTCATGGTCGGAATTCTATAGATTTAAATAAATAAATGCGGTCTAAGTGGTCGATTCTCTGACGGAGAGGCTGCGCCAACAATTTGTGACTATCTAGCAACCTAGCATATTCAGGCGATCGGGCACAGATGATTGTTACGGGAACTATACAAATTTAGGGGATAGTGACTAAGGGGTGGTGGATGGTGGATAGTGGATAGTGACCCATGATTCATAAATTTATAATTTACACTTATGCTAAGTCCAGACGCGGTTTTAGAAGTTCTCAGACCAGTCCAAGATCCAGAGTTGCGGCAGAGTCTGGTCGAATTAAATATGATTCGCAATATTCAGGTGGATAATGGTTTGGTGAAATTCACTGTCGTGTTGACGACTCCAGCTTGTCCTTTGAGAGAGTTTATTGTCGATGAGTGCAAACAGGCGGTTAAAACACTCCCAGGCGTAACAGATGTCCAAGTCGAAGTTACTGCTGAAATTCCTCAACAGAAAGCCTTGCCCGACCGCACAGGCATCGCTGGGGTGAAAAATATTATTGCCATCTCCAGTGGTAAAGGTGGTGTGGGTAAAAGTACGGTAGCCGCCAATGTTGCCGTCGCGCTGGCACAGTTGGGAGCGAAAGTAGGGCTACTGGATGCCGACATCTATGGGCCAAATGCGCCGCTGATGTTAGGGTTGAGTCATGTCAGGCTAGAGCCTCCCGCTGATGGGATTCTCGAACCTGCGTTCAATCATGGGGTGGCACTGGTGTCGATGGCCTTTTTGATCGATCGCGACCAACCTGTCATTTGGCGGGGTCCGATGTTAAATGGGATTATTCGTCAGTTTCTCTACCAAGTTGCTTGGGGTGAGTTAGATTATCTGATCGTCGATCTGCCACCTGGAACTGGCGATGCTCAGCTAACCCTCGCGCAAGCCGTCCCGATGGCTGGTGCGGTAATTGTGACTACGCCTCAAACTGTCGCCGTGGCTGATGCTCGGAAGGGACTACGGATGTTTGAGAAATTCACCAAAGTCTTGGGGGTAATCGAAAACATGAGCTACTTTATCCCGCCAGACATGCCCGATCGCCAGTATGATATTTTCGGATCTAATGGAGGAGAGAAATTAGCAACTGAATTAGGGGTACCCTTATTAGGTCGAATTCCGCTAGAAATTCCTGTCCGGACGGGTGGCGACAATGGGATTCCCATCGTCATCGCCGATCCAGAATCCGCATCTGCCAAAGCTCTGATCGCTATTGCTAAATCGATCGCCGGCAAGGTTTCAATGGCAGCTTTAGGTAGGGAGTAGGGAGTAGTAGGGAGTTGGGCGTTAGGAGTAGCTTTACCATTTTCAGGCAGTATATTTGGTTTCCCTTTCCCCTGTCCCCTTTCCCCTGTCCCCTGTCCCCTGTCTTGATTCGCTGTCTTGAAAAGGTGCTTCACTTGGGCAAAGCCCAAGAACGCACTTTTCGCTAAACCGTCGGGGAACCCGACGTTGGCGTAGCCTCTCGGAACGAGATACGCGAATCGCTTTCCCCTTTCCCCTTTCCTCTTTCCCCTTTCCCATGTATCGTAAATTCTCCCGTCGCCTACCTTGGCAAGATCTATTTATTCATTGGCAGCAAATGGACTGGCTGCTGTTGCTGCTGGTGTTGGGTTTGACCTTCTTTGGTGGAGTGATGATTCGCAGTGCCGAATTAAATCGGCCGGTAACTGATTGGTGGCAACATTGGTTATTTGGCGGGATTGGGTTGGCGATCGCTCTAGGAATCGCTCGAATCTCCTACAATAACCTGCTGCGCTGGCACTGGGTAACGTATGCAGCCACCAATGCCCTGCTGATTGCGGTTATTGCCCTGGGAAGTACCACCAATGGCGCGCAACGCTGGATTAATATTGCTGGATTCAAATTCCAGCCATCAGAATTTGCGAAGGTAGGGGTAATCATCACCCTAGCGGCGATTTTACATCGTCGGCCAGCGAATACCTTGCCGACTTTTATCCGCGCCCTGGCAATAACTGCCCCACCCTGGTTTTTAGTATTCATTCAGCCAGATTTAGGGACATCATTAGTTTTTGGAGCGATCTCCTTAGGCATGTTGTATTGGGCTAATGCCAATCCAGGCTGGCTAGTCCTGCTAGCATCGCCTGTGGTCGCAGCAATTCTGCATAGCATTAATATCCCCATTTGGATCGGTTGGGCGGTGTGCATGGGCATAATTGGTTGGTTTACGCTACCGTTGCGCTGGGTGAGTTCTGTGGTGGCGATCGGTGTCAATATTGGGGCGGGTATTCTGGGCGAATTGCTGTGGCATGTGCTCAAAGACTATCAAAAAGATCGTCTGATCGTCTTTCTTAACCCAGAGAAATACCCTCTCGGCGCAGGCTACCACCTGATTCAATCGCGGATTGCCATCGGGGCTGGCGAGTTGTGGGGACAAGGACTCAATCAAGGCACCCAAACGCAATTGAATTTTATTCCCGAACAACATACTGATTTTATCTTTTCTTCGATCGGTGAGGAATTCGGATTTGTCGGTTCGATTTGTCTGCTGTTAACATTCCTATTTGTTTGCTGGCGATTGCTGCAAGTGGCTCGGCAATCCCAAAACAATTTTGGTTCGTTACTGGCGATCGGTGTATTGGCCATGATTAGCTTTCAGACAATCGTCAATATCAGTATGACGATTGGGATTGCCCCTGTCACCGGAATCCCCTTACCTTGGATCAGTTATGGTCGCTCGGCTCTAATTACCAACTTTATCGCGATTGGCTTAGTCGAATCCGTCGCCAATTATCGTCGCCGATTCAGTTTATAGTCTGGCATCGGCTATGATAGAAAGCAGTGTAAAGTCAACTCACGGAGATATTTGACAAATGGCAACGTTGAAGATTGTAGTTAATGTTGTGGTAGCAGTATTTCTGCTAGTATTTATCTTTGGCTTTTTGTCCAACGATCCTTCTCGGAACCCCAACCAGCGCGATCTGTCTGAATAATATAGTCAGATGAGCGTAAATGGGGAGTTATAGCGTGGGGAAAAAGTCATATCAGTATGTGGGTCAGTGCATCTGGAAAGTTGTGCAGTATCTATTACTCAGTACCTACTACTCGATCGGCATTTCTCTACGTCCCTCGTTTGCCTCGCCAGTACTAGCTTTACCTCCAGCACGAACGACTGAACCACTTCCCAATCAACTTCAAATTTCCATTTCATCTCTACCGCTACCTTATAGCATTGTCCAAACGGCAGAACAGACCAATCCCAGTACCAATCTGTTTACGACTGGTGGGACGGTTGAACTAAATGCCGAACAACAAGAATTTGATAATACTACTCAAGTAATCACGGCAACAGGTAAAGTTGTCCTCCGTTTTAACAAAGCAGTCCTCAATGCCGATAGATTGCGGGTCGATCTCAATACTAAAATTGCGATCGCCGATGGTAATGTCTCACTGATTCGGGGCAGACAAATCCTCTATGGTAATCAGTTTGAGTATAATTTTGAAGCGGACAAAGGGAGCGTAACCGAAGCGCGAGGGGATATTTACCAACCCACATTAGTTACCGATCTCAATGTAATTCCCAAACCGGGAGAAACTATTCCGGCTGGTGAAAAACCTTTTCCCGAACCGCTCTTGAGTGACAGGTTGCGAGACAATCAACCAGTTAATAATATTCAAAGTACTAGCAGTACTGGTGTAACTATCGGTTCCGATCGTGATATTGACTATCAGCCAACGCTTAAACCCCGTGGAAAGATCAATCGTCTGCGCTTCCAAGCCGATAAAATCAACTTTGTCGTCGATAAAGTGACGGCTGAAAAAGTTCGGATTACCAATGACCCATTTTCGCCGCCAGAACTCCAAATCAAAGCAGAGCAAGCGCAGTTTAAAATTATCAATAGTGACGAAGACGAGGTGACAGCCAGTAATCTCCGAATTACTGTAGATAATAACTTCGATATTCCGATTCCCCGCGATCGATTAGTCTTGAATAAGCTGGGCAAAGATGCTAATCCATTGGGGTTTGGATTTGATGGTACCGAACGGGGTGGATTCTTTTTGGAGAATAGTTTTTACCCAATTTTTGATCGTCAGTTGCGATTCACAGTTACGCCCCAATATTTTGCCCAACGGGCAGTTTCTGAGTTGAAATTTTTTGATTTGGCAGTGTTTGGTGTGAAAGCAAATCTAGAAGCTAATGCTGGCACAGATACTACCCTGCAAGCCTCCGCAGCTCTGGCTGGGCTGAACCTGAGTGATTTTAGCAATATATTTCGGGGTAAAGCTGCTATTAAACAAAATCTTAGCCTATTTCAATATGCTCACTCATTCACAGGCGAAGCAGTATATCGCGATCGAATTTTTAATGGATCTTTAGGATTTCAAGATGTTCAGTCTAGCATTGGCGGTGTCTTAACTTCATCCGTGATTCCGATCGGCAATACTGGGGTGAATTTTGATTATCAAATTGGCGCGCAAGTAATTAATGCCATTACCGATCGACCAAATTTACTTAATGCTAACCAGAATAATAATCTCACCACCCTCAATCGCTATCAAACTGCCGCAAATTTGACTAAAAGTTTTCGACTGTGGGAGGGCAAAGGTCTACCCGCAAATGACAAGGAAACTTATAACTATAGTCCAATTCCCGTTGTCCCTTATCTCCAGCTTAATACCGGGCTACAAGGAGCATTTAGTAGTTATAGTAATGGCGATAGTCAATCATCTTTGGGCTATACTGTCGGCATTCAAGGTCAGGTCGGCAACTTCGCTCGATCGAGTTTTGACTACACGGGCTTTAATTTAAGCTATTTCCAAAGCTTCCGGAATAATGAGTCACCCTTTCTATTCGATCGAGTAGTCGATAATCGTACCTTGTCCGGCGGGATTTCTCAACAGATTTCCGGACCATTTCGACTAGGTATTCAAGCATCAGTTAACCTCGATAGTGGTCGATCGATTAGCACAGATTACTATCTCGAATACAGTCGCCGTACTTACAATTTTATTATTCGCTACAATCCAACCCTGCAACTAGGAACAATCGGCTTCCGGTTAAATGATTTTAATTGGGATGGCATTACACCCAAATTTTGACCAGGATTTATCGGAAGATTTACAGGATTATGCCAGACAAGACAACCAGCACAAGCCTACCCCAAACTCCCAACTCCCAACTCCCAACTCCCTACCCCCTTTCCCCTTTCCCCTTTTCCCTAACCCATGACCGATCCTCGTCAACTAGCACTATTTGCCTTACAAGATATCGAGACTGGTAGCTTTACAGAAGTGACGATCGATCGCTTATTAGCTAAGGCACAATTGTCAGGACTCGATCGTAATTTATTTACCGAACTGGTACATGGTATCGTCCGGCGGAAACGCACATTAGATGCAATTATCGATCGATTAGCCAGACAACCCGCCCACCGTCAGCCACCCAATTTACGGCAATTATTACGCTTGGGATTATATCAACTTCGGTATCTCGATCGAATTCCAGAATCAGCCGCAGTCAACACCACAGTAGAATTAGCTAAAACAAATAATTTAACAGGCTTGGCTGGAGTCATTAATGGGATCTTGCGCCAGTATATTCGGCTGCAAGGCGACCCGGCAGAGGTATTGAGTTTACCGTTAGATCCTGTAGGTCGTTTGGGGAGTTTACATAGCTTTCCTGACTGGCTGATTGCTCATTGGCTAGAAGAATTAGGCGAGATTGAAACTGCTCAATTATGCGAAGCTTTTAATCAAGTTCCGAGTATCGATTTGCGAGTGAATATTCTCAAAATCGAACCAGCTCAACTCATTGAAATTTTTCAGGCAACCGGAGTCGAAATCATCCCTATACCTGAACTTCCTCAAGGTTTACGATTTACCGGACATGTTGGTTCGATTAGCCAGCTTCCAGGTTATCAAGAAGGGTGGTGGACAGTCCAAGATAGTAGTGCCCAACTGGTGACTCATTTACTCGATCCACAGCCAGGAGAAGCAATCATTGATGCTTGTGCCGCTCCAGGTGGTAAGACAACTCATATCGCCGAATTGATGGGCAATACAGGAAGAGTCTTCGCACTAGATAAAACAGCATCAAGATTAAAAAAATTGCAACAAAATCTCGATCGATTGCAATTAGATACAATTAAGATTTTAACTGGTGATAGTTGTGGGTTTAGTGAATTAACCAATACAGCCGATCGAGTGTTATTAGATGCCCCATGTTCGGGATTGGGCACGCTCCATCGTCGAGCTGATGCTAGATGGCAGAAAACACCTCAACAAGTTGAAGAGTTGGCGATTTTACAATCAAAGTTATTAGCTAGTACGGCAACTTGGGTAAAACCTGGCGGTGTACTAGTCTATGCAACCTGTACGGTACATCCCCTAGAAAATGAGGGCGTAATTCTACCGTTTTTAAAAACCCATCCCGATTGGCAAATCGAAGCACCGCCAACGGATACACCCCTAGCTAGTTTAGCGAGTGAGGCTGGTTGGCTGAAAGTTTGGCCGCACCGCGATCGGATGGATGGCTTTTTTATGGTGAAACTGCGCCGTCATCCAGCCAAATAGCCAATTGAACCGTGAATACCAAAACTTCTTTACGCCACCAACTGCTTCAACAGAGGCGAGAACTGCCCCCAGCACTCTGGCGAGAATGGAGCGATCAAATTTGCCTACATCTGCAAAACAATCCCCAATTTAAGCGATCGCAGACAGTTCTCGGCTATCAAAGCTGTAACCAAGAACCAGATCTGAGCTACTTATTTACCCACTCTGATAAACAATGGGGACTGCCGAGATGTATCGGCAAAAATCTGCTGTGGCACCGCTGGCAACCGACTGAACCGCTAGTAACTGGAGCTTATGGCATTTTAGAACCATCAGCAGAATTAACGCAATTGGAGCCAGCTAGTGTTGATTTACTACTAGTTCCGGCAGTGGCGATCGATCGACGTGGTTATCGGTTGGGTTATGGTGGGGGTTACTATGACAGATTACGTGCCGATCCGTTGTGGCAAAAGGTACCCGCGATTGGCATTGTCTTTGATTTCGCCTATGTAGAGACGCTGCCGATCGATCCTTGGGATATTAAATTAAATGCGGTGTGTACACAACTATCCGCCATCTCGATAAATCCGAATTAGTTGCTTCTATAAATTAATCCCAACAGATGAACGAGCAAATTTCACAATCATTGACAATACAGGACAGCAACAACCATACTTTAAAGGGAATAATTAGTTATTCCCAGCAAAATTATAAATCTTATTTATGGACAATTGAGTTTACCTCTTCTCTCACAAAGCACTTAAAATTTACTAATGTAGATTTATTTGAGTGTTTGATCGATCTTCGCCGAGAACTTGCAAAATATAGTTATCGTCCTTTGTGTAATGGCGCAAGAATTGATGTATATCCATCTGGGATATGCAGGGACATGGGGAGTGGCGGCATTGCTTATGTTTTAAAACAGGGGCAGCCTGCCGAGCTAGATAATATAGTGCATATATTTGATTATGCCGAGCCAGAATTGATAGCATCTATTGAGGAACAATTAAATTTCTATGAATCTTGGTTGCCTGGTGGTAAAGATCGACCATTGCAACAAGAGCTACAAATACAACATAATAATGGCTCGATAGTAAAACGACAACTCTTTCGATATATTCGCTCTAATCCTTGCAAAATAAGATTTACATCATCAGTTACTCCAGACATTGAATGTGATAATACTAATTTCTTTGAATGTCTAACTAGTCTTCGTAGAGAACTTACAAAACTCAATTATCAACCTTTATGTAATGGAGCTAGATTAGACACGTATATTTTTCGTAACAGTATAGAAATGCTCAGAGGAAATAAAGTATATATTATTACTTTTGGTAAAATACCCTCTCATGATGACTCATTATTCATCTTTGATTACGCAGATCCAGACTTGATAGTTTCTATTGACACACAAAGAAAGTTTTATGAATCTTGGCTCCGTTCGATTCAGTTTATCCCACCATCAGAATATGGAGCTTATGGAACATTTTTTGCAGAGTTGTATTTTAGATTAATCAAAATCGGAGATTTACCATTAATGTGGTTGTTTGATATCGATCCTTCTAATTATCAGAATATTGACGCTCTAGCCAATCAATCTGAAGATAGCGACGATCTAGAAAGACTTAGAGCTTTATCTCCTCTATCTTCCGAACAAGTCGAAGAAATCGGCTCTCTCAAAGGTGAAGCTATTTTAGGATTTATTGATGGAGAAATACTATCTTTAGAATATTTCAGACCTAATAAAGTGTTCAAAGAATTTATTCAAAAAATTATAGCTGCTGAAGTCCTAAAAGATAGTGAGCTTCAAGCCGCAGCATTAACAAAACGGGAAGGACAGTTGTACATCATCGATAATAGAGTAGCCGCACTCGAACGAGAAGTAACTTCTCCAGAAGACATTTTAGGTGTGTTTGAAATCAAAGATGGTCAAATCGTTCCTAATTCCTATCAATCGAATGAAAACCATTTGATATTTGGTAATAATGGACTTATGCAACTCCCCGCGTCATTACATGAAGCACTAATTAAAGCTCTAGTATCTGGGGATTGAGTAGCATTAGTAGATAATAAAAGTTACCTCCGTAGTTTGGGTTGAGAGCAATCGAAACCCAACAATCCCAATGTTTGAGAATCGACCGCCGTTCGCGTAGCGTCTGCCTTAGCAGAAGACGGCGCGCAAGCTTCGGTTTTGAGATTCGATCGCATTATTTTAGCGATCGAGATAGTGTAGTTATCGATCGACCCAATTTTCCACCTTCAAACCAGGAATCTGTTTGAAGTGGCGTAAATTCCTCGTTACTAATGTCGCTCGATTGGCAAGCGCAATACTGGAAATTAACAAATCCGCCCGCCCGATTTTCCGAAACTTAGCTACATCGCGCAACCTGTCGAATTCTATCGATGCAGCTCGATCGATCGGCACAATTAATAGTTCGTTCAAAAGCTCTTCCGTCCGAAATAAGAGTTCTTGTGCTTTCAATAAATTTTCACCAGTCGCCGCCTTGATGAGATAATCTATCCGTCCGCGTAAGACTTCTACCTTGGTAATAATTGTGATTCCCACTTCTGCATCTTCGACAGATTTTAATCTCTCTACGACATTAGCATTACCAGTATGAAGATGCGTCAGGGTATCGGTATCCAGCAAATACATTAATTAGATCCTACACCATCATCAATTTCAGGATGTTCTCTAGCTTGATAAATTGATGCTCTCAGTTGCGCTAATGAATCATCATCTGCAAATACACCTGATTGAGAGAGTAAGACCGAACTACTATTTTTGCCACTCAACCAATCATCGATCGCCGATTTCAAGAATCTCCAATCATTTTCAATTTTTCGACCAGGAATATTACCTTTTAAAGCTAGACTAGCAACTGTTTCAATTGATAATCGTAAGTAACCTGAAGCCTCTTCTAATGTTAAAACATCAGGAATAGTAACTCTGTCCATAATTTTGACAAATTATTGTGTGGTTGGAATTTAAACTCAGCCTTGCTTTCATTCTACCAAATATCTCACTGATGCCCTGGGACAGACCAGCACATACAATCCAGCCCTGATAAGGGGTCGAGATCTGTAGGTTGGGTTGAAGCCCTCGAAACCCAACAATCCCAATGTTTGAGAACTTAGCAAGTCTATTAACAAAAATCAGCAGTGATGGCTCTGGGTTATAATCTGGGCGATCGCTTATACCATTCGTTCGATTGCTCGTAAACGTGGGCGACTTGGAGTAATAAATCCTCTCTCAAAACATTACTGAGTAATTGCAGACCGATCGGCATTCCTTTATCGTCAAAACCACAAGGGATACTAATCCCCGGCAATCCAGCCAGATTTACGGGAATTGTCATTAAGTCGGAAAGATACATACTCAATGGATCTGCGGTTTTTTCACCAGCTTTAAAAGCCGTCGTCGGTGCCGTTGGGGTAATCAGAATATCCACCTGACGGAACGCCGCTTCAAAATCTTCTTTAATCAGTGTCCGCACCTTTTGCGCCTTGAGATAATAGGCATCATAATAGCCCGCTGACAGTGCATAGGTACCAAGCATGATCCGGCGTTTAACTTCCGCGCCAAATCCAGCAGCTCTGGTTTTGGTATACATCGACATCAGATTTTCGGCTTCTGCCCGAAATCCGTATTTCACGCCATCATACCGCGCTAAATTAGCTGATGCTTCCGAAGGAGCAATCACATAATAAGTCGGCAAACCATACCGAAAGCGGGGACAGGAAATTTCTTGAACTTCCGCACCGAGCGATCGAAAATGTTCGATCGCCATCCGCACGGATTCAGCTACTTGTGGATCTAAACCTTCGCCAAAAGTTTCGGTAATAATGCCGATTTTCAAGCCCTTGGGTAAATCTGGGGTGAGGAGTTGGGAATATTTGGGAATCTCGACTTTAAGACTAGTTGAGTCTTGGGGATCGTAACCAGCGATCGCTTCTAATAATATCGCCGCATCTTCCACTGTCCGTGCAAATGGTCCAATTTGATCTAAGGAGGAGGCATAAGCAACCAATCCAAACCGCGATACTAATCCATAGGTCGGTTTTAGCCCCACCACGCCACAAAAAGCGGCTGGTTGACGAATCGAGCCGCCAGTATCCGAACCGAGGGATACAACGCATTCTCCCCCAGCTACAGCCGCTGCCGAACCACCGGACGATCCACCAGGTACTCGTTCTAAATCCCAGGGATTGGCGGTGACTTGATAGGCAGAATTTTCGGTAGAACTCCCCATCGCAAATTCATCGAGGTTAGTTTTGCCCAGGGATACCGCGCCTAGATCTTGAAGTTTTTGCGTAACGGTAGATTCGTAGGGCGGCACAAAGCCTTCTAAAATTTTGGAACCACAGGTCGTCGGGATGCCCTTGGTACACATATTATCTTTCAGGGCGATCGGAATCCCTGCCAGTAATCCGATCTTTTCTCCAGCCGCAATTTTAGCATCTACCGATCGAGCTTGGGCGAGGGCTTGAGTAGGCGTGAGGCACAAGAAACTACGCAACTGCGGTTCGAGTCGATCGACGCGCTCGATCGCTTCTGTGGCAATTTCTACCGCCGATCGTTGTTTGCTGACAAGCTGTTGATGCAACTCGCGAATAGATGCCATGTGAATTAGGGGATAGGGATTAGGGGATAGGGATTAGGGGGTGGGATGCTTGGGTTCTACCATCTAAAGTCTAAAGCCTAACCCCTAATTTACTACCTTACCAGTCCCTAGCTACTAGCGACTAGATTAAATACAGAAATTTCTGGACGACAATTAAATCTGGCGTGGATACCGGGCGAACCCACTCCTCTACTAGTGTATTGAATCATCTCCCCCACTTGATAGCGGCCGATCGGATATTTACGACCATAAGGGGGGAGTTTATTAAAAAACGGAATCCGAATCTGTCCGCCATGAGAGTGCCCAGACAGTTGTAGCCCAAATCTTCCGGTTGCAGCGGTTTCATCGGCAAAATCTGGCTCGTGCGCCAGCATAATTGCCGCACCAGTGGGGGGTAATTGCGCCAGAACCCGATCGAGTTTGGCATCTCCAGCCCAGACATCGCCAACACCCGCGATGCTGAGGAGCGACCGATTGCGGTGCAAGGTGTAGACGCTATTTTCCAGGAGCATCACACCAGCATCGACGATAGACTTACTTACCACTGGAGAATTAAAGTTCCAAACATCATGATTGCCTAACACAGCTAAAGTAATATCGCGGGCGTGCATCCCTGCCAGAGTGCTAGTTAACAACTCAGCATGAACTGTCGGCGATCGAGTTACATAATCTCCAGTCAGGACGATTGTATCCGGATGCAGATCGTTCACAGTCTTGACGATTTTAGCTAGCTGAGCACGGTTGATTCCATCCCCAACATGCAAATCTGTCAGTTGGACGATCCGATAACCCGCAAAGGCTCGATCTAAGTGAGGTAGGGTCAGATTAATTTGCTTGACTTCCAGCCAATTTGGTTCGATCTTGTGAGCGTAAATACTGGTGAGAAATATTAATATACATCCCAGTAGGAGGACTGGGATTGCTAGTTTTTGGCAATTCTGTCTGTAGCTGGAACTGCTACCTGCCCACAAAAACAATCGCGATAATCTGAGTTTGGATAAACGCACAGGTTAGGGGATAAAGTTGATTAATGTTGGCTAGAAGTCAGTGTAGACTATTCATTCGGAGTTGTCCGTGATGAATATATCTATGTCCTACAGCCCCAACAGCCTCAATTCCCTAAAACCTCATCTTTTTTTCGCGTTGGTAGTAATACCCTAAATTTAGAACCAGCCCCAACTTGACTGACGACAGAAATCGATCCACCACAACGCAGCAGAATGTTTTGGACGATCGTTAGACCCAAACCCGCACCATTATTTTCTTCATCGGGTAAATTACGAACGCGATAAAACCGATCGAAAATTCGAGGAATCTCGGCGGAGGAGATGCCAATCCCACTATCCCTAAACTCTAATTGCACATATTCTCCCTGGACGGAAGCTTTCACGAAAACTTGTCCATCAACGGAGGTATATTTCAGTCCATTATGTAATAGCTCGATCGTGATTTGCCGCAGCCACATCTCGACACAATAAATTTTGGGTAAATCATCAGGAATCATGTAACCCAACCTAATTCCTTTTTCTTCGGCTAACGGTTGATAAGTACTCACTAAGCCAGGGATAATTTGGGCTAGCTGAATTGCTTCGATTCCTACTTGCTCTGGCGAACGTTCGAGAGCCAATAGCCGCACAGCACCATGAATTAATGAGTTCTGGCGATCGCATTCACCCCTAATCAACTCCAGATATCTTTGCCGTTGCAAGTGTTTTAGGGCTGGAGATTCTAATAATTTGAGGGCCGTTTTAATATTAGTTAATGGCGTACATAACTCTTGCATCAGATGGGCAATTAATTCATCTTTGAATTCGCCTAGGTTTAGGTTGGGATCTGAAGTAGTTTCCATCAATGGGGGTTAGTGAATAGGGGTTAGGGATTAGGTTTTAGGGATTAGGTTTTAGGGATTAGGGCGATCGATCGGTGAACAGCGCACAGTAGTTACTAGCTAATTCCAACGCCTAAAGCCAAAGTCTAAAGCCTAACTTCCTAGCCCCCAAATTTGGCAATCAGAGCAGTCCGAGCTTGTTCGCGATCGTCGAAATGAATTTTTTCAGTCCCTAAAATCTGATAATCTTCATGTCCTTTACCTGCAATTAACACCCCATCGCCCGATTTGGCGATCGAAATGGCATGGGCGATGGCTGCGGCTCTGTCGGCAATTACTTCAACTCCATCGGTGCGGCTGATTCCAGCGACCACATCTTTGAGGATTTGAGCCGGATCTTCGGTGCGCGGATTGTCAGAAGTTACCACGACTTGATCGGCTAAATCCGCAGCTATTTTACCCATTTGGGGGCGTTTTGTCCGATCTCGATCGCCACCACAGCCAAATACACAAATCACTTGTCCGGTAATAAATGGCCGAGCGGCAGTGAGCAAGCTTTCTAGACTATCAGGGGTGTGAGCATAGTCCACGATCGCCGTAATATCCTGTGCTGGTGAGACTTGGACTCGTTCCATTCGTCCCGGCACTCCAGGGAAGTCGGCTACTGCACTAACGATCGCTTCTAAGCCCATGCCTAAGTGTAGTGCTGTCCCCACCGCAGCGAGGAGATTTTCGAGGTTGTAGTCGCCGACTAGAGGGGAACTGAAGGAGATTTCACCCTGGGGTGTATGGAGTGTTCCTTTTACTCCAGTCTGCTGATATTCTAGGTCGCTTGTCCACAGATCGGCAGTTGCGTCAGTCGTACTGTAGCTCCAGACTTGGCGTGCGGGAATTTGACTAATTAAGCGTTTCCCATATTCATCATCCAGATTGACGATCGCCCGTCCAGTCAAATATTCTGGACTAAAGAGTAATGCCTTTGCCTGGAAATAATTCTCCATATTCTGGTGATAATCCAAGTGATCCTGAGTGAGATTGGTAAATACACCCACTTCAAATGGGCAACCTAGCACTCGCCCCTGATCTAATGCGTGAGAACTCACTTCCATTAAGGCGACTTGAGAGCCAGCACTCAATGCCTGGGCGAGTTGTTGTTGTAAATCGACGGCAAAAGGGGTGGTGTGAGTCGCTGTCTTTTGATAACCTTGCCAGCGCGTGTACAGCGTACCCAGTAGGGCTGTAGAGATATTTGCCTGGGCGAGGAGATATTCGATAATGTGGGTAGTCGTAGTTTTGCCATTTGTCCCAGTCACACCGACCATTTTGAGTGTGCGGGCGGGGTAGTTATAAAAGGCGCAAGCAAGCTTCGCGCAAGCGGCAGTCATATCTGTGGCTGTGACGACACAATCATTAGCTGTGGGCGGATGTACCTCTGCTGCGGCAGCCGAAATTACGGCTCCAATTGCCCCTGCTGCTACTGCACCTTGCCAAAATTCACCGCCATCAACTCGCGTCCCTGGCATCCCGATAAATAAGTCCCCAGCGGTGCATGTATGGGAGTTAGTTTTTAGCCCAGTTACTTCCAGATCTAAATTGGGGTGTATACTGGTGTGGGAAATTTGACCGTGAGCTAGGAGTTCGCTTAGTTTCATGGGATTGGGGATAAATGTTGTCAGGCAGATCTGTGAACTTAATTTTTACCCATTATCGAGCGCGTATTGCTGTAAATTTTGTTGCACATTGCTCACACTAGCGCGAGGGGAGAACCGAGGAATCAGTTTTTCGATTCCGTTAACTTGAAGATATAGTACAGGTATTTCGTATTGGTATCGATCGAACCAGTCAGGATTAGTAGTTATTTCTCTAATTTCTAGCTGAATCTCGATCGCGGTAATTTGCTCTAACTTTTCTTGTAAGCCGGCACACAGATGACAGCCTACTTTACTATACAAAATCAAGTGCATAAAATTTGAACTAAATAAAGAGATTTTTTAAGGTAGTCTGGGTAAATACTTATGCTATTGGAAAACATGATTCGCTCGACTAAATCCATACCGATTTTGACTATAAACAATTGCCGCATGGGGTAGTCTAGAGGGTTTGCCCCTACCAGGCACAGAAACAATCTAGCTGAGTGGCTGTGAGTTGGTAAAATGTGAGGATGTCAGTAACAATCCTTAAATTTTAAAGAGCGCACACTATGACCCAAACTATCGCCACCCTTGACATTCCAGCTCTAGATATCGAACTCAGCCAACAAAGCCCGCAGCAGATTTTAGAACGGGCATTAAGCCTATTCGATAATATTGCTATTTCTTTCAGCGGGGCTGAAGATGTTGTCCTGATTGACATGGCATTCAAGATTAATCCTAATGTCAAAGTCTTTAGTCTAGATACAGGTCGTCTCCATGCAGAGACTTATCAGTTTATCGATCGAGTCAGAAAACACTATGGTATCGCGATCGATGTCGTATATCCAGAAGCGGCTCCCGTTGAAGCTTTGGTTAAGGCAAAAGGTTTGTTTAGTTTCTATGAAGATGGACACCAAGAATGTTGTGGTGTTCGCAAAGTTGCCCCCCTGCGGCGTAAATTAGGTACCCTCGATGCCTGGATTACTGGACAACGGAAGGATCAAAGTCCTTCCACACGGGCAAATGTGCCGAGTATTCAGGCTGATGGAGCTTTTTCGACACCAGACCATTCCCTGGTTAAGTTTAACCCCCTCGCCAACTGGTCATCTGCGGATGTGTGGACGTATATTCGCGCATTGGAAGTACCCTATAACTCTCTCCATGAGCGGGGTTTTATCAGTATCGGTTGTGAACCCTGTACGCGAGCAACTCTCCCGCAACAGCACGAACGGGAAGGACGCTGGTGGTGGGAAGAAGCGACGAAGAAAGAATGTGGTTTACACGCTCCGACTGCGGAGTAGATTGCTTAAATTAGGGGTTAGTTAATCAGTACACGCGAAGTTTTACTTACCCCCTGCTGGGCTACCCCTCTCCGGAGGGGATTTATTGTAGAAATATAATTAAATCATGGAAAATAGTTTACCTTTAACAGCAGAGCGGCTCAAAGATATTCGGCTGATTGCTACGGATATCGATGGGACACTGACTCGTAATGATAAATTCACTCCCGAATTATTACACGCGATCGATCTAATTAATGCTAAAGGTTTAGAGTTATTGCTAGTTACTGGTAGATCCGCTGGCTGGGTGAGTGCTTTAAATAATTATCTACCTGTGGCAGGTGCGATCGCTGAAAATGGAGGACTATTTTTTTATCCATCAGGTGAATTTGATTTTATTACCCCGATTAAAAGTATTAGCGAACACCGAGAAAAGTTGGCAAATATATTTTGGGAATTGCAAGAACGCTATCCTCAAATAGAAGAATCAGTAGATAATCAGTTTCGGATTACTGATTGGACATTTGATGTAGCTGGAGTCAATGTCAGTCAATTGTGGGAGATTGCCAGTCAATGCGAACAATGGGGTTGGGGATTTACCTACAGCACGGTACAATGCCATATTAAGCCAATTAAACAGGATAAAGCCCAAGGAATTTTACAAGTTCTCAAACAGCATTTTCCTAAACTTAAACCGAGCCAGATAGTCACAGTTGGGGATAGTCCAAATGATGCTAGCATGTTTGATCCTCAACTATTTACTCACTCAATCGGAGTTGCCAATATTCAACATTATACTAACGAACTAACACATCAACCACGATATCTAACTAAACTACCAGAAGTGGCTGGATTTTGTGAGTTAGTAGATCTACTGGGGAACTGATAAGAGCCTGTTTGCGTCCAATAAGGTAATGCCCTCAACCAGTATTAATAATACTAAAATGATGCAATCCTTCACTAAAAATGTCTTGCTTGCTACAGTAATGGGTACTGCTGCGATTATCTCGCTTCAACCAGCAGTAGCTCAAACTAAGTTAAAAATCCAGCCGCTCATTCAGACTAATTATAATCAAATTAACGCTGCTTTTGTTCGTAAAGATATTAAAGGAGCAACTGCATATTTTACACCAGATTATGTCAGCATTAATTCAAAAGGTGAGAAGCAAACACTAGAAGAGTTTCGGACACACTATGACAATTTATTCAATCGGTTTAGCATTAAGCTAACATCGAACAAGGCAACAATCAAGAACATTATTGTCAAACCTGAAGGAATAGATGTCGCAATTGAACAGCGAACAGAAGGGACAATTGCTGGAATTAACAAAATTATCATCGATCAAACATCTAGCGACATTTGGATGAAAACTCCTCAAGGTTGGCGATTAAAACAAAGTAAGATTTTAACTAGCAAAACCACCTTTAATGGTAGAACTTTTAATAGTTAAGCCACACATATATACTAAGGAGTTGTTGAACTAGAATTAAATTTCTAATTCAACAGACTCTCGACTGTCTAATTGGTTAACTCGAAAGAATTAATCATAGTCATTACTGTTTGCAAAAACGTATAGTAATGTGTTGGTTCTGCCTTGTAAGTTAGAATATAAGCCTTACCGCGATCGATCGTCCACACTTCAAGATTTTTGATTTGGATACCATTTTCGTCTTTACCCGTGTACACGACAAGATTGGCTGGTTTTTTTGACAGTAAAATTGAGCTAGATTCGACAACTTTTGCCTCTTTATAATACTTGCCGATTTCTGCGATCGCCGATTTAGTATAATCGGCTAAACTAGTTTGGGAATTAGTTAAGTTTTCCACCCGAATTGAAACATTTTCACGATAGTTATCTGCCGAATTTTGCTGGGGACTGCTAAACAGGACATTCTCGCCCGTAACGAGATTATGAATATCTTCAAGATGCCAAGTGGGGTAGTATTTAATTTTAACTTTGGCTGAAGGATCTAGATAAGTTTGCCAACCAAGATTATTCTTTCTATTTGAAGCTAAATCCTTACTAATTGGAGTACTACTCATTAGAGATACTGACGGTGATAATTGCGGCTTATTAGCCGCAGCGGAGAGCCATTTCATAGCAGAAAATCCGATCAACAAAGTACTAGCAGCCATCCCAAAAAATAGATAAGGCTTGAGCTTGTCAAATTTACTTGGGGGTATTTGAGTCAGTGCAAAAGACTCCAGATCTCCCAATACTTCTAGTGCTGATTGATAGCGATTACGATAGTCAGGACGAACCATTTTATCGATAATATTCATTAATCGCAGATTGATATTTACCCCATCGCGCCATGACAACTCATAGCTACGCGGATCTTGAGAGATTGGAAATTTGTTAGTAAGTGCTTGAATTGCAATTACGCCTACTGCATAAATATCACTATTAAATTGTGAAATATTTTGCTCTTGCTCATAAGGAATATAACCCGGAGTCCCGATCGCAATATTCACCTGTCCATTACTGTTCTGACTAGGGATATTATGCTGGACACTACCGAGATCCTTAGCTGCGCTAAAGCCAATTAAACTAAATCTACCATTATCCTTCCGTCGGATAATATTTTTAGGATTAATATCTTGATGAATATACTTAAAGCTATGTACAAAACTTAAAATTCCCATTAAATCCATCAGGAAATCAAACACCTGAGTCTGTGTCCAGATAAAGTCTTGGGCTAATTCTTGACTCAATAGTTCACCCTCAATGTATTCACGCACTAGATATTTATTACCATCTTCCTCAAACTTAGCAACTAAGGCAGGAATTTGCGGATGTTGACCTACCTTATATAGGATCGATACCTGCGCCTCAAATAGCCTTTGATTCAGTGATTTTGCGACTAAATTATCATCGCTGCCTTGGAATTGTTTAATCAGATAATGCGGAGATTCTGGTAGATCTAGATCTTCAACTAAGGAAGCTGAGCCGGAGCGTCCCATTCCCAGAAATTTAATTATTTTGTAATGAGCGTGAATCGTAGTCCCCAACATAATATTTCAGTTCAATGGCGAAGGCGAGTATCGAATTTACAATTTAAGATTTAAAAGTCTACTTATAATTTGATGCATGGACTTTTAGAAAATTATGTGATTATCATCACTGCTGGGCTAATACATCTGGCTGATTTATCTAAGTAGGTTTTAGGTCAATGATAATGAAATTCATTGAGGATATTGTCTATAATGATCGATAACTTTATAGCTGCGGTTTAGTTGTTATGAACGATCGCTTGCATCGACCTATCCTATTCATAATGCCCTTTTTAGCACGCAAATTATCGCCGATCCTACTAATTGGGTTGACATTGACTACAATACCCGACGGTAGCGGCTCTGCCAACGAAATCAGGCCATCACAGCTTGCTCAGGCAAAATCCAGCCGCAAGTTTCGCTGCGAACACATCAATGGAGTGCCAACTATAGTAGTTAAGACAGTGCGGGGTAATATCCCCATGATTCGCTGGGTTAAGTCATTTTCTGGACGATATAATAGTGTCGATCGGCGTTGCACAGAAGTATCGGCTAGACTCGATCGCTTTAATCGAAATGGTAAACTAAAATTTATTCGCACTGGTAATGTCAATACTTATCCAGTAATATGTGCCGATACTGGGGTAAGTGGCAATACTTGTCCTAATCAAAGTGTTCTAGTGACACTTCCCAAAGGTACAGACTCCGGTCAAACCCTTCAGCAACTGCTCGATCTCCGCGCGCGCGCTTCTGGTCAGATTATTAATTTAAGCGGCTCACAACTAATCCAGTACCGCAATGGCGATGCTTATGTGAGTGTCAATCGGTTATTGGGTGAGTAGTGGATAGTGAATTGTGAATTGTGAACAGTCAGGATTTCAGTCGAACTAACATTACCGCTGGGGTACTGAATATCGTAGCACTCGTTGGTGCGGGGATATTTACTAGCCATGCGCTGTGGCAAATTTTAGTACCGAATGTTAGTTACGTCGCCAAAACAGTCACAGTGAGGATTGACGGGAAAAATACTGGTTCTGGTGTAATTATTAGACATCAAGGCGATCGCTATTCGGTCTTGACTAATTGGCATGTGGTGAGTCCGATGAGCGGAAAATTGTCATCTACGGACAGATCGACAGTTCAGACGATGGATGGCAAAAAGCATCTAGTATTGGTGCCAACAATCGATCGAGTTGCCAATCTAGATTTAGCCATCTTAGAATTTAGAAGTCGGTATCGCTATCCGGTGGTGGCAATTGGTAATTCCGACAGATTGAATGAAGGACAAGCACTATACGTTTCTGGTTGGGCCGATCCCAGTCCCCAATTGCCCAATTCTGCTTATCAGTTTCTGGTGGGAAATCTATCAGGGCGGATTGATAAACCTCGCGATGGATATGCACTAGTGTATACAGTTAGTGCTTTACCCGGTATGAGTGGCGGGCCGATTTTGGACAGACGGGGTAATCTAGTTGGCATCCACGGACGAGCAATCGCCGATCTAAGGACGGGAACGGTGAGTTCGGTCTTAGGGATCGATGTTAACCGTTACCGCCAAGCTAGTGGCGATTTACCCAAGCAGAAAAGGGGACATCGTTGAACCCACATTCAGCAGGTTATTTAGGACAAAAAATAATAGACCATCGGCGCATAGTAGCGATATCGCAGCCAATTGAGATCGCTACGAATCGTGCGGCTGCTGACTTCTAAATATTGAGCTAAACTATCACTTGTCTGTCGTGCTCGTTCGCGGAGAAGGCGATCGATTTCTAAAAATCTTTCTATTTGAATTGGACGGTCATTCATCCGATCGATGATTGTAGTATTCCCGCCTATATTACCCGCCCAACCCAGAAAAATAGCTTCCGCCTTCAGCAAGAATTGGGTTGACTCGATCGTCAATCGCCAAATCTCTTAATTTGTTAAGCCATGTTCTAAGGCATATCTCACTAATTCAGTCCGACTATTGGTGCCTGTCTTGCCGAATAGACGACTGACGTACTTCTCTACGTTGCGCACGCTTGTTTCGAGTTGCTTGGCAATTTCCTTGTTCATCAATCCCGCTGCGACCAAATCTAAAACACTCTGCTCGCGGGGAGTCAAATCGATCCGAATTGGGGGTGGAGTTCTGACGATGCCACTAGTTGGATTGAGCATTCCTCGGAGTTCGGCAGCAATTTGTTTGGCAATGCCTTCCATCTCTGGATTTTGGGAAGTGGCTACTGCCGCAGTCCGCCGTTCTAGCAAGTTTTGGACGATCGCAATCAACTCATCAGGATCGAAAGGTTTGGATAGATAAGCATCACATCCAGCTTGATAGCCCGAAATTCGATCGGCTTTCATCCCGCGTGCTGTCAGAAAAATTACGGGTGTTGCCTTAAACCTGTCGTCGTCCCGCATCTGTTTGAGAAACTGATAGCCATCTACTTGGGGCATCATCACATCAGAAATTACTAAATCAGGTAACTGTTGTTGCAACAATTCCCAGGCATCCTTGGCACTACTGGCCACTTGAACGAGGTACCCACTATCTTCGAGATAGGCTTGGACGGCTTCCCGCAATCCAGGTTCGTCATCTACTAGTAAAAGTTTGCCTGCCATCGTGTTCAGTCCCTATACCCTTGCAGTCTTTATTCTTACACTCTAGCAAAACTTGCTGTCTAAAAATCGTTGGCGTAGCTTCTCAGGATGAGAATCTAGGGTAATTACCCCTGATGATTTCGACTAGGCAAAAGCGACGCATCTGGTGTCAGTACTTTGGCGGATTCCATCTCAGGCGTGTTTGCTATGATAGCGGATAGGTATCTCGACCGCAGCTTTGATGGATGCTCTGAGTCAGTATTTACGCGATCGAAGTTGAGAACTTGCTAAATTTTCTTGATTAGCATCTCTGCATTTACGACCGTATCGTTACAACTTCAGCCCAATCATCATCTATTCAATTTATTCTAGATTTTCACTAATTCTCTATTAAACTCCACCAGTTAGATTGATGTTATTACCAAACATGACAATGCCAACTTCACTAATGGTGACAGTTTGGAGCTTACGCTCTGTACCTGTTAGTCTATTGGTTTTAATGTTTGTCTTCAATAGTGGCAGTATTCCTACCCCTCATGCCAATTTACATTTTTGGTTCGATACGATCGCGATTTCCGGTCTAGTTGGCATTATTACCTACTGGAGTCGTCTGCAACGCCTCCGTTGGAATGCAGGATTGGTGATGTATTTATATGTTTTCTTAGTTTTACTCCTCCGCAATCCTTATGATATTTTAACTGGCGTACCGGAAGGAAGATTGGATGTTATCGATCCACATGCGATCTTGCATAGTTTGTGGGTAGGAGTGGGAATTTTTGCGATCGGGATGGTGTTAGAAGTTTTAATTTTCCATCTCCGTCAATTCAAAATCTGGGCTTGGTGGTTGGCTCTAATCGTCTCAATTTTATACGTGTCTAGTATTATGTTCTTCTTTTCTGGAACGCTAAGCATCTGGAGTTTACTCGACCCCGATACTAAGAGTGCATTTAAACGAAACAGTCGGAAGTTAGGGCATAGAAGCGAAGATATTTAGTTAATCATCGCTGTCTCGATCTCACGGGGTAAAATGGTGAATGGCATCAATACTGAATCCCTGTGAATACTCGCTCGATCGACCGTAAACTGAAAATTCTGATTCTTTCTACTCCCGTTGGTGCCTTAGGTTCTGGGTTAGGGGGTGGTGTGGAATTGACGATTGCTAATTTAGCTAGGGAACTTCGCAGTCGCGGACATGAGATCGATATTATCGCGCCAGCAGGTTCAGCGTTGGGAGATCTTTCCATCTTGCCAATTCCGGGAGAACTCCAACTTACGGCTCAAACTCAAGCTAATGCTGCGCCAATTATGATGCCTAGCAATCCGGTGCTGGCTAATATGTGGGCAAAGGCACGAGAAATTCAGCGAGATTATGACATTATTTTTAATACAGCCTTTGATTGGCTGCCGTTTTATCTCGTCCCGTTTTTTGATATCCCCATTGCCCATTTTGTGAGCATGGGTTCGCAAATCGAGGCGATCGATCTGGCGATCGAACGAGTCGCAATCAATTTTCCTGGTACGATTGGCGTATGTACTCGCACTCAAGCCGAAACTTTTAGTTTTGCCGATCGATGTTTTGTGATGGGTGGTAGTGGTGTCGATCCGGCTGTATATGAGTACTGTGATACGCCTGGAGACTCTCTAGCCTGGTTGGGGCGTATTTCTCCCGAAAAGGCGTTAGAAGATGCTGTAGCTGCCGCTGAGCGTACGGGAATTACCCTAAAAATTATGGGCAAAATTCAGGATGTCGCCTACTGGGAGCAGATCCAACGCGATTATCCGACAGCCCCAATTGAATATCTTGGCTTTTTGCCAACTCATAAATTACAACAAATCCTCCGTACTTGTCGGGGGATGCTAATGACTCCCCGTTGGGTGGAAGCATTCGGCAATGTGGCGATCGAGGCTCTGGCTTGTGGTGTCCCAGTCATCGCTTATCGGCGCGGCGGCCCAGCCGAAATCATTGAGGATGGTAAAACCGGGTTTTTAGTCGAACCGGACAGTGTAGATGGTTTAGTGGCGGCGATCGGTAGACTAGATCGGATCGATCGGTCAGCCTGTCGTTATGCAGCCGAAACAGTCTTTTCTCAATCCGCCTGGGGAGATTTAGTTGAGGATTGGTTTTATCGATTGGCGGGGTAGGGGGACAGAAAATTATCATTTCCCTAACCCCTAATCCCTAGATCTGTTCCAGTTCATCTTCCCGCATGTGCGCCCGAAGTTTGTCATTATCGAATTTGACGATTAGAGGAAAATTAGCACTGACGGGGCGACCTTTCCATTCAGTAGCAATTTTGTCGATCGTGCCCTCTTGGTTGATAATATCGAAGGCTTCACCCCGATATTTGGGATGGTGATAAATAACTACAGATGTGTTGACACGAACGCGGTCGCCTACTTGCATATTACTAAGATACCTATGTTACTTAAAATCGGTGATGCTTGATGACCCTGAATCGATTGGGTGGTCATGTTCCTCACCTGATTTCCTTTCGATCGCAAGAATTTAGTTGGTGATTTCTCATTCTCTCATAAGTAGCTACCAATTAGTTGATGTATCGATCGATTTATTACGGTTAGGCTGTGGAGGTTAGTGGGAATAATGCCCGATTTCATTTTGACCGATCGATCTGATATTGCCAGTTATGGATCCAATTGGGTCGAAGAATAGCGATCGCAATTGTCCCAGAAGCCAACAAACCGAGGACTGTAACTAGCAATAACAGCCGAGTCAGCATTTTACTGAATTGAAATTTCGAGCTAGTCTCAAGCTCAAAATCATCTGAATCTAATTCATCATCAGCATCGACTCTAACAAGTTGACTACTGTGGCTATTTGCTGTCTTTGGAGACACTCGACAAGACATCAGTAATAGGGAGATATTATCATCACCATTTTCTCGATGAGCCAGAGCCAACCAAGATTGGACGGCTTCGGCGAGGGGGATGCCAGTTTTGAGAATATTATGGGCATATTCTTGCCAAGAATTTTCGACGACATGACGATCGCTCAAACCGTCAGAACACAGCAATAAAATCCCATCCTCGATCGCCATAAACCGTTGCACTGTTGGCTGAATCATTTCGCCAGATTTCATCCCCAAGGCTTGGGTGAGCGCAGTTGCGTCGGGACGATTTGCACTGCGCCAAGAGACATCACGCCCTTGCTTGACTTCCCGATTCGCAATATCATCATCAAGGGTTAGCAATTGACATCGATTGGTGGTAATCCAGTAGGCCCTACTATCACCGACATGGGCGACATAAATTTCATGAGAATTGCCAATCCCCTTTCTGGTTTGAATCTGCTGATTGACTTGAATCGCCATCACCATTGTAGTGCCCATCCGGCGACGATCTGCCCGCCCTTGGCTTTGGTTTTGGGTAGTAATAGTATTGTTGACCACGCGGACGATCGCGGCAATCATATTACAAATCTGATCGGGAGAGGTGATGTTACGACTATTACTCAAATCATCAAACAGAGTTTGAGTCTGGATTTTGAGTAATTTGACAGCTAGCTGGCTGGCAACTTCTCCACCTTCATGTCCGGCAACGCCATCACAAATAATCGCGATCTTACCGCCAGTAGGATCGTGAGCTAGTTCGATCGGCGTTGGGTAATAAGAATCCTCGTTATGTTGGTGGGTTGCGCCAGTATCGGTACCGCCAGCAAGTTTCCACTCCAAGGGGAGTTGGGCTGCTTGAGTCAGCAAGATTTTGTTCAGAGTGGCAGCAACATCTCGCAAGGATGCCTGTTCAGCCTGCATTCTGGCAAATAGATTGCGAAGTTGCTCGACAATCTCTGGCGCGGCAGCAGGGAGGGTTTGGAGCCAGAGCGTACCAAGTTTAGAGAGTGTAACCTTATGGATAGCAGTATTTTGGTCGGGAATCAGTTCGCACAGCCGTACTCGCCAACCGTCAACGCGGAGATTGTCCATCACCACCAAGCTTGACAAAACTCCCGTTCCGGCCAAAGGTGCCCAGAGGTTAATAACTTGCCACAACCAATAGGCTTGATTTAAGGCTGTGGATTGACTCCAAGCTTCGACTAGGCTGGGCAATAGTTTGCCATCAGAATCGATCGGAATATTTTCGAGCAGGGGAATTTCGATCGCTTCACCCGATCGTTTCAGCGAACAAAAACCATGCAGTTGCGGTAAATGCAGCTTATAAGGATACAAATGAGCATAAGCAAGGGCTTGACTAGGCAGGGGTAATAATACCTCTGGCGGCTCTTGGGGCCTAGTATCGAGCCACAATTGGGGGGAAATTACATGATATCGATCTTCAACCAGCCGATCGGCTGGAATCCAGGTTGCTTGACGCTCGGCAGCCCAGAGATAGCGAGGCACCAGTGGTTGGGCAGTAGTCATAGGTCAGGAATCGGGGGCGGAAAGAGTCGATCGATGGTTGCTGTATCCTTTCAGATTGCAATTAGCGATATTAAACCTGTAGTTTACGCTAGAAATCTCAAATTTAGAGATAAATTAGCACAGATTTAATTTTATCGAATCGGGGCAGGTCAATTCGCCTCGATGTTACTCGTCTCTGGTGATTGGGTATTCTCTATCTATGGGGATAGATGCGTTCTTGAAGTATAGAGAATGAGTGCGAGCAGAACTACTAAACTTTGCTTTCATGCTTTGTACTTCATCCTTCTTACCGTCATAATTTAGCCCGGCTCTCGATCTATTGCCCACCGGACTTGTCTTAGCATCCCGCGTAATAGAGCCACTTCATTCGGCGAAAGCTGGCTGCGATTATACAGCCGCCGAATTTTTTCCATCCGCTGAGCAGCAGTATGGGGTAATAAATAACCAATTTCTAATAGTAAAGTTTCTAATTGTTGATAATACCCTTCAACTAGTTCGACCGGCGCAATATCTAACTGTTGGGGAATCTGAAGTATGGTCCCAGGCAAGTCTACAGCACCACTATTTACACACATTTGCAATTCGTAGGCGCACACACCTACCGCCTGAGCCAAGTTGAGAGAGCTGTATGCAGATCCAACGGGAATGCGGATATACCGGCTGGCATAGTTTAATTCAGCATTAGTTAAACCGCTATCTTCTCGCCCAAAGATTAATGCGGTTGGTTGACTACTCTCAATCAGCCAGGGGAGAGCTTGTCTGGGTGTTTCTAACTGAGTGGGGACGGCTCGATCTCTGCCCGTAGTGGCAATTACTCGCGTACAGCCGATTAGCGCGGTGGGTAAATCTGGAACGATTTGGGCTGCTTTGAGTAAATCGATCGCGTGTACCGCCATCCGAGTAGCTTCTTCGCCCCATACCTCACACCGAGGATTAACGATGACTAGTTGTGTCAATCCCATATTTTTCATCACCCGTGAAATCGACCCAACATTCAGGGCACCTGCTGGTTCGACTAAAATAATCCGGATATGATTGAGAGAGGTAGCCACGATTTACTGTTTATTGATAACTGAAATGCCTCGCCATCGATCGAAATCCGATTTACCCACCAAGGTTTGTGCTGTTTGCCAATTATCTTTTACCTGGCGCAAGAAATGGGCAGATTGTTGGGATGAAGTAAAGTATTGCTCCGATCGATGTCGGAAGCGAAAATCGGGGGTGGAGGGTAAAGGGTAGATCGTAGGTTGGGTTGAGCAAGGCGAAACCCAACAAACTCAACAATTGATTGTGCGAATGTTGAATTTCGCGCCTCAACCCAAACAACCAGACCTCTAAAAAAGAATAACTCAACAAATATACCAATACCCTGGTCAGGTGTGTTGGGTTTCATTCTTCAACCCAACCTACGATCTATTCACTATCCACTATCCCCTAATCCCTACATAAACGAAGGTTGATGACGAATTAGATTGAGATATTCCTCTCTGGTGCGTTGATCTTCTTGGAATGCGCCTAACATTGCGCTGGTAACAGTCCAAGCACCTGGTTTTTGAACGCCGCGCATTACCATACACATGTGGCTGGCTTCCATTACTACGGCGACACCTCTGGGTTCTAACACCGCTTGGAGTGCTTCAGCTATTTGACGGGTGAGTCTTTCTTGGACTTGCATCCGGCGGGAGTACATATCAACGATCCGAGCTAGTTTACTCAAACCGACAACTTTTTGGTTGGGAATGTAGGCGACGTGCGCTCTGCCCATGAATGGCAACATGTGATGTTCGCACATGCTAAAGAAATTAATGTCCCGAACTAACACCATTTCGTTGTGCCCTTCGTCAAAAATGGCACCATTGATAATATCTTCCAAAGACTGGTTGTAGCCACTGGTGAGGAATCGCATCGATTCTGCCACCCGCTTAGGGGTTTTGAGCAAACCTTCCCGATCTGGATCTTCCCCTACACCTAAGATGATCTGGCGCACTGATGCCATCATGTCTTCTAGACTGACTTGTTCAGGATCGTGAAGCTTGGCTTGTGCGCCATTAAGGGTGTTGCGATCGGGTCTAGTATTGACAGTAATCTGTCGATCTCCAGCAGCAGAATTATTACTACTTTGGGAAGATGAAATAGTCATGTTTTGTCTTAAATAAATATTGCAAGTGAGATGGGAGATGGAAATTGGGAGTTGTAAGTGAGGAGTACATAAACTAATCTAATGTACTTTTTACCCTTTACCCTATTCCCTAAAATGCTCCACCACTGGGCATGATAGTGAGTTCTTCGACTACCGCACCAGCGGGGGCGAGAACTGCGTAGAGGATGCCTTCGGCGACCATTTCGGGTGTCAGCATCGCTGTGCGATCGAAGTCAGCTTGCACTGTATCTGTATCCCAAATCGGCGTATTAACTGAGCCGGGACAAATAGCTGTAGCGCGAATACCATTGACTCGTTCTTCGCTGGCAATAGCTTGGGTAAGTGCCATTACACCAAATTTACTAACAGAATATGCCCCCCAATTGGGAAATACCTGCTTGCCACAAATCGAGGAGACGTTGACGATGATTCCGGACTTCCGTTGGCGCATGTAGGGTAAAATGCCCTGGATGCACTGGAATACACTGGTTAAGTTCAAGTCGATCGTCCGCTGCCAATCGGCTAGAGGCGTGTTGCCAATTGAATTGGTGTACCCCATACCCGCGTTATTAACGAGGATATCTAAATTGTCCCAGTCTGCGGCGATCGCGGCAACTTCGGCTGCCACTCGATCGACTATGGATAGATCGACGGTGTAAGTCTTGACTTTCACCCCAACAGCTTCTGCTGCAATGGCGACTGCGGCTAATTTATCCGCAGAACGACCCACTAATGCCAGGTTTATGCCTGCTTTGGCGAATGCTAGTGCAGTGGCTTTGCCAATCCCACTGCTAGCTCCCGTAATTAATGCCGTTCGATTAGTTGTTGCGATCGGATTCATCTAGTCCAGGGAATATGCCCCGATTCGAGCAATATGTAAATTTTTGTTACGCGATTATTATAACACTAGTTTTAGATGGCAGTGATTAGGCACTATTCATTAAAAACTCCCATCTGGCGGAATTTATCGTATCTGCGCGATCGCAGTTCGGCTGGTTTGAGCAATTGCAGCTCGGTTAAGTTCTTTAAGATGGCATCTTTCAAAACGTCCGCAGCTTGGACAGAATTAGCATGGGCACCACCGAGAGGTTCGGGTAAAATCTGGTCGAGAATGCCCAGATTTTTTAAATCTTTGGCAGTAATTTTCAGAACTTCCGCAGCTTGACTGGCTTTCCCGGCATCTTTCCAAAGAATCGAGGCGCAAGCTTCGGGGCTAGCGACATAATAAACGGCATGTTCAAACATCATTAATCTATCCCCGACACCAATTCCTAATGCGCCACCAGAGCCACCTTCGCCGATTACAGTACAGATAATCGGTACATCTAGACGAAACATCTCTCGAAGATTAAAAGCGATCGCTTCTCCCTGTCCTAATTCTTCAGCTTCCAATCCCGCCCAGGCTCCAGGTGTATCAATGAAGGTAATAATCGGCATTCCAAACCGATTGGCGTGTTCCATTAAGCGCATCGCCTTGCGGTAGCCCCCGGGCGCAGCCATCCCAAAATTCCGCGCCACATTATCCTTCGTATCTCGCCCCTTCTGATGCCCTAACAACACTACGGGAATATCACTGAGCTTGCCTACACCACCAACCAATGCTGGATCGTCTTTACCCCGCCTGTCTCCGTGTAACTCAATCCACTCATCACAAATCGCTTGAATATAGTCGAGGGTGCTGGGGCGACGGGGATGACGGGCGAGTTGAAGCTGCTGAGCTGGTGTGAGACTGCTAAAAATTTCGTCACGAAGTTGCACGTACTTAGTCTCCAACTGTCGAATCTGACTAGAGACATCGACGCTGCTTTCTTCAGCAAGTTCGCGAATCTGCTCGATCCGTTGCTGGAGTTCAGCCAACGGTTTTTCAAATTCTAATAAGAAGGGCTTTTTTTCGGTAGCAGCCATGTTTAGGGGTAGATGTTAGGGGGGAGAGGGGAGAAAATTGGAGGTTGGTCAGAGGGGGTGGGCATTGACCACCATCATAATTTCAGACAATGCTTAAATTAAGTTGTGAATTATCTAACATCTAGTATTAGAGATTAGCTGCCGACGAATGATAATAGAGGGCGAAAGCCGTGTTTGAGGGAGGCTTGGCCGATACGATCCATTTTTTCGATCGTAATCTGATTGCGACCCCACGAGAAATTAGTGTGCCATTTTTCAAACTCTAGGAGCATCGCTTCGGCGAAACAAGCAAAAAGTTGCCGTGCGGGGGTGTCCATCGCCACGATATTCATAATTTTCCAGTCAATATCGAGCGAATGCTCGACAATTCCGCCGTTCATCACGTAAATACCACTCCCTTCAATTTTTGTCCCCAGATTTTTGGGATACCCACCATCAATCAGCAGACAGGGCTGTTTGAGTTTGACGGCATCAATTTCCACCCCTTTGGGCATACTTGCCACCCACACCACGATATCTGCTTGGGGTAATGCCTGCTCTAGTGGGAGGATTTTGCCGCGTCCTAGCTCAGTTTGGAGCTGCTGGAGCCGTTCTTGATTGCGAGCTACCAACAATAACTCGGCAGTATCTGTTCGAGCGTCTAACCATCGACAGACGGCACTGCCAATGTCGCCAGTTGCACCGACTACCGCGACGGTGGATTTACTCAAGTCGATGCCTAGTTTAGCGGCACCTTCTTCTACTTGCCGACAAATAATATAGGCTGTATGGGTATTACCAGTGGTGAACCTGCTAAAGTCTAGTTCCACATTCCGGACTTGCTTATTTTGCTGGAGGTCAAATTCTTCAAAGATAATTGAGGAAAACCCACCTAAAGCGGTGATTTCAATCCCTTGCTTCTGGGCGTGTGCCATGGCGTTGAGAATTTTGCGAATCGCAGCCTTAATTCGTCTGGTTGCTAGCATTTCTGGTAAAAAACAAGATTCGACGTAGTAGCCTTCGATTTGTTGTCCGGTAATGCTAGTGACCTTGATGTGGTCTACTATCTGTGGTGGCGCACTGCACCAAAAGTCCAGCCCTTGGTCGGCATATTCTGGAAAGCCTAAGTCTTTTGCGACGGCTTGGGCGTGTTCTAAGCTGGTAAGGTGACCGATAAGACCAAACATGAAGATATTGCTAGTGATGCCTGTTGAGCAGGGGATGGTTGGAGTCAGATGGCAGAAATATTTGATAACTCTCTTTACACAATAGTACAAAATCGGGACGTGGGATCGGTTATTGGTTATCAGTATCCCTAATCCCTAATCTCTCATCCCTAACCCCTAATTTTTATGATTCGGCTACGTCAAATTAATTGGACTCCTTACTTATTTCTCGCGCCTGCTTTGCTATTGCTAGGTTTGACGGTATTTTTACCAGCTTTACAGGCTTTTTATCTGAGCTTTACTAATTATGACCCGATCGCCGGTACGGCAAGTTGGCAAGGATGGGCGAATTTCGATCGATTACTGAAAGATGAGATCTTCTGGCAAACGATGAGAAATACGGTGTTGTATCTGTGTGGGGTGGTGCCTATTTTGGTATTTGTGCCCCTAATTTTAGCGATTTTGGTCAACCAGAAGTTAAAAGGGATGAGTTTCTTTCGGGCGGCTTATTATGTCCCAGTGATTATTTCGATGGTGGTGGCGGGGATTGCCTGGAAGTTTATTTATGCTGAGAATGGATTGCTCAATCAACTTTTGCAAGCGATTGGCATTCCCGCGATTCCCTGGCTAACTAGTCCTGGTTTGGCATTATTTAGTGTGATGCTGGTGACAATTTGGAAGGGATTGGGTTACTATATGACGATTTATTTGGCTGGACTCCAATCTATTCCGGCTGATTTATATGAAGCGGCGGCGATCGATGGTTCGGATAGTTATACTAAACATTGGGATATTACGATTCCGTTAATGCGACCTTATATGTTATTGGTTGCGGTAGTTTCCGCGATCGCGGCGACGAAGATATTTGAAGAAGTCTATGTAATGACTCAAGGGGGGCCACGCAATAGTTCTAAAACGGTTGTTTATTATCTCTATCAACAAGGTTTTGGAACTAATCCAGATCTCAGCTATGCTTGCACGATCGGTTTGGTTCTATTTTTGATTATTTTTATTCTATCTCTCCTCAATCTCAAGCTATCACAAAATAATGTTAACTTGCCCTAGTGCTAAGCGGCGTAAATCCTCATACTATTTCGAGAAGAGATGGGCGCGAAAAGTGCGGTCTTGGGCTTTGCCTGTCTTGTCCCACTATGAACGGGGAACCCGTCCACAGTGCGCCGCAAGTGGAGCACTTTTTCAAGACAGATGGGAGAATCTGAATGGTAGCTTAATTTGCGCTGCATAGTACTAGACAGATCGGCTGTCAGATTAAGTGGATCGATTTGGGTATTGTAATACTATTAAAATGCTAGTTGTCTTCCTCAATTCTCGCATGTCCCGCTATGAATAAAGTACTCCCAGATACCGCCGCAGATGCTCACAACTGGAAACACCAGGCCCAATCAAAATGGCAACGAGGTGATACTCAAGGAGCCATTGACGAAGTTTTGGCAGTGATTAATCGATCGCCAAAACAGGACAAACTGCCGCTTGTGCCTTGCTTACACCTAGCTTATTACCTATATCAACTCGGTGATTTTGGGGCTGGAGAGGAAGTTCTGACTAGGTTACTCCAGCAATATCCTGACGATCTGGAAACGTTGGAAAACAGAGCCGTATTAAGGATTAGAACGGGAGATCTGGCTGGTGCTATTGAGGATTTTCAGTTGGTGGTACAGCGGAATCCTACTGGGGTGAATGCTTGGGATGGGTTAACTAGCGCGCTCTCCAAATTGGGTAGATGGGCAGAAGCCAAACAAGCGGGAGAACGCGCTCTCGATCTCAAAGCAGATGGCTGTCAATCTCCGACGGCAAGTTTGTCCTGGCCGGATATATCGCCGCAAACTTGGGATAATCAACATCAGGGACAGGATATTATTGCCTTTTCGCTGTGGGGGAATAATCCTACCTACCTGCGGGGTGCAGTCAGGAATCTGCTGGAAGCTCCGGTGGTGTATCCGGGCTGGCAATGTCGCTTTTATCTAGACAATACCGTTCCGGCTGAATTTATCGCTTTTGCCCAAGCGCAGGGTGGGCAAGTAGTTATCGAGGAGCCAGATCGATCGCTGCGAGAAAAATTGTGTTGGCGATTTCAAGTTGCTAACGATCTGACTGTGCGCCGGTTTCTCGTCCGCGATGCCGATGCTGTCGTCAATCAGCGCGAGGCGAAAGCGGTGGCAGAATGGTTGGCTGGCGATTGCTGGTTCCATATCATGCGCGACTACTGGACGCATACTGACTTGATTTTAGCGGGGATGTGGGGCGGTCGAGCGGGTTTATTACCAGCGGTGATGCCACTGGTGCGCCAATATCAATCTGGGCGGATGGAAACTGCCAATATCGATCAGTGGTTTCTCCGCGACAGTGTTTGGCCGCTGATTCGCGATCGATGTCTAATTCACGATCGGATTTTTCAGACGCTGAATGCCCGTCCTTGGCCGGAATCAGACCCACCTGGCACTCTCCATGTCGGCCAAAATGATGCGGTCGATTCGGCCGGACAAGTTAGCAAGTTGGGCGAACTGTTCGATCGATATGCTTGGCTCAGGTCTGCCGCACCTGTGGCAAAATCTTCAGTTTCAACGTCGGAGATTGGCAACATTTGTGGACTGTGGATCAATCTCGACCACTCCACCATTCGGCGACAGGAGCTAGAACGACAGCTTCAAGTTGCTGGCTTGGCGGGAGAATATCAGCGCGTCGCAGGTGTAGAAGGTAGTGCGGTCGCACCGAATATCGCCAGACCTGGGGTAATCGGCTGTTGGCTCAGTCATCTCCGCGCGCTCGAACGCGGTCGGGATAGTGGCAAAGTCGTACATATTCTCGAAGATGATACCTTGCTGGGCGATCGTGCCAAAAAGTTATTTCATGCGCTGGCTAGTTCCCCCACTGTCCTCAAATATGACCTGGTATTTACCGATGTGTTGTTAGAGGGTGTTTGAAAAGTCAGAGAGAGGTATGAAATTATGCTAGACGACGAACCATAATACGAATCATCGCAATATAAATCCACATCTCAGAGGTCTCAGGCAAACCTTCATGATCTCGACTCAAACGACGACACCAAG